>NZ_JBICKY010000051.1:0-60238 GCF_043104705.1 Delftia sp. WSY_10 | reverse complement strand
ATGTCCATCGCCTGCCTCGCCACGACCTTCATGGCACCGGGCAGACCTTGAATCAGATTGATCTGATTTCATCTCGGATGAAAGGTCCCTATGATTGAAAATTTACCAAGGAAATGCGGCCTTGGAATTTTTTATTATCCGGAGGTATTCAAAATGCATATATTCGCAGGTGCTTTTTGCAGAATAAACAAGGCTGTCATGATATTTATTTTGGCAATGATGGCCACCTCCGCATGGTCCCAATGCGAAATTAAAGATACAAGTGATGGGGCAGGCTATTACAAGTATGTGTTCAGTAATTTCAATCCCCCAGAATTCAATCCCACTGTGGCCAAGAACACGGTGATTTACTCAAAAGCCGCTGTGGCGGTACTGAGTAATGGAATTGGCGATAGATTGATGAATTGTAAGCAACGGGTCATGGGCTATAGCGTAGGTAAATCTACACCAGTCAATAATATATACCCGACGACAGTCGAGGGTATTGGAATGAGGGTTTCGACTATACATGGTGCTGCGCCTGTAAGTACTTCGGAGCATTCCGATCACCCCGGATCTTTTGCATATCAACTTTCCGATGTCAAAGTTGAGTTGATCAAGACCGCAGATGGCGATATCACTGCAGGTGGCGTGCTGGACAGCGATTTCCTGTACGAACGCGCGACTGATGCATTTGGCCAGATTCTCGCTCAATACAGCTTTTCCTCGCCTGTCGTCCTCCGGCCCAGGGTGCCCACTTGTACCCCACAGGCGCCGGAGCCCGTGCGCATGGCCCAGACTGTCACTCAAAAACTCACCTCAATCGGCTCAACCGGTGCTCCCCGCTCCTTCCTCATCTCGTTGTTGTGCAAGGGCGGCATTCCAGGTTCGTTGACCAACGCCTATGTCACCCTGACGGATGTGGCAAATCCTGGAAATATCGGGAATGCTCTGACCCTGTCGAAAACCTCGGTGGCAAAAGGTGTGGGTGTGCAGATCCGCAAGGATGACCAGATACTGGGCTTTGGCCCGGACTCCAATGCCGCCGGCAACAGGAATCAATGGTTTGCAGGGTCTGTTGCCTACGGGCAGGAGCGGTTGGATATCCCGCTGACGGCGCGCTATGTCAAGACCGGAGAGAACGTGACCATAGGCAGTGCCAATGCGGCGGCGACCTTCACCATCAGCTACCAGTAGTTCCCCCTGATCCCTTGCGCTTTCGGTCTGACCGCTGGCAGGCCATTCAGCGTGGTCAGGCAAGTCTGCGGGTGCGCGGCCATGCCCGCAGAATACGCAGATGCTTGATCTACTCGTCATTCACGCCACGCTGCCCGACGGCCGCCAGGACATGTCCATCGCCGTGCAGGGCGGGCGCATCGTCGAGGTCGCGGCCGGTCTTTCAGCGCCAGCCCACCAAGTGGTCGATGCGCAGCACCAGCTGGTCTCGCCGCCCTTCGTCGATCCGCATTTCCATATGGATGCCACGCTGAGCCACGGTCTGCCGCGCGTCAACCGCAGCGGCACGCTGCTGGAGGGCATAGCGCTGTGGGGCGAGCTCAAGCCGCTGCTCACGGCCGAGGCGCTAATCTCGCGCGCGCTGGAGTATTGCGACTGGGCGGCGGCCAAGGGGCTGCAGGCCATCCGCAGCCATGTGGATACCAGCGATGTCCGCCTGCTGGCCGTCGATGCGTTGCTGGAGGTCAAGCGCCAGGTGGCTCCCTATATCGACCTGCAGCTGGTGGCGTTTCCTCAGGACGGCGTGCTGCGCTCGCCCGGCGGCGTCGCCAACCTGCGGCGGGCGCTGGACAAGGGCGTGGACGTGGTGGGCGGCATTCCCCACTTCGAGCGCACCATGGCCGAGGGTGCCGACAGCGTCAGGCTGCTGTGCGAGCTGGCGGCCGAGCGCGGCCTGCTGGTGGACATGCACTGCGACGAGTCCGACGACCCGCTGTCGCGCCACATCGAAACCCTGGCCTTCGAGGCGCAGCGCCTGGGCCTGCAGGGCCGTGTCACGGGCTCGCACTGCACCTCCATGCACAGCATGGACAACTACTACGTGAGCAAGCTGCTGCCGCTGATCGCCGAAAGCGGCGTGGCCGTGATTGCCAATCCGCTGATCAACATCACGCTGCAGGGCCGCCAGGACAGCTATCCCAAGCGCCGCGGCATGACGCGCGTGCCCGAACTGCTGGCCGCAGGCGTCAACGTGGCCTTCGGCCATGACTGCGTGATGGACCCCTGGTACGGCATGGGCTCGGGCGACATGCTGGAGGTCGCCCACATGGGCCTGCATGTGGCGCAGATGACCGGCCAGGACGGCATGCGCGACTGCTTCGACGCCGTGACCACGCGCGCGGCGCGTGTGATGCACCTGGACGGCTATGGCATCGAGGCCGGCTGCGATGCCAGCTTCGTGCTGCTGCAGGCGCGCGATGCGGCCGAGGCGATACGGCTGCGCGCCACGCGCCTGAAGGTGTTCCGCAAGGGCCGGTTGCTGGCCGAGGCGCCTGCTGCAACGGCTGCGCTGCATCTGCCGGGCCGCCCGGCAAGAATCGACTGGCGGCGCTGAACCGGCGCCGGCCTCAGGCGCCGGCCAGGCTGGCCTCACGCACGATGGTCTGCAGGGCCACCAGGTCCCTGACCACCAGGCCCTGGGCTTCCACGCGAATGCAGGCGTCGCGCTCCATGCGCTTGAGCTCCTGGTTCACGCGCTGGCGCGAGGCGCCCAGCAACTGGGCCAGCTCCTCCTGCACCAGTTGCAGGCCTATGCGCAGCTCGCGCGGGTCGTCCAGCACCTGTGTGCCGTAGCTGCGCGACAGGTGCAGCAGCTGCTTGGCCAGGCGTGCGCGCAGGGGCAGGGTGTTGAGGTCTTCCACCAGCCCGTAGGTCTGGCGTATGCGGTGGGCCTGCAGGCGCAGCAGGGCGTCGTAGAACTCCACATGCGTGGCCAGGATGGCGTGAAAGCTCTCCTTGTCCACGCACAGCAGCGTGGTGTCGCCATGGGCATAGGCATCGCGCGTGCGGGGCTCGTCAAGAAAGGTGGACATGGCACCGAACCAGGCGCCCGGCTCCACATAGGCCAGCGTGGTCTGCCGACCCGACAGGCTGGTCGAGCTCATGCGCACGGCGCCCTGCGCACAGGCATACCACCTGTGCGGCACATCGCCGCGTGCATAGATCAGTGCCCCGTCCTTGAGCCGCCGGACCGTGGTCTGGCGCAGGATGTCATGGCGCAGCGAGGGCGAAAGGCTGCAGAACCACTGGCCGGAATTGATGGCCTCGCGCTCGGCGGGGGTGAGCATGGGCTCGTGGGTACTCGTTTGCAAACCGCTTGTCTCCAATCGGCCGCAATTTTAGGGCGTGCGAGCCTGCGGATAGGCGTGCAATTGCTCTCGCAGCAACTGCACGAAGCAGTCAGCCCTTTCGGTGGGCGCGTATTGGGGCGGCAGGGCCAGCACCACCTCCACCGCGCAGGCTGGAAGCAGTGGCAGCACACGCAGGTCGCGCGCGAACACCGAGGCCACGTAGGGGTTGACCACGCCCAGCCCCAGCCCCTGTGCGGCCAGGGTGCAGATGGTGGAGGAGTAGGTGGTCTCCATGGTGGAGCCGGCTTCTATGCCCTGCTCCTGCATGGTGCTGCGCAGTTGCAGGTAGATGTCGTCATCGGCGTTGAGCGTCAGCAGCAGCTGGCCCTGCAGATCGCGCACGTGCAGCCGCGTGCGCATGGCCAGCGCATGGTCCGGGTGCATGACGCAGACGGCGCGGCTGCGGTGCAGCACGGTGGCGTCCAGCTCGGGCGTGCTCAGCGCCATGGTGCTGACCACCAGGTCGAAGTGGCCATGCAGCAGGCCCTCGCGCAAGGGCGTGGAGCCCAGGGTCTGCAGGCTGATGTGGGTGCCCGGGTAGCGCTGTGCAAAGCTGCGCACCACGGCCGGGATCACGCTCAGGCCCAGGGCCGGCGTGCAGCCTATGCGCAGCGTGCCGGCGCCGGACTGGCGCAGTGCGGCCAGGTCGCGCTCTATGCGTTCGCGCCCCAGGAAATGCTGCTGCACGGTGGCGAACAGTTCCACGGCCTCGGCCGTGGGGCGCAGCCGGCCCTTGTGCATGTCGAACAGCTTGAGCCCTGCGGCCGCCTGCATCTGGGCCAGCAGCCGGCTGACCGAAGGCTGCGTGGTGTGCAGCAGCCGCGCGGCGGCCGTGGTGGTGCCGGTCTGCATGACGGCACGGAAGGCTTCGATCTCTCGGGAGCTCAGGGGTCTGGACATGGCGATTCGGTCCTGCTCGGGGTGGCTGGCAATGTATATCTTTTCTGTATAGAGGCCACGGAAAAATGCATTTTTCCAAAGATGCCCCGCTTTCTACACTGGCCTCATTGCATCGTTTGCCCAGGCGCGGCAGCGCCATCGAAAGGATTCCATGATCAAGACAAGCGCAGGCCGCAAAGCCGCCATGCTCGCTGTGGCCATCTCCGCCTCGTTGGCTGGCACGGCACCAGTCGCCGCCATCGCGCAGGATGGCTTTCCCCAGCCCGGCCGGCAGGTGCGCATCATCGTGCCGTTCACTGCAGGCGGCAGCTCCGACGTGCAGGCACGCATGCTGGCCGACCGCCTGAGCAGGCTCTGGGGCCAGCCCGTGGTGGTGGAAAACAAACCCGGCGCGGGCGGTCATCTGGGAGGCCGATATGTGGCCGATCAGCCGGCCGACGGCTACACGCTGATGGTGGGCTCCATCGGCCTGCATGCCGCCTATGGCGTATACAGCAAGCTGGCCTATGACCCCGCAAAGGATCTGCGCGTGGTGACCGTGCTGGCCGAGATGCCGCATGTGGTGGTGGCCACGCCCAGCCTTGCCGCCAGCAACCTGGCCGAGCTGACGGCGCTGGCCAAAAAGGCGCCTGGCACGGTCAACTTCGGCTCGGCCGGCGTGGGCTCGTCGGTGCACATGATGGGTGAGCTGTACAAGCTGCAGGCGGGCGCGCCCATCGTGCATGTGCCTTATCGCGGCAGCTCGGCCGCGATCAACGACCTGCTGGGCGGCCAGATCCAGCTCATGTTCGAGAACCCGCCCACGGTGCTGTCGCACATACGCGGCGGCAAGCTCAAGGCGCTGGCCGTCACGGGCAGCCAGCGACTGCCGGCCCTGCCGGACGTGCCCACGGCGGCCGAGTCCGGGCTCAAGGACTTTGTGGCCACCTCCTGGACCACGGTGGCCGTCTCCTCCAAGGTGCCCGAGGCCATCGTCAAAAAGCTCAATGACGACATCCGAAAGGTCGTGGCCACACCCGAGTTCCGCAAGGGCCTGCAAGAGCAGGGCATGAGCGCCGTCGCCAACAGCCTGCCTGAGGCGCAATCCTTCGTTGCCCGCGAAAAGCAGCGTTGGGACCGCGTGATCGCCGAAGGCCACATCTCCGCCCAATGAAACGCTCCATGACTTCGAAAACCCCCGCATCCTTCGTCCCCTGCCGCCGCCTGGGCGATGGCCGCCAGCACCACTTTTTCGGCTACTACAACAAGTCCAGCTGGGACCGCAGCAATCGCCTGGTGCTGGCGCAGCAAACGCCGTGGATGGACCAGTACCTCACGCCCCAGGCGCGGGCGTCCATCGGCTACTTCGATACCGAAAACGGCGACCGCTTCCACGCCGTGGGCGAGACCGGCGCCTGGAACTGGCAGATGGGCAGCCAACTGCAGTGGCTTGACGGGCTGGCGGGCCGCCAGCTGATCCACAACGACAGGACGGCAGATTCCGGGGGGCGCTATCCGGGGTTCGGCTCCGTGGTCATCGATGTGGACAGCGGCGCGCGGCGCACCCTGCCCATGCCTGTGTATGTGGTGGCGCCCAGCAGTGCCTGGGCGCTGTGCGTGGACTACCGGCGCCTTTACATCACGCACGAAACCATTGGCTACAGCGAAGAGGATGGTCCTTTCGCGTTGCCCTTGGCGCCCGAGGACGACGGCATCTGGCGCATGGAGGTCGCGACGGGCGAGGCAAGGCTGCTGGCCAGCTATGCGCGCCTCAAGGCATTTCATCACCGCACATCGATGGACAAGGCCATCCACTGGGTCAGCCATATCGAGGTCAACCCGTCTTCCTCGCGCATTCTTTTCCTGCACCGCTGGACCGAACGCGTCAAGGACGAAACCTGCTTTCTGCACCGCCTGATCACCATGGCGCCCGACGGCTCCGACATGCGCCTGCTCGAATGCTCGGACCATCCGCTGCCCCAGCTGGCCGACGACTTCGACCCGATGGCCGTGGGTACGTTCGACTACGAAAAGTCCGAATACCAGATCTCGCATCCGCTATGGCAGGACGACAGCCACATCATTGTGTGGGGCCCGCATGCCGGGGAGATCCACTATCACCTCTATGACGATGTGGAGGGCGGTGGCGTGCAGGTGGTGGGCGCAGGCGTGCTGGTGGAGAACGGCCACATGAGCTTCTCGCCCGTGGACACGCGCTGGCTGCTCAGCGATACCTACCCCGACGACCGAACGCACGAGCGCTTCCTGTTCCTGTACGACATGCACACGGGCGAGCGCCACGACCTGGGCAGCTTCTACGCCTCGCCCGATCTCAGCAAGGAAAACCGCTGCGACCTGCACCCGCGCTGGAGCCGTGACGGGCGCCAGGTCTGCATCGACTCCGTGCACGAGCACCAGCGGCAGATGTATGTGCTGGATGTGTCGGGGATCGTGGAGGCTTGACTCGGGTAGTCGGGGGCGCGTGAGCAGCCCCGGCTACAGCGTACGACTCAGCGCGGCTTGCGCATTCGCGTGCGGCGTCCGGCCAGGGCTGCGACGCCCAGCATCAGCGCTGCCAGCGTCCACTGGCCCCATTGCGAAAGCGTGGGAATGGCCGCGGGGCTGCCGCCGGCAGCGGCGGCCAGCACGGCCACGCCACCCGGGTCACTGATGAAGGCGTTCACATCCAGGTCGTCATCGCCGTTCCTGCCGTCCTCAATCGTTAGCGTCACGCTGTTGTCGCTGGCGTTGAACTGCGCGCCGGTGAAGTGATACCAGTGCGGCGTTGCGTTGTCGGACGTGGGGCCGTACTTCCAGTACTGTGCATTGCGGGGCAGATTGTTCGGGAACGTGAGCTTGATGCTCACCGTGGATCCCGGCGCACCGTTGTGGACAGCGAAATCGAACAGGCCCAGCGGGAACTGAAGATTGGCAGGCGGTGCATCGGCAGGTGACCTGATGTGCCCCTGCAGCGGGATGAAGCCCGCAGTCTGCGCCGGGCCTGTTCCCATGGGTGTGAAGACCCATGGGCTTCCCGCAGCAATCTCTGCTGAGACCGTCGTTCCGCCCACGGTACCGGTGATGGTGCTCAGAGAGTGGGGGGGCAGGGTGATCGTGAAGGTCTGGTTCACGGGCGTTGCCGCGGCGTACTCGGCATCGCCGGCCTGGCTGGCCTGCAGCGTGCAATCTCCCGTGCGCATCAGCCGCAGCGAGGTGCCGGTGACCACACAGGTCTGAGGAGTGAGGCTGCTGAAGCTGATCGGCAGGTTGGAGTTGGTTGCGGCGGCGTTTGCCAGCGACAGGGCCTGGGGGCTCAGATAACGCAGGGACGAGAAATCGAAGGTGATGTTCTGGATTGCCTTGCCGACTGCAATCTGTACCGAGCCGGTGGCCTGTGCATGGTTGGCATCGGCCGCCTTGGTCGCCGTCACCGTGCAGCTGCCTACGGCCGTGCCGGTGACGGTGTTGCCGAACAGCGCGCAGTTGCCAGCGCCTGCCGTCAGCGCCAGCGTGAGTGCACCGCTGCCGCTGCCGCCAGTGACGGTGACCGTGCTGGAGTCGCCTTTGGGAATGCTGGCGGGTGATGCCACCACGGACAGGGCCACCTGGCTTGCCTGTGACACCGTCACCGAAGTGCTGGCCGTGGCCTCTTCATGGTCGGCATCCGCTGCCTTGGTGGCCGTGACCGTACAGGTTCCGACACCCAGGCCGGTGAGCGTGGAGCCCGCGATGCTGCAGGGGCCCGCGACGCTCAAGCCGATGGCGCCGGTGCCCGAGCCGCCCGTGGTGCTCAGTTGCGAAATGCCGCCAAAGCTGATGGCTGCAGGACTGGCCTGCACCGACAGTGCTGTCTGTCCAGCCTTGGCCACGATGACGGTGGTGCTGGCGCTGATGGCCTGGTGGTTGATGTCGCCAGCCTTGGTGGCCGTGATGGTGCAACTGCCGGCGCCAATGGCACTCAACTGGTTGCCCGTCACCGCGCAGAACTGGGCACCACCCGTCACGGCGTAGGTGACGGCGCCGCTGCCCGAACCCCCAGTGGTCGCCAGGGTTGCCGTGGCGCCGAAGGTTAGGGTCGAAGGCGTGGACTGCACGCTCAGGGTGACCTGGGCTGCAGGGGTCACGGTCACCACGGTGGTGGCCAGCGTGTCCTGGTAGTTGGCATCGCCCAGCTTGGTGGCGGTCACTGTGCAGGAGCCCGTGCCTTCCGCAGTGAGCGTGTTGCCGTTGACGGAGCAAAAGGCGGCTCCATCCGTGATGGAAAAGCCCACGGCGCCGGCCCCTGCGCCGCCACTGGTTGACAGCGCGGCCGTGCTGAAGGCCGCCAGCGTGCTGGGCGTTGCCGTCGCCGTCAGCGCAGGCTGCTGGGCCTTGATCACCGAGATGTCCACGGTGGTCGTGGCGGCCAGGTAGCTGGCGTCTCCCGCCTTGGTCGCCGTCACGGTGCAATCGCCCACAGCCGTGGCTGTGACCGTGTTGCCTGTCAGGGTGCAATAGGCCGCGCCTGCAGTTACGGCGTAGCTGATGGCGCCTTCGCCAGAGCCGCCGTTGGCGCTCAGCGTGGTGGTGCCGGCATAGGGCAGGGTCTGCAGTGCTGCACTTGCCGTCAGTGCAGCCTGCGGGCTCTTGTCATTGGTCAGCGAGAACGAGGTGCTGGCCGCCCCTGCCTGCGCGGTCACGGTATAGCTGCCGGCGAACAGGTTGGCCGTGGCACTCAGCGATGCGATGCCCTGGTCGTTGGTCGTGACCGAGGTTCTTGTGGCAAAGGTGGTGGATGGCCCCGATGCGGCAGGCGCATTGAAGTCCACCATGATGCCGGCAAGCGGCTGGTCGTCGATGTCGGTGACCTTGACCGACAACGGCGTGGCAAAAGGCTGCTGGATGCGGGTGGACTGTTGAGAGCCAGTGAGCACCGCCATGGCCGCAGGTGGGCCGAAAGGATCGATGCGAAATACCAGACCATTCGAAAGGCTCTCGTTTGCGCTGAGAGCGCTGTTCGCAGGGTTGGTCAGGCCGTTGGTGCCCGATGTGGTGGTGGCGCCGCCCACGGAAAGAAGGGTCCTGCCCTGCACATTGGTTGCGGCCAGGCTGCGCATGGCCTCGTTTTCCGAGGTGCCCAGGAACCCTGCATAGTTCCAGTTGTTCGGATCGCTGGTTGCGATGCTGACCAGGAAGCCGTCCTGCTTGCCTCCTGGCGTGGTGGACAGGCCGCTTTGTGCCTTGACGGGAAAGCCTGCGCCATTGCTGGTGCTGCCCGTGGCGAACCACTGCACGCCGTCGCCGGCCAGCCCTTCCACGCTGTCGTAGCCATTGCCACCCAGGTAGGTGGCGTCCAGCACCTGGTCTCCTGATGCATTCAGACGCAGCACAAAGCCGTCCATGCCGGTGCTGCGCGCGGTCTGCGGCCCTAGGCCCTTGCGCAGTCCGCCGTTGTCGGCAGGAAAGTTGTCTGACCCGGTCTCCCCGCCCACGAGCAGTGAGCCGTCATACATCAGGTTCAGTGCCAGTGCACGGTCCGCACCGGCCCCCGAGCCTGTCAGCAGCGTGAAGTAGTCGAAGGCGCTGCCGTCGGCCCGGATCTTGGCTACGAAGCCGTCTGATCCATCGATGGCGCGCGAATTGATTTGTGTCCTGAGGCCCGTGGCGCCCGGCATCCCCGAGACAGAGTCGGTAGCGCCAGCCACATAGGCCGCGCCGGTGCCGTCCACGGCAATGGCATATCCGATGTCGGCGCCGCCGTCGCCGCCGATGTATCCGGCGTACTCCAGCCCGCTGCCTGAAGCGTCGATGCGGGCCACGAAGGCATCCCGCATTTCTGACTGCGCAGGGCCGGAGCCGTGGTTGAGCTGCGGCCCGTTCACGGCAGGAAAGCCTTTGCCTTCCGTGAATCCGGTCACATAGACCCGGCCAAGGGTGTCCAGAGCCAGGGCATTGGCCTGATCGTCACCCGTTCCACCAATCAGGCCCGAATACAGAATGCCGGCACCGTCTGGTGCCAGGCGCATGACGAAGGCATCCCTATCCGTCGTGCTCTTGCTGCGCCGAAAGCGTTGGTTGGCATCTGTGCCAAGCAGGGGGAAGCCGGTGGATTCCGTGCTGCCCGCCAGGTGGATGCGGTTTTGTATGTCCACGGCCAGGCCGTTGCAGGCGTCGTCTTCCGATCCGCCCACATAAGTGACGCTCATGGGGACACCCTTGGGATCGAATCTGACGACGAAGGCATCCTCGCCACCTTTGCTGCTGCCCGCGTTGGGCAGGTCGGACGATTGCGTCACGCCACAGGCGTAGGTGTTGCCGTCGCTGTCTCGCGCCACGGCGTTGACCTGGTCGGCCGAGTTGCCTCCGACCAGGCCCGAGTAGCCGGTCCAGGCCGGATCGATGACCAGCGGCAGGCCTTTGTCATGGCTGCCCAGCTCAAAGCCCACGCGCCAGGTGGTGGCGTCCACCTGCTCCAGCCGATAGCGGGCGGGCACGTCCACGCGGCCATTGCCCCGGGGTTGGTAGACCAGCGGTGCATCGTCGGTGAAAAGGTCGTTGCCTATGCTCCACTGCAGCGCTCCCGTGGGCAGGATGCGTGCATCCGTCGCACCTTCCACGCGCAGCCAGACCTGTGCGGCATCGGCACCAGGAGCCAGTTCAAACTGGTACTTCAGACCGCCGGGCTCGCCCTGGAAAACGGCATCAATGCCGGGCCAGACACTGCGGTAGCCCAAGGCACCGAAGCTGCGCAGGCCCGTGCGCCATTGCGCGGCTTCGCCGACCAGCCAGTGGTAGAGCGTGGGCGAAGGGTGCAGGCCCTGCGGGGCCGACATCGATGCGTTCTCGAAGCTGTAGCGCAGGCGCGAATCCGGGCGCAGGCTCAGGCTCCGGGCCACGCCGGATGCGGCCACCGACCGGCCTTGCACGCCGTTGATCTGGCCGGGCAGGTCGATGCTCATGCCTTGCGCATCGAAACTGATGCGCTTGCCTGCGGCCATGGCGCGAAAGCCGGCACCGGGTATCTCTATGAAGCGGTTGTCCCTGCCGGAGAATTCGCGTTGGACCAGGGGATCGGCCTGGACCCCCGTGATCAGGGCCAACATGGTCAGGGCCGCAATGGAACTGCGCATAGGTGTACTCAGCTCCGTGCGGGGAAGATGCCCTGCAAGGCGATGATGAAGTTCATGACCAGGTAGGGCGGAAGATTGTTGTGTGGCTGGCTGCCGCCCGCAGGTTGAGGGGGGGCCATGGTGACCGCAGAGGTGTTGGAGGCTGGCGCGATGTAGGGGCGCGTCGGTGCGGTGCCCAGGACGGCGCCTGCCGGGCTTGCTACAGCGGGATCCGCAGGCGTGCCCGCTCGGGCCAGATGGCTGTGGACGGGAATTTCCGATGCCTGCAGCGTCACGGTTTCAACACCGCCGGATTCGCCCAGATCGCGCAGTGACAGTCCAGGTCCTTGGCCCGGGTGCATGGGCATGCGGCCCTGCAAGTCGGGAAGCGCGAAGTTGGACTTGCCATTTCCACCGTATGTCGTTCCCAGCAGGGAAAACAGCGCTGTGCTCTGAGAAATCGGCATGAGCTGACCATCGCAAAAGGCCCAGCCCTGGGGTGCGAAGTTGAATCCGCCAATGCGGATTTCGGCGACGAAGGGATCGGACATGGTCTTCAGGTCGGAGAAGGAAAGAGGCCTTGCATGGCCATGCAAAAGCTCAGTGCCAGATAGGGCGGCATATTGAGGTGTGGCTGGCCGCCGCCCACATTGGCCAGCAGGGCTGGCATGGTCGTATCACCGCTTTGCGCATAGTGGCCGCGCGCCGCTGCAGGCAGGTTGCCGTTGCCCGATGTCGCCTGGCCCGTAGTGCCGGAAGCGGCCATGGCGTGGCTATGCTGCGGTATCTCTGACAGGGTCAGGGTGTGGGTTTGCTCGCCTGCTCTCTCTCCCTGCGTATGGCCGGCTCCCATGTGCATGGGCATGCGGCCGCGCAGGTCGGGCAGTGCAAAGTTGGTCTGCCCGTCGCCACCGTAGGTGGTGCCCAGCAGCGAGAACAGTGCCTGGTTCTGGTTGATGGGCAGCAACTGCCCATTGCAAAGAGCCCAGCCTTTGGGGGCGAAGTTGAAGGAGAAGACGCGAACCTCTCCGAGAAAGGGGGTAGACATCAGGTGGGGGAGGGATAGATGCCGAACAGCGAGATGATGAAGTTCACGCAAAGGAAGGGCGGCATATTGGTATGCGGCTGCGACCCTCCTACCGAACTCACCATCGATGCAGCCATGGGCGTGGCGGGGACGCCGTTCACAAAGGCCTTGTGATCCCTGTGCTTGGCAAACACTGCGTCGGCGGGCGAGGCCAGAAAGCCTGTGCCCGAGGACGCGGGAACGCCGTGCGTGTGGGCTGGAATCTGATTGACGGTCAGCGTGACGTCTTCGACTCCAGCGGCCTGAGCCAGCGGGAATCCGTTGCCTGCGTGCAGGGGGATGCGGCCACGCATGTCTGGCAGGGCGAAGGTGCTTTGGCCATCACCGCCGTATGTCGTGCCGATCAGAGTGAAAAGGGTTTCGTATTCCGAGATGGGCATTTGCTGCCCTTCGCAGAACATCCAGCCTGCCGGCGCGAAGTTGCCGGCAAACATGCGGATTTCCCCAACAAAGGGTTGAGCCATGACAGGGTGGGGTTAGTAAACGTTAATAATTGCAAAATAGTTTAGTATGGCAACCTGTTTCGCAGCAAAAATATTTTGCTTCTGTTGCTTGGGCAGGAAGGGCCACGATGAAGACAGGACGCCGTGCTTTCATGCAGGTTGCAGGGGCCTTTCCCGCTGCAGCGGCTGCTTCCAGCATTCCGATGGGCGTCAGCGCTGTGGCCATGGAGTTGCGCCGCAGCCACTTTCAGCCGCTGCTTGGCCACAATTTCTCGGTCGCCGGGGAAGCGGCTGAGTTACGTTTGGTTGCGCTGAGCGCGCTGCCGCACGCTCTGCAGAGTGACCGGTCTTTCAGCGCCCTGTTTGAGTTGTCCCGCCCAGGTGCCTTGCCACAGAACACCTGGGAAATCGCTCACCCGGCTCTGGGACGCCACGCTGTCTTCCTGAGTCCCAGCGACGCGCAAGGCGGTCTGCTGGAAGCCGTGTTCAACCGCGGCTGAGCGCCGCGGTCCTGCGCATGCGCAGGTAGATGCCTTCCTGGTCCTGCTCGACAAAGCCCAGGCGCGTATACAGGCGCCGGGCTGGATTGTTGGCTTCCACGAACAGCTGCATGTCGCGCCCTTCTTGATCTGCCCAGCCGGCCAGCCATTGCATGAGGGCCGTGCCCAGTCCCTGGCCTTGAACAGCGGCGTCGAGCGAGATGTCCATCACTCCCAGCGACCCGGGTGCGAGATTGAGGTAAAGCCGGCCTATAGGCAGACCTGCCCTCTCGATCACGAAAAACGCGCCGTGTGCGTAGTGCTTGCGGTAGTGCTGGTCCTGCAAAGCGAACTGCGAATCGCAGAAGGCATGCTTTTCGGCTTCGCTCCAGGGCACGGGCGCCAGTTCGGCAGCGCGTACCTGGCGGTACAGGGCGCGGAGAAAAGCGTAGTCGGCTTCTTCGGCCAGGCGCAGCCGCACATCCTCCAGATACAGCGGCGGCAGCTCGGGCACGAACGGCTCAGACGGCATGGGAAAAGCAGGCCTCGTAATCGACATGGCCTGCCGACTGCGCAATGGGCGTGATGAAGATGGCGTAGTCACCGAGCTGCGCATGGCGCACGCGGTAAGTGCGCTGCGGCAGCTGCGGCTGGCGCGGACCGCGAAACACCAGGGAGAACTGCAGCATGCCGGGCGTGTCGGCCGATGTCTGCGTTGCGCTGAGCACTTGCATGTCGATGCCGATGGTGTGCTCGCCCTCCGCCATGAAGAAGCTCACGGTCTGCTGGGCCAGGGACTGGGCGTCGTTCCAGGACAGGGCTCTGGCATACAGCGCGTCGTCCAGTTCGACGTTGGACGGGGACAAAGAGGTTGCGGACATGGGCGGCAGTCTGATCGGTGGGGCTGGCAGGCACAGAGCGGCAGCATAGCCCATGCACAGGCGGCGGTTTTCTTCTGCTGAGACCTCAACTGCCTCAACCCCCCCAGCGCAGCACCAGCGGATCGAGCCGCCGTGCAATGTCCAGCAACTGGCGGCGCACCTCGGGGTGCATGGGCGGCCAGGGCGCGCGCGGCGCGTCGCAGGCGATCACGCCGCCGGCCTTCATCAGCGCCTTGGCGGCCAGGAAGCCGGCCTGGCGGTTTTCGTGGTTGATCAGCGGCAGCCAGCGCTGGTAGAGGGCGAATGCGGTGTCGGGGTCGCCGTTTCTGTGCGCTTCGATGATGGGGCGTATGCCGTCGGCAAAGCCGCCGCCCGTCATGGAGCCCGTGGCGCCGGCCTCCAGGTCGGCCAGCAGGGTGATGCCTTCCTCGCCGTCCCAGGGGCCTTCGATGGCCTCGCCGCCCAGGGCGATGAGTTCGCGCAGTTTGCCGGCGGCGCCTGCGGTTTCCATCTTGAAGTAGCAGACCTGCTCGATCTCGCGGGCCATGCGCGCGAGGAAGGCGGGGGACAGCGGCGTGCCTGCGGCGGGCGCGTCCTGCACCATGATGGGAATGGCGATGGCATCGGACACGGCCTGGAAGAAGCCCTGGATCTGGGGCTCGCCGAAGCGGAAGGTGGCGCCGTGGTAGGGCGGCATGACCATCACCATGGCCGCGCCCATGTCCTGCGCGCGGCGGCTTCGCTCGGCGCACACGCGCGATGAGGTGTGCGTGGTGGTGACGATCACGGGCACACGGCCCGCCACATGTTCCAGCGCCGTGCGCGTGAGGGTCTCGCGCTCGTCATCGGCCAGCAGGAACTGCTCGGAGAAGTTGGCCAGGATGCACAGGCCATCCACGCCCGAGTCGATCATGAAGTCCAGGCAGCGCTTCTGGCTGGCCAGGTCCAGCGTGCCGTCCTCGTGGAAGGTGGTGGGTACCACGGGGAAGATGCCGCTGTAGCGCGGCCGAGAAATTCCGGGCATGGCGTGCTCCCTCATTCGACGATGCGGAACTGGTCCAGGTACTCGGTCTTGAGCGTGAGGCCCAGGCCCGGCACATCGTCCCTGAGCTGCAGGAAGCCGTTCTCGGCCACGGGTTCGCCGTCGAAGATGTACCAGAACAGCTCGTTGCCCACTTCCACGTCGAAGATGGGAAAGTACTCGGCCATGGGCGAGGCCAGCGTGCTCATGGTCAGGTGGTAGTTGTGCATCTGGCCCGCATGCGGGATGACGGGCACGCTGAACGCCTCGCACAGTGCATTGATCTTGTGCGCGGCCGTGATGCCGCCCACGCGGTTGGTGTCGTACTGCACGACGCTGACGGCCTTTTTGTCGAGCAGCTGCTTGAAGCCGTAGAGGCTGAACTCGTGCTCGCCGCCCGAGATCGGAATGCCGCTGAGCCGGCTGAGTTCGGCGTAGCCGTCGATGTCGTCGGCGATCACGGGCTCCTCCAGCCAGCGCGGCTCGAACTTCTCCAGCTTGGGCAGCATGCGCCTGGCGTACTCCAGGTTCCAGCCCATGTAGCACTCCAGCATCAGGTCGCAGTCGTAGCCTATGACTTCGCGCACGGCCTCGACCGAGCGCAGGTTCTCGCGCACGCCTTCCTGCAGATGGGCCGGGCCGTAGCCGAAGCGCATCTTGAAGGCCTTGAAGCCCTGGTCCAGGAATTTTTGCGCCTCTTGCTGCATGGCCTTGAGATCGGTGCGGTAGAGCTTGCTGTAGTAGCAGGGAATCCTTTCCTTGGTGCGCCCGCCCAGCAGCTTGAACACAGGCTTGTTCACGCTCTTGCCCAGGATGTCCCAGATGGCCAGGTCCACGGCCGAGATGGCGGCCATGGTCACGCCCTTGCGGCCCCAGGCGTGCGTGGCGCGGTACATGCGCTGCCACAGGTATTCGTAGTCCCACGGGTCGTGGCCGATGACCAGGGGCGCCAGGTACTCGTCGATGATGGCCTTGGCGATGCGCGGCGCCAGCGCCACGTTGCCCAGGCCGACGATGCCGTCATCGGTCTCGATCTCCACCACCGTCCAGGAATGGAAGCGGAAGGTGGACATGGTCTCCTGAGGCGCATAGAGCAGGTCCATGGCGTTGGAGCAGAAGTTGCCCTGGGGCGGCACGGTCTTGCCTTGCCATTCGTAGACGCGGGCGCGAACGGATTTGATTTTCATGATGGTGAGGGCGGGGGAGTGAAGTCAGTCAGCACAGGCGCGCGGCGCCCATGCGGCAGGCGATCAGGAAGGCCTGCCAGGTGGCCTCCACGCTGGCCCGGCCCTGGCCCGCGATGTCATAGGCCGTGCCGTGGGCCGGCGTGGTGATGGGGATCGGCAGGCCGCCCTGCACGGTCACGCCGCGCGAGAAGCCCAGCAGCTTGATGGCGATCTGGCCCTGGTCGTGGTACATGGTCACGATGGCCTGGTACTCGCCGGCCTGGGCCTTCAGGAAGATGGTGTCGGCCGGGAAGGGGCCGTGGAACGGGTCGGGCGTGGGCCAGTCGCGGGCCTGCAGCGCGCGCACGGCCGGCGCGATGATGTCGATTTCCTCGCGCCCGCAGGTGCCGCCGTCGCCGTTGTGCGGGTTGAAGCCCGCAATCGCCACCTTGGGGGCAGCCATGCCGCTGGCCAGCAGCGCGCGGTAGATCAGCTCGGCCGCCTGGGCGATGCGCTCCTGGCTCAGATGGCTGGCCACGTCCCTGAGCGGCACATGGGACGAAATGCGCGAGGTCCACAGATCGCCCAGCGTGTTGAATTCGCAGAAATAGCCGCTCACACCCAGGTACTCGGCAAAGTGGTGCAGCTCGTCCTCATGGCGCAGGCCGCCCAGCTTCATGGCCTGCTTGTTGAGCGGCGCAAAGCAGATGGCGTCGATCTGGCCGGCCTGGGCCGCGTCCATGCACCGGTCCAGCACCTGCAGCACCGAGCGCCCGCCTGCGGCTTCGGCACGACCCTGGTGCACGGCATCGGGGGCCACCGTGTCCAGGGCCAGGAAGGCGGGCAGTGCAGTATCGGTGCGGCCCCGTGCAAGGGCCATGCTGGCGATGGGCGCGGTGGCCACCTGCAGGCCCGCGATGTGTTGGCCCTGCTGCCACAGCCAGGGGTCGCCGGCCAGCACGATGTTGGCCTTTTGCATGGCCTCGGGCCGCGCCAGCAGGCGTGCGATCAGTTCGGCGCCTATGCCGGCGGGATCGCCCAGGGTCAGGGCGACGACGGGAAGTTCGGATGCGGGCATGTGCGGCTCAGTCGATCTTGATGTGGTTCTTGCGGATGATTTCGCCAAAGCGCTGGTACTCGGCGTTGTGCAAGGCAATGAACTCCGCCTGGCCCATGGGCTGCAGCTCGGCGCCCATGGCCTCCAGGCGCGTGCGCGTCTCGGGCAGGGCCAGCACCTTGTTGACTTCGTCGTGCACCCGGGCCTGCACGGCGCGGGGTGTGGCTGCTGGCATGTAGATGCCGTACCAGGCGCCTATCTCCACGCCCGGCAGGCCGGCCTCGGCCAGCGTCGGCACCTGGGGCAGCTGGGCGTTGCGGCGCGGTGACGTCACGCCCAGCGGGCGCAGCTTGCCGGCCTTGATCTGGCCGATCACCGAAGGCATGGTGTCGAAGCTCATCTGCACCTGGCCGCTGACCAGGTCCACCAGGGCGGCGGCGCTGCCCTTGTAGGGCACGTGGGTCAGTTCAATGCCGGCCGCGTCCTTGAACATCTCGGCCGCGATGTGCTGGGTGCTGCCCGTGCCGCTGCTGGCGAAGTTGATCCTGCCGGGCTCCTTGCGGGCCAGGGCGACCAGTTCCTGCACCGAGTTCGCGGGCAGGTTGTTTCCCACCACCAGCACATTGGGCACTGCGCCCACATAGGCCACGGGCACCAGGTCGCGGTTGCTGTCGTAGCCCAGCTTGAGCAGGTGCGGGGCAATGGCATGGGCCGTGACTACGCCCATCACCATGGTGTGCCCGTCCGTGGACTTGGCCGTCATGTCCACGGCCAGGGTGTTGGAGACGCCGGGGCGGTTTTCCACGATCACCGGCTGGCGCAGCAGCGGCGCCAGCCGGTCGGCCACCGCGCGGGCCATGGCGTCGGTGCCGCCGCCCGGGGCCGAGCCCACCAGCATGCGCACAGGCCGCGTGGGCCAGTCGGGCGGGGTTGGCGGGGTTTGAGCGGTGGCGAGCGAGGGCAGCAGGGCGGCTGCGGCCAGCAGGATGCGGCGTTGCATGTCTTGTCTCCGGTGCTTTTGTTGTGGGTCCATGCTAGGCAGGCAATTGATTGCCGTAAACTGAAAATTGCTGATGAATAGATAACTCCAGGCAATCAATTCAAAGGGACTTCCATGGGCTCCATCGACCGCAGGGACAGCACGCCGCAACTGCTCAACCGCCTGCGCATGCGGCAGGTGGCGCTGATGCTGGCCATAGAGGAGCAGGGCACGCTGCGCGGCGCTGCAGCCCGGCTGGGCCTGAGCCAGCCGGCGGCCACCAAGATGCTGCATGAGCTGGAAGGCGCGCTGGGCCTGCCGCTGTTCGAGCGCGTGGGCCGCGGCCTGCAACTGAACGCCGCCGGCGAGCGCGTGACGGGCTACTTCCGCCACCTGCGCGGCGGCATGGAGGCGCTGAACCGCGAGCTGCAGGAACTGCGCGAAGGCAGCGCGGGGCGGCTGGCCGTGGGCAGCATCATGGCGGCGTCGCCGGGCCGCCTCACGCAGGCGCTGCTGGCGCTCAAGCGCCAGTGGCCGCTGTTGTCCATCGAGGTGGCCGTGGACACCAGCGACCGGCTGCTGGCGCAGTTGCAGGACGGGGTGCTGGAGGTGGTGGTGGGCCGTCCGGCCGGGCCGTCCGACGCGGATCACCGGTTTTGCTCGCTCGATGATGAGGCCCTGTCCATCATCGCGGGCTGCGGCCATCCGCTGGCGCGTGCCCGCAGCGTGAGCTTTGCGCAGTTGCAGGCCCATGGCTGGGTGCTGCAGCCGCCGGGCAGTCCCATGCGCGCGCTGATCGACCAGGAGTTCCAGGCCCACGGCCTGCCGCTGCCGCGCGGCCTGATCGAGACGGGCTCCATCCTCACCACCATGAACCTGGTGCGCAACTCCGATCTGGTGGCCGTGATACCGCAGGCCGTGGCCCGCGACCATGCCGAGCACGGCATGGTCCGCATCCTGCCCTACCGCATGCGCCGCAACCTGCAGTCCTACGGCAGCCTGGTGCGCCGCGACCGGCCGCTGAGCCAGGCGGCCGCCAGCTTTCTGGCGCTGCTGCACGGGCAGGAGCCGCCGCCGGCATCCGCGCCCTAGCCGATGTACCGCGCCAGATGCGGGCTGACCCGCTTGCAGTAGCTCTTGCAGACGCGGCGCAGCACCTGGGCAGTGTCGGTGACGCCGGGCGGCGGGCTCTTGGGGTACCAGGTGGTGATGCGAAAGGAGGGCGGCGTGGGCAGCTCCAGCTCCACCAGCTCCCCGCTTGCCAGCTGCGGCGCCACCAGCATGCCGTGCATGATGGCGACGCCCAGGCCCTCGCGCACCAGCGAGACCAGGGCCGCCAGCGAGGGCGATCCCGAGATGCGCAGATCGCTGGAGACCATGCCGCTTTGCACGGCCAGCTGCTGTGCCATGGCCACGGCCTGCTCGTAGGGGCCGGTGCCGCGCATCTGTGTCAGCAATTGCTTGCCCAGCGCCTTGTGCAGACCATCCTTCCTGGGCACCAGGCCCCGCCTGGCAATCCAGTGCACGGGCACTTCCAGCAGGTTCTCGACCACGGCGAACTGGGGGTCCACGCCGCAGCCGGTGCGCACGATCAGGTCCAGGTCGCGCCGCATCATCTGCTCCGACAGGTGGGTGCTCAGATCGACGGTCAGGTCCAGCTCGATGTGCGGCAGGCTGGCGCCCATCGCCTTGACGAATTCGGGCAGGAAGGTGTGTACCGCCGTCTCCAGCACGCCGACCCGCAGGCGGCAGCCGATGGCGTCGTCGGACCTGGCGGCACGCTCCAGGGTGCGTGCGGCTTCGATGACGGCCTCCGCATGCCGCAGCAAGCGGGCGCCGGCGTCGGTGATCTGCAGCGTCTTGCGGTCCCAGTGGAACAGGGTCACGCCCAGGTCCGACTCCAGCCCGCGTATGCGCATGGAGACGGCACCGGGGCTGGCGTGGACCAGTTCGGCCACGCGGCGCACGCTGCCGATGCGTGCCAGCAGCACAAAGGTTTCCAGAAAGCGGATGTTCATGGGTGTCTGCGCGGGCTGCAGTGGCTGTTCAGTTTTTCTGGGAGAGGCTGCGCACAATTCCTGAGTGGACCGGTGGCCTGCTGCTTTTTACATTGGGAGGCATCTCCACTCAATAGAGGCTCACCCATGACGCACTGGACCCATCCGACCGAGTTCCGACAGGAGGTGCGCGCCGGCCGCTTTCGCGAGCAGACGGCAGGGCAGTGCCCCGGCTACACCCAGGGCAACCTGGCGATATTGCCGCGCGAGTGCAGCGAGGAGTTCCTGCGGTTTGCTCGCCTCAACCCCAAGTCCTGCCCGCTGATCGGCGTGACCGAGCCCGGCAGCAGCCGCGTGCCCGAACTGGGCGATATCGATCTGAAGACCGACCTGCCCTCGTACTGGGTGTTTCGCGATGGTCACAGGGCCGAGCAGGTGAATGACCTCACGGAGCTGTGGCGCGACGACCTGGTGGGCTTTGTCATCGGCTGCTCCTACTCCTTCGAGGACGCGCTGCGCGAGGCGGGCGTGCCCGTGCGCCACATCGATGAAGGCCGGGGCGCGCCCATGTTCATCACCGACATTGCCAACGGCCAGGCGGGCCGGTTCGGTGGCCGGATGGTGGTCAGCATGCGGCCCATGACGGCCGCCCAGGCCATCCGTGCGATCCAGGTGACTTCGCGCTTTCCCAGCGTGCATGGGGCGCCCGTGCACCTGGGCGATCCCGCGCAGATAGGCATTGCCGACATCGACAGGCCGGACTTCGGCGAGCCCATGGCGCTCAGGCCGGGAGAGATTCCCGTGTTCTGGGCCTGCGGCGTGACGCCCCAGCAGGCCATACGCTCGGCGGCCCTGCCATTCGCCATCACGCACGAGCCGGGCCACATGCTGGTGACGGAGTTGCGCAACAGCCATCTGGCCGCGTTCTGACGGCCTGCCTGCCTGGCTTGGGGCCCGCTTCGGCGGGCCTTTTTCTTTGCGTCGCTGGCCGGCAAGGGGCCGCTCCTGTTCAGTTTTCGTGAACAGAGGGGGCGAAAACTTCTCGATGGACGCGGTCCAGGGGCACTTTTAGATTGGACGCCAGTGGTGGGCACCGGCGGAGGGCCGTGCTCCAGGCCACGGTTTTCCTGACTTCAACTTCGAGACAAACGGGTTCCGACACCATGCAAGAACGCTCCACTCCCCATGACAGGCGCTGGCAATTCTGGATAGACCGTGGCGGTACATTCACCGACATCGTGGGCAAGCGGCCCGATGGCAGCCTGGCCACGCACAAGCTGCTGTCGGAAAACCCCGAGCAGTACCGTGATGCGGCCGTGGCCGGCATCCGCCACCTGCTGGGCCTCAAGCCCGGCGAGCCGGTCACGCCGGACCTTGTGGAGTGCGTGAAGATGGGCACCACGGTGGCCACCAATGCGCTGCTGGAGCGCAAGGGCGAGCCCACGCTGCTGGTGACCACGCGGGGCTTTCGTGATGCGCTGCGCATCGCCTACCAGAACCGTCCGCGACTGTTCGACCGCCATATCCAGTTGCCCGAACTGCTCTACAGCGAGGTGGTCGAGGCCGTGGAACGTGTGGATGCCCATGGGAAGGTGCTGCGCGAGCTGGACGGGCTGCACCTGCACACGGCGTTGGCCGCAGCCCATGCGCGCGGCTTGCGCAGCGTGGCCATCGTCTTCATGCATGGCTACCGCCATACGCGGCATGAGCAGATGGCGGCGCGCATTGCGCGGCAGTTGGGTTTCACGCAGGTCAGCACTTCGCACGAGACCAGTCCGCTGATGAAGTTCGTGAGCCGGGGCGATACCACGGTGGTCGATGCCTACCTGTCTCCCATCCTGCGCCGCTATGTGCAGCAGGTGGCTGCAGAGATGCCGGGAGTGCGGCTGTTCTTCATGCAGTCTTGCGGAGGGCTGTCCGACGCGGGCAGTTTTCAGGGCAAGGACGCCATCCTGAGCGGGCCGGCCGGAGGCATCGTGGGCATGGCGCGCACGGCGGGCCTGGCCGGGCACGACAGGGTCATCGGTTTCGACATGGGTGGCACATCCACCGACGTCAGCCACTATGCAGGCGCCTTCGAGCGCGAGTTCGAGACCCAGGTGGCCGGCGTGCGCATGCGCGCGCCGATGATGAGCATCCACACCGTGGCCGCCGGCGGCGGCTCGGTGCTGGCCTATGACGGCTCGCGCTTTCGCGTGGGACCCGAGAGCGCGGGTGCCCATCCCGGCCCGGCGAGCTATCGCCGCGGCGGCCCCCTGGCCGTGACCGATGCGAACGTGATGGTCGGCAAGGTCCAGCCGCGCTACTTTCCCAGCGTGTTTGGGCCTGCCGCCAACGAGCGACTGGACGGCGAGGCCGTGCGTGTCCGCTTCGAGGAACTGGCGCAGCAGACGGGGCGCACTCCCGAGGACGTGGCCGAGGGCTTCATCCGCATCGCCGTGCAGCAGATGGCCAACGCCATCAAGAAGATCAGCGTGGCGCGCGGCTATGACGTCACGCGCTATACGCTGCAGTGCTTCGGCGGCGCGGGCGGCCAGCATGCCTGCCTGGTGGCCGATGCGCTGGGCATGTCCCGCGTGTTCGTGCATCCGCTGGCCGGCGTGCTCAGCGCCTATGGCATGGGCCTGGCGGACCAGACCGTGATCCGCGAGCAGGCCATGGAGCTGGCGCTGACTGCCGAGGCCCTGCCGCTGATCGCCGAATGCCTGGATGCGCTGGGCACGGGCGCGCAGGCGGAGCTGGAGCGCCGGCAGGTCGGCGCAGGCCCTGTGCAGGTGCGGCACAACGTGCATGTGCGCTACGAGGGCTCCGATTCCGCCTTGGTCGTGCCCTTTGGCTCCCTGCCGGGCATTCAGTCGGCTTTCGAGTCGGCCTACCGCCAGCGTTTCGCCTTTCTGATGGCGGGCAAGGGCCTGGTGGTGGAAGCCGTGTCGGTCGAAGCCGTGATTGCGGGCGATGCGCCCGGCGAGCCGCTGCTGCCGGAGCATCCGCCGCGCGAGCATCCGCGCCGCGAAACCGTGCGCATGTACTCCGGCGGCGCCTGGCATGGCGCGGCCCTGGTGGTGCGCGAGGACCTGCGGCCCGGCGACGTCATTGCCGGCCCGGCCATCATCGCCGAGCGCAACGCCACCACCGTGATCGAGCCTGGCTGGTCGGCCAGGCTCACCGGGCTGGATCACCTGGTGCTGGACCGGGTGGTGCCGCGCAAGGTCGAGTACGCGGCCGGCACGACGGTGGACCCTGTGCTGCTGGAGGTCTTCAACAACCTGTTCATGAACATCGCCGAGCAGATGGGCCTGCAGCTGCAGAACACCGCCTATTCGGTGAACATCAAGGAGCGGCTGGATTTCAGCTGCGCGCTGTTCGATGCCCGGGGCCATCTCATCGCCAACGCGCCGCACATGCCTGTGCACCTGGGCTCCATGGGCGAAAGCATCCAGACGGTGATCCGCAGGAACGCCGGGCGCATGGCCCAGGGCGATGTCTACGTGCTCAACGACCCCTACCAGGGTGGCACCCATCTGCCGGACATCACCGTCATCACGCCGGTCCATATCGCCGGCGAGGCATCTCCGACCTTCTACGTCGGCAGCCGGGGCCACCATGCCGATGTGGGCGGCATCACGCCGGGCTCCATGCCGCCGTTTTCCACGCGCATCGAGGAAGAGGGCGTGCAGATCGACAACTTCAAGCTGGTCGATCGCGGCGTGCTGCGCGCCCAGGAGATGGTCGAGCTGCTGCAAAGCGGCGAGTACCCAAGCCGCAACCCGCAGCAGAACCTGGCCGACCTGAAGGCCCAGATCGCGGCCAATGAAAAAGGCGTGCAGGAGCTGCACAAGATGGTGGCGCAGTTCGGCCTGCCCGTGGTGCAGGCCTACATGGGCCATGTGCAGGACAACGCAGAGGAGTCGGTGCGCCGCGTCATCACGCGGCTCAGGGACGGGCAGTTCACGCTGGAACTGGACAACGGTGCGCAGATCCGCGTGGCCGTCACCGTCGATACGGCCGAGCGCAGTGCCGTCATCGATTTCTCGGGCACCAGCGTCCAGCAGACCAACAACTTCAATGCGCCGCGCGCCGTGTGCATGGCGGCCGTGCTCTATGTGTTCCGCACGCTGGTGGACGACGACATCCCGCTCAACGCGGGCTGCCTCAAGCCTTTGAAAGTCATCATCCCCCAGGGCTGCATGCTCAACCCCAACCCGCCCGCTTCGGTGGTAGCGGGCAATGTGGAGACCTCCACCTGCATCACCAACGCGCTGTTCGGCGCGCTGGGCGTGATGGCGGGCAGCCAGCCCACCATGAACAACTTCACCTTCGGCAATGCGCACCACCAGTACTACGAAACCATTGCCGGCGGCAGCGGCGCGGGCGCGGTGCTGGACGCCGAGGGCCGGGTGGAGCGCGGCTTCAACGGCACCAGCGTCGTCCAGACGCACATGACCAATTCGCGCCTGACCGATCCGGAGGTGCTGGAGTTCCGCTTCCCCGTGATGCTGGACAGCTATGAGATCCGCGACGGCTCGGGCGGCGGCGGGCGCTGGCACGGCGGCAACGGCGGCGTGCGGCGCGTGCGCTTCCTGGAGCCCATGACGGCCAGCATCCTGTCCAACGGGCGCCTGAATCCGGCCTTCGGCATGGCAGGTGGCCAGCCGGGGCAGCCGGGCATCAACCGTGTGCTGCGTGCCGACGGTCAGGTGGAGGAACTGGACCACATCGGCGCCGTGCACATGCAGCCGGGCGACATCTTCGAAGTCTGCACGCCGGGGGGCGGCGGCTACGGAACGGCGGCCTGACACGCCGCCAGCAGGGGGCATGGCGCGGGCGGGGGAGGGCCGCCCGGCCAGGCCCGGATCACAACCGATGGAGTGCCATTGAATGCAAGACGCTTCGCGCAGCCGAAGTGCAAGGAGACAACAAATGACAAGCCTTGACAACGCAAGGACCCTGGCCGCAGAGCAGCCCCGGGGCCACTGGCTGGGCCAGCTCGAGCCCAAGGAAAAGCGGGCGCTGACGGCCTCGTTCGGCGGCTATGCCGTGGACGCCTTCGACTACTACACGCTGCCCCTGGTCACCCCGATCCTGCTGTCGCTGTGGGGCATGAGCAAGACCGAGGTCGGCCTGATCGGCACCTCGACGCTGGTGGCCTCGGCCATCGGCGGATGGATGGCCGGCATCCTGGCGGACCGCTACGGGCGCGTGCGTGTGCTGCAGTGGACCATCCTCGTGTTCGCGCTTTTCACCTTCGCCTGCGGCCTGGCGCAGACGCCGGGCCAGTTGCTGCTGGCCCGCACGCTGCAGGGGCTGGGCTTTGGCGGCGAATGGGCCGTGGGCTCGGTGCTGATCGCCGAGACCATACGGCCGGCTTTCCGTGGCAAGGCGGTGGGGCTGGTGCAAAGCAGCTGGGCTATAGGCTGGGGGGCGGCCGTGCTGGTGTCCATGGCGCTGTTCTCGTTTCTGCCGCCCGAGATCTCATGGCGGGCCATGTTCCTGCTGGGCCTGCTGCCGGCCCTGTTGATCCTGTTCATCCGCCGTTCCGTCAAGGACCCCGAGGTCTACCTGAAGACCCGCGCCGCCGTGGGCCGGGGCGAGCGCAGCGGGCACTTCCTGGACATCTTCAAGGGCGGCATGCTCAAGACCACGGTGCTGGCCAGCCTGATGTTCACCGGCATGCAGGGCGGCTACTACGCCATTGCCGTGTGGCTGCCCACCTTCCTGAAGAACGAGCGCCACCTGACGGTGCTGGGCTCGGGCGGCTACCAGTTCATGTTCATCTTCGGCGCCTTTGCAGGCTACCTGTGCGGTGCCTACGCCTCCGACCGGCTGGGCCGGCGCCTGGCCTTCACGCTGTTCGCCATCGGCGCCGGCAGCCTGGCCTATGCCTATACGCTGCTGCCCATCACCGATGCCTGGATGCTGGTGCTGGGCTTTCCGCTGGGCTTTTTCATGTCGGGCATCTTCAGCGGCGCCGGAGCCTTCCTGGCCGAGCTGTTCCCCAACGAACTGCGAGGCTCCGGCCAGGGCTTTTGCTACAACTTCGGCCGCGGCATCGGGGCCACCTTCCCTGCGCTGGTGGGCGTGCTCAGCGACCGGCTGGGCCTGTCGCTGGGCATGGCCATCGGCATCTGCGCCACGGCGGGCTACGTGATGGTGGTGTTGTTTGCCATGTGCCTGCCGGAGACGCGAGGCCGGGATCTGGCCGCGCAGTGAAGCGCTGGCCAGACCGGCCCCGGCACGCTCAGTAGCTGCCCATGTAGTCGCGCTTGCCGACCTCGACGCCGTTGTGGCGCAGCAGGGCATAGGCGGTGGTCACATGGAAGAAGAACTGCGGCAGGCCGTAGTGCAGCAGGTAGGCGCTGGCGGTCAGCTTCTTTTCCTTGGGCGTGCCGGGGCGCAGCACGATCTCGCGGGACTCGCTTTGCGCGAACTGCTCGGGTGCGAACGAGCCCACATGGTCCAGCGCCTTGGTGATCAGCGCCTGCAGTTCGGCAAAGCTGGTCTGCGTGTCGGGCCACGAAGGCACCTCGGCGCCGGCCAGGCGCGAGGCGATGCCCTTGGCGAAGTCCGCAGCAATCTGCACCTGGCGCACCAGCGGGAACATGTCGGGGAACAGGCGGGCCTGCAGCAGGGCGTCGGGATCGATGTTCTTCTGCGCGGCGTGTTCCTCGGCCTTTTTGAGCACGTCGGACAGGGCCTTCAGCATCTGCTGCAGGACGGGAATGGAGGCGGTGTACAGGGGGCTGGTCATTGCGGGCTCGCTAAGGATTGTGAAGGGCTGGCAATCGCATGCATCTGCATCCATCGCCAGCCGGCACAGGCTAACAGCAACTGCTTTCACTTGCCGCCTGCGCTAGCATGCGCGCCATGCAAATCCCTGAAGCCGCTCCCTCGTTCGCAGGCCTTGGCCAGGCCGGATTCGGCGCCGCCATCTTCGACATGGACGGCCTGCTCATAGACTCCGAGCCCTTCTGGAAGCGTGCCGAACGAGAGTCCTTTGCCGAGGTCGGCATCGACATCACGGCCGAGATGTCCCGCGTGACGGCGCCCATGACCACGGCGCAGGTTGCCGCGCACTGGTATGCCCACCGGCCCTGGCAGGGGCCCAGCCAGCGCGAGCTGGAGAGCCGCGTGGTCGCGCGCGTGGCGGCCCTGGTCAGCGCGCATGGGCAGGCCCTGCCCGGCGTGCGCGAAACACTGGGCGCCTGCCGCGCACTGGGCTGGCGCGTGGCGCTGGCCTCGAACTCTCCTTTGTCTTTGTGCCACCACACCCTGGATGCGCTGGGCCTGCGGCCGGCGTTCGACGCCATCGTCTCGGCCGAGCAGGTGGTGCGCGGCAAGCCCGCGCCCGACATCTACCACTTCGCGGCGCAACGCCTGGGCGTGCCGGCCGGGCGCTGCCTGGTGTTCGAGGACTCGGTCTCGGGAACACATGCGGCGCGGCAGGCCGGCATGACCGTCATCGCCGTGCCGTCCGAGGACCAGTGCTTCGACGGGGCGCAGCCTGCGCCGAACTGGGTGGTGCCCACGCTGGTGGCGCTGCATGGGGCAGCGGGCCGGTAAGGCATCCGCAGCACCCGCATCGCATGGCGCGTGCCGGCCGAAAGGGTGTTGATGAGAACCATTCTCAGTACAATCGCCGCCCGTGCCGTTCTTCTTCGTCCTGTCCGTTTCCCATGCTGGCTTGCCTGCCCGCGTCCAGACCGCTGTGCCGGGAGCCTGCCCGTGAGCGCGCGCGTGCCTGGCGCGGACGATGATGCCGCCCCCTCGCTGCTGGCCCGCGTGTATGCGCGCTGGCACCAGCCTCTGCGCCGCCTGCTGGGCCGGCAGATGCGCAACCGCGAGGATGCCGAGGATGCGGTGCAGGAGGTCTTCGTGCGCTATGCGGCCTCGGGCAAGGCCCTGCCGCCCGAGGAGCAGGAGCCCTATCTGCGCGTGATCGCCCGCCATGTATCGCACGATGCCTGGCGCCGCTCGGAGGGCGCGCCGGGGCGCGAATCGGTCTCGCTGGATGAACACATGGAGCTGGCGCAGCAACTGCCGGCCGGCGAAGGCTCGGACCCCCTGCAGGCGGCGCACCACCGCGAGCGCCTGTGCCGGCTGGAGCAGGCCATGGCCGAGCTGCCCGAGCGTCGCCGCGAGGCCTTCGTGCTGCACAGCATCGACGGGCTCACGCAGACCGAGGTGGCGCAGCGCATGGGCATTTCGCGCCGCATGGTGCACAACCATGTGACGCTGGCCATGGCCTATTGCGAGCTGCGCGTGCAGTACGGCAGCGCCGAAGACATGCGCCTGATGCAGGGCCTGCTGGCGCAGGCCGCGACGGACGGGGAGGGCCGGGAATGACGCTGACCCCGCAACGCCTGCGACTGCACGCCCGCGCCGCCGACTACTTCGCCCGCCGCCGTGAAGCCGACTGGACCGGCGCCGACGAGCGCGAACTCGACGCCTGGCTGGCCGCCGACCCGCAGCACCGCAGCATCTTCGAGAGCCTGGGGCGCACGGTGCTGGACCTGCAGCAGTTGCCCAGGCCGGTGCTGGCCTGCGACGCGGCTGCTGCGCCGCAAGCCAGGGCGAGCGGGCCGCGTGCGCAGACACAGGCCCACTTGCCCGCGCCGGCACGTCAGCGCACACGCCGCGGCCTGATGCCGGCGTTGCTGTCGGTGGCTCTGGTCACGACGCTGGCCCTGGGCGGCGGCTGGTATGCCTGGGACAACCACGCAAGCCATGTGATCGAGATGGCCACCGGCCCCGGCGAGGTGCGCGAGGCCGAACTGCCCGATGGCACGCGGGTCACGCTGAATTTTTCCTCCAGGCTGCAGGTGCGCTACTACCCGCGCCGCCGCGAGACGGTGCTGGACCAGGGCGAGGCCTTCTTCCAGGTCGCCGCCGACCGCTCGCGGCCCTTCACCGTGGACAGCGGCGCCAGCCAGGTCCGCGTGGTGGGCACGGCCTTCAATGTGCGCGCCGGGCCGCCAGCGCTGGTGGTCAAGGTGCTGGAGGGCAAGGTGGAACTGCGTCCCGACCGCCATGCTGCGGACGGCAGGCGCCTGCTGCTGGGCGCGGGTGCCGGCATGTCCGTCGATGCCCGCGACGGCACGCAGCATCCGCTGGCGGCCGGCGCGGACACGGTGGGCGACTGGCGCAGCGGCCAGATGGTGTTCCAGCAGGCAACGCTGGCCGAGGTCGCCGCCGATCTGTCGCGCTACCTGGGCCAGCCCGTACGGGTGGACGGCGATGCGCGGCTGGCCGCGCTGTCCGTGTCCGGCGTGGCGCTGACCGGCAAGCCCGAGGTGTTTCTGCGCTCGTTGCCGCACTTGTTGCCGGTGCGTGTGCAGGCCGAAGCGCAGGGCGGCTGGCGGATCTCGGCGCATTGAGTGTATTGTCTATTTGTAAATTAATGTAAACAACCCGCTTTCTCGGTTCGTCCACGTTCCCACTTTGGCGCGGTAGCGGGTTTTACCTTCATGGAGGCCGGGTTTTCTCGCGCCTCCATGGTTGCCAGCCAGGCCGCTGCCCAGTGCACAGCTCAGCCAACAACCGCGACGGCCGCGCACGCGCGTGGCGGGTGGACGCTCGACTGTCTGCCTGCCACCCACCGCGCACACCGCGACAGCGGGCAATGGACACAGTGCAGCAGGAGCAGGGATGCAAGCAGGAAAAGAACACGGCAGCGCCGCCATGGGCGCGGGCATTTGGGGAGGAGAGTTTCAGCACCGGGGCAGGCCATGGCGGCGGGCAAGGATGCCGTCGCTGGTGGCCGCAGCCCTGGTTGCGCTGGCGCAGCCTGCGGTGCAGGCGCAGCAGCCATCGTCCGTGCAGGCGGGGCAGGCGGGGCAGGCAGGGGAGCTGGCCTTCAGCATCGCGCCCCAGCCGCTGGCCGGCGCGCTGCGCCAGTTCACGCAGCAGGCCCAGCACCAGGTGCTGTTCGATCCGCAGATCGTTGCAGGCCGCACTTCGCCGGCCTTGCAGGGCCGCTTCACGCCGCGCCAGGCGCTGGACCGGCTGCTGGCCGGCACCGGCGTGACCGTGATCGATGCCGTACCGGGCGCCTACACGCTGAAGGCCCCGGCCAGGGAGCCGTCGCCGGCAGCCGATGCTGCGCTGGGCACGGTGCTGGTCACGGCCCAGGCGCACGCTGGCGATACCACGGAGGGTTCGGGCTCCTATGCGGCCTCGCGCGTGTCGCTGGGCAAGGGGCAGAGCGTGCGCGAGACGCCGCAGTCCATCTCCGTGGTCACGCGCCAGCGCATCGAGGACCAGGGCCTGGTCTCCGTGGGCGACGTGATGCAGCAGACCACGGGCGTGACGGTGGACTACGCGGGCTCGGGTGGCCTGGGCGGCACGGCCAACAGCTTTTACGCGCGGGGCTTCCAGATCAGCAATGTCCAGATCGACGGAGCGGCGGTGGACGCCTTCAGCCAGGGCACCTTCGACCCCAACATGGCCATGTACGACAGCGTGCAGGTGATCCGCGGCGCGGACGGCCTGTACAGCGGCAATGGCGAGCCCGGCGGCTCCATCAACCTGGTGAGAAAGCGCCCCACGGCACAGCCGCAGGTGCTGGCCTCGGCCTCGGTGGGCAGCTGGAACCAGCGCCGGGCCGAAGTCGATGTGGCCGGCCCGCTGGCCGCCGATGGCCGGGTGCGCGGCCGCGCCGTGCTGGCGCACAGCGACCGCGAGTTCTTCTATGACTACGCCGATGCGCGCAACACCTTGCTCTACGGCATTGTGGAAGCCGATCTCACGCCTGCGACCAAGCTGACCCTGGGCGGCAGCTACGACAAGTCGGCCAGCCTGCCCTGGCGCAGCGGCCTGCCGCGCGCGGCCAATGGCGACGATCTGCACCTGCCGCGCAGCACGGCGCTGATGGCGGGCTGGGGCCACTACGACAGAACCAACAAGGAACTGTTTGCGCAGCTGGAGCAACGGCTGCAAGGCGACTGGCGCGTCCGTGCCCATGCCAACTACGTCAAGGTCGACAGCGACAGCCGTCTGGCGGACATGTCCGGGGCGGTGGACCCCTCGACCGGCCTGGGCGCGGCGCTCAGCGGGTTCTCCAACGATTTCTATTCCACCAAGAAGGCGCTGGATGCCAACGTCAGCGGAACGTTCTCCCTGCTGGGGCGCAGGCACCGGCTGCTTTTGGGCGCGGACTGGGTCAAGATCCGCGACACGCAGGACACCTTTCTCTCCGAGGTGGATACGCCGGCGGGGGGGATCAGTGTGTTCGGCTTCGACCCGGGCGCCATTCCCCTGCCCAGCTTCGTCTGGAAGACGCGCAGCTTCGCGGGCTATGGCGCCACGCAGAAAGGCCTGTACGGCCGGCTCAACCTGAGCCTGACGGACCGCCTGACCGCCATCGTCGGCGCGCGCCGCGCCAGCTACGACACGCAGACGCCCTGGCTGCGCTTCGACCGGGCCGGCAATCTCACCAGCCGCATCGTGTCGTCCTATGGCGAGAGCGGCATCTTCACGCCCTACGGTGGCCTGGTCTACGACATCGACGACCGCTGGACTGCCTACGGCAGCGTCGCCGAGATCCACAAGTCCCAGGCCGACAAGCTGGGCGGGCCCTTTCCCGGCACGCCGCTGGACCCCATCAAGGGCCGCAATTTCGAGCTGGGCGCCAAGGGCGAGTTCAACGAGGGCCGGCTGATGGCCTCCATGGCCCTGTACCGCATAGAGCGCAATGGCGAGGCCGTGGCCGATCCCTCCTACCCCAACACCGACATCGGCGACGCGGGCCTGAACTGCTGCTGGCTGAGCAAGGGCAAGGTGGTCAGCCAGGGCGTGGAAGGCGAGATCTCGGGCGAGCTGGCGCGCGGCTGGCAGCTGTTTGCCGGCTACACCTTCAACCGCAACCACAACAAGACGCCGGGCATCGAAGGCATCTACCACTCCGTCACGCCCAAGCATCTGTTCAAGCTGTGGAGCACCTACCGCCTGCCCGGCGAGCTGTCGCAATGGACGATTGGCGGTGGTGCCAATATCCAGAGCGCGCATTTCGTCAGCGGCTCGGCCAATGCCTTCAATCCTGACACGGGCAAGTTCGACGGTGCGGCCGTGCCCTTCAAGTTCAGCCAGGGCGGCTATGCCGTGTGGAATGCCAGCGTGCAGTACCGCATCAACCGCAACTGGCAGGCCGTGCTCAACCTGAACAACCTGTTCGACAAGGTCTACTACCGCACGGTGGGCACCAGCGGCGGCAACAACTGGTATGGCGAGCCACGCAATGTGATGCTGACGCTGCGCGGAACGTTCTGAGGCACCCCTGAGCGGCTGCGCCGCTTCCCCCTCTCTTCGGAGGGGGCCGGACACCATCTGGGCGTGGCGCCCAACGCCAGCAACCTGCTGGACAGGCGCTGCTACGTGCCTTCGTTCAACACGGTGTCGGGCAACAACTGCTACGGCGCACCGCGCTCGCTGCTGCTGACGCTAAGCGCCGCGTATCTGGCGCGTGCTATGCGGCAGCGGCCGCCGCAACGCCGAACTCCTCGCTGTCCGCCTGGGCACCGTCGTCGAACACCAGGCGGCGCTCAGGCCAGCGCATGGCGGCAAGCTTGAAGCGCTGCTGCGGGTCCTCGCCCGCCAGGCGGGCATTCCAGCGGCCGCCGACCGAGTAGTCCACGCAAAACACATTGCCGCGCCGGCCGTGCCAGGACAGTGGGCCCGTCTGGCCGAACAGGTTCTCGGCCTGGGCGCCGTGGAAGGACGGGCCGCCCCGGTTCAGGCGCCGCCAGTAGTGGCCCACGACCACGGCCTGGGCATCCTCATATTCGTTCCACCAGGCCACGCGCTCGACGAAGCGCCACTTGCCGCCCGCGTAGAAGGGATTGCGGCATTCGCGCTCCACGCCCGAGGTCAGCACCTTCAGCGGATTGACCATGGCCTTGGCCAGTTCGCTTTCGCTGTGCGCGGGCAGGAAGGGCGGCAGCCAGTTGCGGTCTTCCAGGTCATGCGGCCATTGCCGGCGTTCGGCGCGCATGCGTTCGGCCACTTTGTTGACCTGGGCCTGCTGGGCGGCCACGGCCTCGAAGTGGTCATAGGCGCTGCGCGCGCTGCCCGGTGGCAGCTCGCGCGCCATGGCGATCTGCTGCGGGCGCCAGGCCGCGTGGACCACGCGCAGGTCCTCGCGCTCCATGGCAATGGGCAGCCGCTCCAGCAAGGCCAGGGTGTCGGGGATATCGCACAGCGGCATGCGTGCGAACGGGGCGTACTTGGGTGTGTCGGAGGCCACGCGGCTGTCGAAGAACCAGCCGGAGCCGTCCTTGGCATCCTCGCGCAGCAGGTTGATTTCGTGGTTGCCGAGCACGGCCAGCGCATGGCCCGACTCCAGCATGGGCACCACGCGGGCCAGCACGCCCGGGCTGTCGGGACCCCGGTCGCAGAAGTCGCCCACGAAGACCAGGCGCCTGCCCTGGGGGTGGCGGCCCAGCGCGTCGTAGCCCATGTGCCCCAGTAGATGCTCCAGCGCTTCGGCTTCGCCATGGATGTCGCCGACGATGTCGAGCGGACCGGGGGGCAGGGGCTGGACGAGGCTCATGGCGGAAAGATGCAAAAGACGGCGCAGGCTTGGAAAACCGACATTATTTGCACAGACCCGCCGTGCCCGCCAGCCCCGTTTGCGACAGGACCGTGTCAGCGCCGTTGCAGGCGCACAAAGCTGTAGGGCAGGCCATTGGCTGCCACATGGCGGCTGCGCGAGGCCTCCTGCCACTCGGGGCCCGGCGTGGGCGCGAAGGCGTCGCCTTCGTAGTCGCGTTCGATTTCAGTCACCTCGATGCTGTCGGCCAGCGGCAGGGCCTGGGCGTAGATCTGGGCACCGCCCATGACCCACACGTCGGCGGATGCCTGGCGGCCCAGCGCCAGGGCCTGCTCGAGGCTGGTGGCATGCAGCACGCCGGGGGCGGCTGGCTCGGGTGCCCAGTCCGCCTGGCGCGTGACCACGATGTTGGTGCGCCCGGGCAGCGGCCTGAAGCGGGCCGGCAGCGAGTCCCAGGTCTTGCGGCCCATGACCACGGCCGAGCCCTGGGTCAATTGCTTGAAGTGCGCCAGGTCCTCGGGCAGGTGCCAGGGCATGGCATTGTCCTTGCCGATGACGCCGTTGGCGGCGCGTGCGTAGATGAGATGGATGGCCATCGGGCGGGTCTTTCTGCTGCCTCAGACGGCCACGGGGGCCTTGATGGGCTCGTGGTGCTGGTAGCCGACGACCTCGAAGTCCTCGTACTCGTAGCCGAAGATGGAGTCGGGCCGGCGCTTGATCTGCAGCGTCGGGTAGGCGAAGGGCTGGCGCGCCAGCTGGGTCTCGACCTGGGTGAAGTGGTTGTTGTAGATGTGGCAGTCGCCACCGGTCCAGACGAAGTCGCCCACCTCCAGGTCGCATTGCTGGGCCAGCATGTGGGTCAGCAGCGCGTAGCTGGCGATGTTGAAGGGAACGCCCAGGAAGATGTCCGCGCTGCGCTGGTACAGCTGGCAGCTGAGCTTGCCGTCGGCCACGTAGAACTGGAAGAAGGCGTGGCAGGGCATGAGCGCCATCTGCGGCAGGTCCGCCACGTTCCAGGCGCTGACGATGATGCGGCGGCTGTCCGGGTTGCTCTTGAGCTGCTTGACCACTTCGGCGATCTGGTCGATGTGGCCGCCGTCCGGCGTCGGCCAGTTGCGCCATTGCACGCCATAGACCGGGCCCAGGTCGCCGTCCTCGCGGGCCCATTCGTCCCAGATGGTGCAGCCGCGCTCCTGCAGCCAGCGCACATTGCTGTCGCCGCGCAGGAACCACAGCAGTTCCAGGATGATGGACTTGAGGTGCACCTTCTTGGTGGTGACCAGCGGAAAGCCTTCGGACAGGTCGAAGCGCATCTGGTGGCCGAACACGCTGCGCGTGCCCGTGCCGGTACGGTCGGTCTTGGACACGCCGTGCTCGTACACATGGCGCATGAAATCTTCGTACTGGGAGCGGGCTGGGCGGGGCGCTGGAGTCGTGTTCATCTTCCGGATTATCCCTTGATGAATACGGCGCCTTGTCCGACGGTATCCATGCCCCTTGAAACAAGGTCTGGCGCCCCGGGTGCGAAAATGCCCGCAGACTGGTGCCGGTGCATTGCCCAGGCTTTCGCACCGGCGTCACCGCTTTTTTCGCATCCGCTTTGACAAGGAGCTTGCGCATGTCTTCCATGCTCTCCCCCTGGCAGGCCGCCGTTGCATTGGGTGTCGCCATGCTGGCGCTGACAGCCTGCGATCCGCGTTCTCCCTCCGTCCCGACTCCCAAGGCCGCGCAGTCCGTCGCACTCGATGTGGCTGCGCCAGCCCCGGAATTGGTGCTGGCGTTTCCCGCGCGCACGCGCATGCCCTCCACCGCCAAGGCGGGGGAGCCCGGCCTGGACAGCCTGGCCGAGTACGTGGGCAAGTATCCCTACGACGGTACCAACTACCTGGAGCAGGGCGTGCTGGCCGACCGGCTCAAGGCGCTGCTGGGCACCAGCTACCCGACCCTGCTGAGCAATATGCGTACCGTGGGCCCGCTGACCAAGGAAGGAGATGTCTGGAGCATCGTCGGCCTGCGCCCGCACCAAGGCGGCGAGGAAATGGGCGCCATCGTGATCGATCCCGCCCGCAATGCCCTGCGCGTGTGGCTGCTCACCGGCGGCAAACAGTCCGACTTCTCCGATGCGGCCGGCGCCGATATCGCCTGGCCCGAACAGGTCAACAAGACGATGGCCAATATCGAGGCCAAACCGGTTTCCTGACAAGGCAGGCACGGGCCGCTCCTGGCTCAGGACGGCGCGTGCAAACCCGGCGCTGCCCCAGAAGGGGCGGCGTTGCGCTCAGGAGGCTTGCCTTGGCAGGATGCAGCCCGGGTTCATCAGTCCCTGCGGGTCCAGCGCCTGCTTGATGGCGCGCATCATGCCCAGCGCCACGGGGGACTGGTACTTCTGCAGCTTGTCCACCTTGAGCGCACCCACGCCGTGCTCGGCCGAGAACGAGCCGCCGAATTCGGCCACGGCTTCATAGACGAGGTGGTTGACCAGGTGCTCTCGCTCGTTGAGGAAGGCCTTGGCGTCACCGCCCTCGGGCGCCTGCACGTTGTAGTGCAGGTTGCCGTCGCCCAGGTGGCCGAAGTTGACCAGGCGCACGCCAGGGATCTCGCGTTGCAGCACGGCATCGGTGTGCTCGACGAAGGCGGGGATGCGCGATGCGGCGATGGAGATGTCGTGCTTGATGTTCAGGCCTTCCTCAGCCTGGGCCAGCGGAATGCTTTCGCGGATGTGCCACAGCTCATGGGCCTGCGACAGGCTTTCGGCCACCACAGCGTCGAGCACGCAGCCGTCCTCGAAGGCCAGCTCCAGCAGCGCCTCGAAACGCTCGCGCGCATGCTGCTCGGACTCGCTGTCCGAATTCTCGACCAGCACGTAGTAGGGCGGCGCGCCGATCAGCCCGGCAAAGGGCACGCGCAGCTGGGGCATGTGCTTGATCACCAGCGACAGAGCGAACTGGCCCATGACCTCGAAGCCCGTCAGGCCCGCGCCCAGGTACTGGTGCGCCATGCCCAGCAGGCGCACGGCCGCTTCCATGGAGGGCACGGCGGCGAAGGCCGTGAGCTGGGCCGCAGGCTGGGGGAACAGCTTCATGGTGGCGGCGGTGATGATGCCCAGCGTGCCTTCGCTGCCGATGAACAGGTCGCGCAGGTCGTAGCCGGTGTTGTCCTTGCGCAGGCCCTTGAGGCCGTCCCAGATCTCGCCCTGCGGGGTGACCACTTCCAGACCCAGGCACAGCTCGCGCGTGTTGCCGTAGCGCACCACCTGGGTGCCGCCCGCGTTCGTTCCCAGGTTGCCGCCAATGGTGCAGCTGCCTTCGGCGGCCAGCGACAGCGGGAACAGCAGGCCCTCTTTCTCGGCAAGCTCCTGCAGGCTTTGCAGGATGCAGCCGGCCTCGACGGTGAAGCTCAGGTTGTCGCGGTCGATGTTGCGCACGGCATTCATGCGCGTGAGGCTGAGCACGACCTGCGTGCCGCTGTCGTCCGGCGTGGAGCCCACCGACAGGCCGGTGTTTCCGCCCTGCGGGATGATGCTGGTGCCTGCGGCCGCGCATTCGCGCACCACGGCAGCCACCTCGGCCGTGCTGGCCGGGCGTACCACGGCCAGGGACTTGCCGCGCACGCGGCGGCGCCAGTCCTGTTCATAGGCCACGAGGTCGCCCTCGGTGAGGACATGGGCTTCGCCGACGATCTGGCGCAGGCGTTCAAGCAGTGCAGTCATGTTGCAACTTCTTTCAAAGACGTGAAGGCATGAAAACGGGGGGCTCAGCCGCCGGCCGCCTGGGCCGCGCGGCGCGCGCTGCGCTGGCGCCAGCGCACATGCAGGGCGCAGGCGGTGAACAGCATCAGGCACAGGAAAACTTCGAGCAGCGCCAGCCAGCGCCCGGGCGCGGGGTCGCTCCAGGCGCGCACCACGCCCTCGGTGAAATAGATCCACACCAGCAGGCTGACCCAGCGGTAGGTGTACATGCGGTGCTTGAGCAGGCCGATCAGCGGAATCGCCAGCGGCAGGGCCTTGAGCACCAGCCAGGAGCCTCCGGGCCGCATGGGCGCCAGCCACAGTTCCCAGGCCAGGCTCAGCACGATCAGGCCCATGAGGCTGGAGACCGCCAGCCAGCGGGTGGCGGCGACATCGGCGCCGGGGCGAGAAATGGAATCAGTCATCGGGGTGGCATCATATCGGCCATGGTCTTGACCTTTGAACATGTGATTGCTTGGATGGCCGCGCCCGCTGCAGACATGCGCCTTGCGGCGGAGATGGGGCGATGAGCGGCGGCCCCGAAAAGGAGCCCGTCGATGGCCTGGAGGATGGCGCCCTGGCGCTGCCCGTTCCTGCCCGGGAGCGCAGCCTATCCCTGGCCGAGCCGCCCGAGCCTGCGGTGCCGCGATCGTGGCGCGAACGCTGGCGCTGCTTTCCATGGCGCAATACCGCACACACGCTGCGCGAACGCTTTCGCGAGGACCGGCTGGGCGTCACCGCCAGCAGCCTGACCTTCACCACGGTGCTGGCCCTGGTGCCTTTCTTCACGGTGGCGCTGGCGCTGTTCACGGCGTTTCCCATCTTCTCCCGCGTGCAGATCGTGCTGGAGCGCTGGCTGATCGACAGCCTGATCCCCGAGACCATCGCGCGCCAGGTGCTGGGCTATCTGACGCAGTTCGCCTCCAAGGCCAGCCAGCTGGGCATGGCCGGTTTTTCCATTCTGGTGATCACGGCGGTCGCGCTGATCCTCACCATAGACCGCACGCTCAACAACATCTGGCGCGTGCGCCAGCTGCGGCCGCTGGGCCAGCGCGTGCTGATCTACTGGGCGGCGATCACGCTGGGCCCCCTGGTGCTGGGCCTGAGCCTGGTGCTGTCGTCCTATGTGATGTCGGCCTCGCGCGGGCTGGTCAATGCGCTGCCCGAAGGCTTGCGCTTCATCTTCGATTCCATCGAGTTCCTGGCACTGGCCGCAGGCATGGCGGGCCTGTACCACTACGTGCCCAACACGGCGGTGCGCTGGCGCCATGCCTGGGTGGGCGGCCTGTTCGTGGCCACCTGCATGGAGCTGGCGAAGAAGGCGCTGGGCCTGTACCTGGCCTCGGTGCCTACCTATTCGGTCATCTACGGCACCTTCGCCACGCTGCCCATCCTGCTGATCTGGATCTACATGGCCTGGGTCATCGTGCTGCTGGGCGCCGTGGTCACGGCCTACCTGCCCATCGTGATGGCGGGCGTGCAGCGCATGCCGGGCCAGCAGGGCTGGCAGTTCGAGATGGCCGTGGAGATCCTGCAGTACCTCGCACAGGAGCGCGAGTCGCCCGCCAAGGGCTTGTACGCCAGCGATCTGGCGCGGCGCCTGCGGGTGGACTGGCAGCAGATCGATCCGGTGCTGCAGGCGCTGTCGGTGCTGGACTGGGTGGGCACGGTGCAGGCCCCCGGCACTGTGGCGGCCAGCGAAGGCCCCGAGCCCCGCTACATGCTGCTGGTGGAGCCCCATCGCACGCCGCTGCAGCCGCTGGTGCAGCGTCTGCTGCTGGCGCCGTCGCCGGCCGTGCAGCCACTGTGGGATCGCACGGGGCTGGCAGGCATGACGCTGGCCGATCTGCTGGAGCAAAGGCCGCAGGCTCCGGTCTAGAGCGGGATGCGGCCCGTCAGGATGTCGCGCCACATCACCCAGTCGCCGCGAAAGCTGTAGAGCGGGCGCTTGAAGCTGGCGGGCCGGTTCTTCTCGAAGCCGAAATGCCCTATCCAGGCAAAGCCGTAGCCAAACAGCAGGCCGCCCAGCAGGAACCAGAAATTGCCGGTCAGAAACAGCGCGAACAGGCACAGCAGCGCCAGCGTGGAGCCCACGAAGTGCAGGCGCCGGCAGGTGCGGTTGCTGTGCTCCTGCAGGTAGAACGGATAGAACTCGGCAAAGCTCTTGAACTGGCGCGGGTCCACGGCAGCCTGTGCGGCGCCGGGCAGGGGAGCGGAAGCGTGTGACATGGCAGGCCTTCGCAAGCATGGGGTAGGGTCAACTTATACGCTGCTGCCTTGCCGCTCACCATCGGAGGAACCCGCGCGCCCAGGTTCGCAAAAGCTGCCCCGAGAGAGACAAAAGCTGCCGCATTCCGCCCTGCGCGTCGCCACGGTGTCGCCCTCTGGCGGCATGCGGGCGCATGATGTCTGCCGGGCCGGCGCTGACCGGCATGGAGTTTTTCGATGCCTTCCTCCTGCATGACCGACATCCCCGCATCCCTGAGCGAAACCCGCATTTCCACGCCCCAGGGCAGCATCTACGTCAGGCGCTGGCAGGCGCCGGCGGCCGGCGAAGAGTCCCTGGCCCGCGCGCCCATCGTGCTGCTGCACGACTCGCTGGGTTCGGTGGCGCTGTGGCGTGATTTCCCGCAGCAACTGGCCGAGGCCACGCGCCGCGATGTGCTGGCCTACGACCGGCTGGGCTTTGGCCAGTCCGACCCCTATCCGGGCACGCTGGGGCCGGGCTTTGTGGCCCGGGAGGCAGAGACCGTGTTTCCGGCAGTGCACCAGGGGCTGGGCCTTGGGGATTTCATCGTGCTGGGCCACAGCGTGGGCGGCGGCATGGCCGCCATGGTGGCGGCCCGATACGGCGCGCAGTGCAAGGCGGTGGTCACGGAGTCCGCCCAGGCCTTCGTGGAAGATCGCACCTTGCAGGGCATTCGTGCGGCCCAAGAGGATTTCGCCCGGCCCGGCCAGCTGGCGCGCCTGGAGAAATACCACGGCGACAAGGCCGCCTGGGTGCTGTCTGCCTGGGTGGACACCTGGCTGTCGCAGCCATTTGCCGACTACCGGCTGGACGAGGCGCTGGAGCGCGTGCGCTGCCCGGTGCTGGCCATCCACGGCGAGCATGACGAGTTCGGCTCCCTGGTCCACCCCGAGCGCATCCGCGACCGGGCGCGCGGCCCTGTGGAGGTGGAGATCGTGGCCGGTGGCGGCCACGTCCCCCACCGCGAGCAGCCCGAGCGCATCGCCCAGCGCATCGCCCGCTTCCTGGCACGGGTCTGATCCCGGGTGGGCTTCAGTGGCCCGCCTGGGCGGACGCCGAGAGCTCCGGCGGAAACAGCTTCTTCTTGATCACGGCGTGCACGCCCCAGTTGCCGTCCACCACCTGCGTCACGGCGAAGTCCACGGCCACGGAGATCAGTGATACGGCCTCGTCCTCGTCCAGCCCGTGGGCCAGCATCAGATAGCGCCTTGCCTTGTGGAAAGCGTCACGCATGGCGCCTTCCAGCGATGACTTGCGATAGACCTGGGACTGCGCCTGGCTGCCCAGTTCGGCCAGGTGGTCGGTGAAGCTGAAGCCCTGTATCACCCATTCGGAGCCGGTCTCCAGGAAAGGGTGGTCCAGCTCTGCAAGGAAGCGGTTGTCCAGCGCGGCGCGCTTGTGCACCCGCAGCTCGAAGCTGCCGGTCAGCGAGCATTCGATGGCCGTGCCGCACAGTTCCGAGTCGCCTTGGGATGCATGCGGGTCTCCCACCGAAAACAGTGCGCCTGGCACCGATACGGGCAGGAAGAGGGTGGCTCCCTTGCCCGCGCGCCAATTGTCCAGGTTGCCGCCGAAGTAGCTCGGCGGTATGGAGTCGATCAGGCCGGCCTCTCGCGGTGCCACGGCCAGCATGCCGAAATGCGGACGCAGCGGCACGCGTGCCTTGTCCAGCACACCAAAGCGCCGGGTGATGCTGGCGGGGTCCACGGGCACGCCCGGGTAGTCGATGGTCGGATGGACCACGCCGAAGGGGTCGGTCTGCGGCGTCCAGCGGTAGTTGTAGACGGCGCGGGCCGTGGGCTCCTCGGGCAGTGCGTGGTCGATTTCGTAGATGGTGACCACTTCGCGCTGGCGGGGCTCCGTGATCTGGTCGCGGTAGTGAAAGCCCCACCAGGCGGCGGCGTTGCTGCCGAAGACACGGCCGTGGTGGGCGGGGCTGCAGCTGGGGCGTGGCTGCACGTCGAGGATGCGTATCTCCAGCAGGTCGCCAGGTTCGGCCTCATGCACATAGACGGGGCCGGTGCAGATGTGCACGCCGAAGCCCTCGCCTGCGCCGCGGCCGTAGATCGAGGCATCCATCGGGCCCGCGCCGCGCCGGTCCACGGCCTTCTGGGCTGCGGTCCAGTGGAACACGCTTTCGGCGCCCGGATCGCCTTCGATCATGCGTTCCCAGTCGTCCGAGGCATGCTGGGTCAGCGTCTCCATGGTCACCACGTCACCCGAGCGCACCGAAAGCACGGGCTTGAGTGAACGGCTCAGGTAGCCCCAGTGCACGGTCTTGTCGGAGACCGGAAGGTAGTAGTGCTGGGGCGACGCACCACCATTGTCTGCGTGCGCCGAGCGCTTGGGCACAAGGGCCAGCGCCTGGGCGTAGCGTGCATGGTCGCGCAGCAGGGCCTGGAACGGGCTGTGTGCCAGGCGCGCTGCGGCCGGTTCTGCACCCTGCGCAACGCTCTCGGCGGGCGAGGGGCGTCCGCGCTGGCCGGGCGGCGCATCCTGCACGCGCGCCGGACTGGCGCGATAGGCCTTGGGGGACAGGCCATAGCGGGCCGTGAAGGCACGGCTGAAGTTGGCGGCATCGCCAAAGCCCCAGCGAAAGCACAGCTCGGCAATGGAGCAATGCTGCAGCGAGCGGTTGCTCAGGTCCATGCGGCAGCGCTCCAGCCGGCGTTCGCGCAGGTAGGTGCTGAAGCTGGTGGCCGCTCCCTTGAACAGCTTTTGCAGATAGCGCGTGGACAGCCCCTCGGCTTCGGCGATGGCATCGATGGACAGCTCGGCATCGCCCAGCCGGGTTTCGATGGCGCGGCAGATGCGGCGCAGATGGCCAAGCTGCACGGCGCTGGGCGGCTCGGTCGCCTCGGCCTGCTCCTGGTCGGGATTGCCGGCGCGCGGTGTCAGGCAGGTGACCAGCATGTCGGTGAGCGTGGCCTCCACCGACAGCAGATCGTCCTGTGCCAGTGTGTCGATCTGCTCTGCCAGTGAGGCCGCCATTGCCATGCACATGGCCCCCACACCGCCTGTCCCGCCGATGTGCTTGGCCTCGGGCGGGCACGAGCGCAGAAGGCGGAGCAGAAAGCTCGAGGACTCCAGCCGCGCAAGCAGCAGGCGGCCGTCGCCGGGCAACTGCAGCTGCCAGTCCCGGTCTGACTCCAGCAGCAGCGCGGAGCCGGCCTTGAGCGGGAACGCGGCGTCCTCGACCACCGCATCGGCGCTGCCTTGCAGCAAGGCGCACAGCAGCAGGCCCGGGCCGCGCGGCCGCTTGGCCACGGCCCGCAGCGTCAGTGGCGAGGTGGCCAGCGTAATGAATACCGATCCCAGTGGCGAGCTGCGCAGCGCCAGGTGGGTGGCCGGTGGCGTGGGCGCTTCGCCATGGATGTCTGCCCTGGACAGCGCCTCATTGAGCGCAGCCTGCCGCAAGGCATCGGGAAATGCGTGGGTGGAAAAGCGTCTTGGATCGTCGTGCATCAGGGGCGAACTATGAACTGCCGCGTACTGCCTGTCCAAGCCCGGCGCACCGGATGGCAGCCGCGACAAGTTTTTGTGCGCGCAGGAACAACCGGCCTGGACATGCTCGCCTGGACACTGGCGCTGCCGGCACCGATCCACAACAGCAGGAGTATTTTCGATGACCATCCCCCACCAAGAACATATCTGCGGCCCGGGCTGCCAGCACGGTGCTTCGCCAGCCGATGAGACGCTGATCCGCGAGGAATTCCAGGTTGCACGCCGTTCCTTCCTGCGCGACGCCATGGTGGTCGGTGGCGGCGCGGTCTCGGCCGGCGCCATCAGCGGTGCGATGGCACCGTCCCGGGCCTTTGCCCAGGGCGCGCCCGGCGCCCGGGCCGGCCAGGGCATGGCCAGCCACTACTACATTCCCGCCTCTGCCAGTACCGTGCTCTGGGGCTACTTCAGCAGATCGGCCAAGCCGGTGGTCGAAGTCGAATCGGGCGACTACGTGACCATGGAGACGCTGACCCACCACGCCAATGACGATGCCGAACGCATGGTCCGGGGCGACCCGGGCGCCGAGAGCGTGTTCCACTGGGACAGCCAGCGCAAGAACGTCGATCGCCGGGGTGCCGGTCCCATGGATGCCAAGAACGGCGCAGGTGGGGGCCAGGGCGTGCACATCTGCACGGGGCCGGTACGCATCAAGGGCGCCCAGCCCGGCGATGTGCTGGAAGTACGCATCATTGATGTGGTGCCGCGCCCCTCGGGCAACCCGCAGTTCAAGGGCCGGACCTTCGGCAGCAATGCGGCGGCGAACTGGGGCTTTCACTATGGCGACACGCTCACCGAGCCCCGAAAGCGCGAGGTGGTCACCATCTACGAGGTGGATGCGACCGGCGAGCGCAACTGGGCCCGCGCCGTCTACAACTACCGCTGGACGCCGCAGACCGACCCCTTCGGCGTGGTCCACCCGACCATCGACTATCCGGGCGTGCCCGTGGACCACCGCACGATCAGCAAGAACGAAAACGTGCTGCGCAATATCCGCGTTCCCGTGCGCCCGCATTTCGGCACCATCGGCGTGGCGCCGGCCGAGGTGGAGATGGCCAGCTCCATTCCGCCCAACCACACGGGCGGCAACATCGACAACTGGCGCATCGGCAAGGGGGCGACCATGTATTTCCCCGTGGCCGTGCCAGGGGCCAACTTCACCGTGGGCGATCCGCATGCCTCGCAGGGGGACTCCGAGCTGTGCGGCACGGCCATCGAGTGCTCGCTGACCGGCACCTTCCAGTTGATCCTGCACAAGAAGGCGGACCTGCCTGGAACGCCGCTGGCCGAACTGGCCTATCCGCTGCTCGAAACCCAGGACGAATGGCTGCTGCACGGCTTCAGCTACGCCAACTACCTGGCGGAGCTGGGGCCGGATGCGCAAAACCAGATCTTCAAGAAGTCTTCCGTGGACCTGGCTCTGCGCGACGCCTATCACAAGATGCGCCACTTCCTCATGACCACCCAGGGGCTGGGAGAGGACGAGGCCATCTCGCTGATGTCGATCGCCGTGGACTTCGGCATCACCCAGGTGGTGGATGGCAACTGGGGCGTGCACGCGCTCGTGAAAAAGAGCATCTTCCCCGCGCGCGGGGCGTGAGTGCGTGAGTGAGTGCGTGCCTGCCCTGCGGGCAGGACCCGGCCGGTCTCAGCGCGCCAGGAAATCCCGGATGGCGAACAGCGTCTGGTCGGGCGCCTCGGTCATCTGGTTGTGGCCGCTGGGCAGGTGCACGATGCTGACCTGGCGCTGCGCGCCCCGGGCCGCCTCGATCAGGCCCTTGGCGGCCTTGGGCGGCGTCATCTGGTCCTGCTCGCCCAGGGCGAACAGGACCGGGCATTGCAGCGCCGCCATGGCCGCCTCGCCGCCCGCGTAGCTGTCGCAGGCCTTGAAGCCGGCGTGCAGCAGGTTGGTGCGGTCATTGCTGGCCAGCACGCGCCGGCCCAGCGCCATGCCGGCGCCGAACACCCAGCTGCCTGCGCCGCTGGGTGGCGCCAGCGTGCCGCGCGAGAACACATTCACCATGTGGATGGCCTGCTCGGGCGTGCTGAGCGCGGAGTCCAGCAAAGCAGGCGAGACCTTCATCGGGTAGGCCGTGCCCACCAGCACCAGGTGGCTGACGCGCGCGCCCAGCTGCGCGGCCGCTTCCATGGCGATCAGGCTGCCCCAGCTGTGGCCTACCAGCGCGGCCTTCTCGATGCCTGCCGCATCCATGAGCTGGCCGATGAAATCCGCCGCCGCCTCCACGCTGGCCGGCGCATCGCCTGCGCTGCGGCAGTGGCCCGGCAGGTCTATGGCCAGCACGTTCCAGCCGTGGTTGGCCAGGTAACGGCTTTGCAGTGCCCAGACGCTGTGGTCGCACAGCACGCCGTGGATGAGGATGGCCGTAGGCTGTGCGGGATTGAAGGCCTTGCCGCCGGTATAGGCGTAGATGGCGTGGCCGTGAACATCGATCTTCATTGTTGGTGTCTCCCTTGCCGATTCACGCGGCCTTCTCGGCCGCCTTGAGGGCGCGCTTGAGGTCGTCGATCAGGTCGTCTGCGTCTTCCAGCCCGATGGACAGGCGGATCGTGCCCTGGCCGATGCCGGCCTGGGCCAGCGCCTCGTCGCTCATGCGGAAGTGCGTGGTGCTGGCAGGGTGGATGACCAGGCTGCGGCAGTCGCCCACGTTGGCCAGGTGGCTGAAGACCTTGAGCGTCTCGATGAACTTGCGGCCCTGGTTGCGGTTGCCCTTGATGTCGAAGCTGAACACCGAGCCTGCGCCGCGCGGCAGCAGCTTCTTGGCGAGCTGGTGCGAGGGATGGGTATCGAGCAGCGGGTGGCCCACGCGGCCCACCAGCGGATGGCTGGCCAGGAATTGCACCACCTTCTCGGTGTTGCGGATATGGCGCTCCATGCGCAGCGGCAGCGTCTCTATGCCCTGCAGGATCAGCCAGGCCGTGTGCGGGCTCATGCAGGCGCCGAAGTCGCGCAGGCCTTCGCGGCGTGCGCGCAGAAGGAAGGCGCCAGTGCTGCTTTCCTCGCTGAACACCATGTTGTGGAAGCCGTCGTAGGGCTCGGTCAGCTCCGGGAAGCGCCCCGACTTTTCCCAGTCGAAGCTGCCGCCATCCACCACGATGCCCCCGACCACGGTGCCGTGGCCCGACAGGAACTTGGTGGCCGAGTGGTAGACGATGTCCGCGCCATGCTCCAACGGCTTCATCAGCCAGGGCGAGGTCAGCGTGGAGTCCACCAGCAGCGGCACGCCGGCCTCATGCGCGATGGCGCTGATGGTGGGAATGTCGAGCACGTCCAGGCCCGGGTTGCCCACGGTCTCGCCGAAGAACAGCTTGGTATTGGGCCGCACGGCGGCGCGCCAGCCGTCGATGTCGCCGGGCTTGACGAAGGTGGTCTCTATGCCGAAGCGCGCCAGCGTGTAGTGCAGCAGGTTCTGCGAGCCGCCGTACAGCGCCGTGCTGGCCACGATGTGGCTGCCCGCGCCCATGAGCGTGGCCACCGACAGGTGCAGCGCCGCCTGGCCGCTGGCCACGGCGATGGCGCCCACGCCCCCTTCCAGGGCCGAGACGCGCTGCTCCAGTACGGCGTTCGTGGGATTGGAGATGCGGCTGTAGACGTGGCCGGGGCGCTCCAGATTGAACAAAGAGGCCGCATGGTCGCTGGACTCGAAGACGAACGAGGTCGTGAGGTGGATGGGCGTCGCGCGCGCACCGGTGGCGGGGTCGGGCTGTGCGCCCGCGTGCAGCGCCAGAGTGTCAAAGCCGGGATCCGAGTAGCCGGGCATTCCTGTCTCCATGGTTGTCAAGGCAAGCGGGCATTGTGGGCTATATTTCCCGGCAGACATGGGCTTGCCGCAACCACGGCGACACAGACAATCTTGGAGATACGGCATGAAAGTAAGTGACATCCTGCGCGTCAAGGGCAACACCCTCTACACGGTGTCGCCGGACGAAAGCCTGGCCAGCGCGGTGCAGGTGATGTCCGAGCGCGATATAGGCTCCCTCGTGGTCATGGAGCACGGCGACGTGGTCGGCATGCTGACCTTCCGCGAAGTGATCCAGGGCTTTGTCAAGCACGGCGGCGTGGGCGAGACGCTGGTGCGCTCGGCCATGGACGACGCTCCCATGACCTGCACCATGGAAACCGACATGGACGAGGTGCGCCGCATGATGCTGGACCGCCATGCGCGCTACATGCCGGTCATGGACAAGCGCATGCTGATGGGCGTGATCAGCCTGTACGACGTGGCCAAGGCCGTGGTGGACAGCCAGAACTTCGAGAACCGCATGCTCAAGGCCTATATCCGCGACTGGCCCGAAGGCGAGCGCCAGGGCGCGGACTGATCATCCGGTCGCGGCAAGACTGTCCCTGCCCATGCAGCAAGGCCTGTGACCGCAGAACGCGGCGCAGGCCTTGGCTTTTTACGGCCGGGCGCAAGCCCGTTCAATGCACGCTGCTGCGCCGGGGCTTGAGCAAGGCGCTGGGCGGCACGGCATAGGCCTGCCTGAAGACGCGGCTGAAGTGCGAGAAGCTGGTGAAGCCGCAGGCCATCGCCACATCGGTCACGCGCCGCGCATTGTCGGCCTGCAGCAGCAGGTGGGCCTGGGCCAGGCGCTCGTTCCAGAGCCAGCGGCTGGGAGTCAGTCCCTCGGTGGCGAACAGACGCGCCAGGCTGCGCAGCGACATGCCCAGGCCCTGGGCCACCTGCAGCGGCTTGAGCTCGGGGTCATCCAGCCGGGCCCGCATGTACTGCTTGGCCTGGGCAAGCCGGTTGCGGGTTCTGAAATCATCGGGCCTGGCTGAGACCAGCAGCATGGTCATCAGGGTGGGGTGAAGATTCTGGTCACCGGCATCCTGTTGAAGGATGGGTGAGGGCGGTGGAGTGCTGCTCGCAGGATCGCTGCGATCCTGGCGTTGCGTTGAGCCGGAAGAGGTCTGCATTTCACGAATCTCCCGCAAGTTGCGGCTGGTGCCTGAGGGATGGTCCGCAGGCGGTTGAAGAACAATGTTCTGCAATTCTAGCTATCAATATTTGTAATTTGATAGTTTTATTGTTTCTTTGCAGGAGATGGCAGCCTGCGCAATGCACCGCTGCAGCGGGAGCGGCGCCTGGGGGCGACCCGGGCATAATCATCGGCCTATGAGCGGCAACACCTTCGGAACCCTATTCACTGTCACCAACTTCGGCGAATCGCATGGCCCGGCCATCGGCTGCGTCATCGACGGTTGCCCGCCTGGCATGGCACTGAGCGAGGCGGACATCCAGCACGACCTGGACCGCCGCCGCCCCGGCACCAGCAAGTTCGTGACGCAGCGCAACGAGCCGGACGCGGTGGAAATCCTCTCGGGTGTCTACGAAGGCCGCACCACGGGCACGCCGATCGCTTTGCTGATCCGCAATACCGACCAGCGCAGCAAGGACTACTCCAACATTGCGCAAAGCTTTCGTCCCGGCCATGCCGACTACGCCTACTTCCAGAAGTACGGCATCCGTGATCCGCGCGGCGGCGGCCGCTCCTCCGCACGGCTGACGGCGCCCACGGTGGCGGCCGGCGCCGTGGCCAAGAAGTGGCTCAAGGAAAAATTCGGCACCGAGTTTCGCGCCTGCATGACCCAGGTGGGCGAGCTGTCGCTGCCCTTCGAGAGCTGGGAGCATGTGCGCAACAATCCCTTCTTTGCGCCGGTGGCCGATGTGTCCCGCTACGAGGAATACATGGATGCGCTGCGCAAGTCGGGCGACTCCTGCGGCGCCGCGCTGCGCGTGCAGGCCAGTGGCATGCCGGTGGGCCTGGGCCAGCCGCTGTATGACCGCCTCGATGCCGACGTCGCCTACGCCATGATGGGCCTGAACGCCGTCAAGGCCGTGGAGATCGGTGCGGGCTTCAACAGCGTGGTCCAGCGCGGCACCACGCACGGCGACTCGCTGAGCCCCGAAGGCTTTCGCAGCAACAACGCCGGTGGCATCGTGGGCGGCATCAGCACGGGCCAGGATCTGGAGGTGCGCATCGCCATCAAGCCCACCAGCTCCATCATCACGCCGCGCGAGTCCATCGACACCCAGGGCCAGAGCACCGAAGTCATCACCAAGGGTCGCCATGACCCCTGCGTGGGCATCCGCGCCGCGCCCATCGCCGAAGCGTTGCTGGCCCTGGTGGTGATGGACCACGCCCTGCGCCACCGCGCCCAGTGCGGCGACGTCGATTCAGGCCTGGCGCCGATTCCTGCCGCGGCGCCCTGAAAGCGCTGCCAGGACGCCAAAAAGAAAGCCGCCCAAGGGCGGCTTTCTTGTGTCCTTCCGGCCTGATCAGCCGGGATTGCGGACTTCATCCATGACGTTCTTGAAGTCGTCCACGTCCTCGAAGCTGCGGTAGACGCTGGCGTAGCGGATGTAGCCGACCTTGTCGAGCAGCTTGAGCTCGCGCATCACCATCTCGCCCAGGCGGCTGGAGAGCACTTCGCGCTCGCCCAGGTTGCGCAGCCGTTCCTCGATGCGCTCGATGGCGGCATCGATCTGCTCCGTGCTCACGGGACGCTTGCGCAGCGCAATCTTGAACGAACCCAGCAGCTTGGCGCGCTCGTACTCGATGCGCCGCCCGTCCTTTTTGACGATGGCGGGGAAGCTGACCTCGGGCCGCTCATAGGTGGTGAAGCGCTTGTCGCAGCCGCCGCATTGGCGGCGGCGGCGGATGAAGCCCCCATCCTCGGCCTCACGGGTCTCCACGACCTGGGTGTCCGGGTGGCTGCAGAACGGGCACTTCATGGCAGGCCTCTATGCGCTCAAATCAGGCGCCGTAGACCGGGAAGCGGGCCGTCAGCTCGGCCACCTGGGCGCGCACGCGGGCCAGGTTGGCTTCGTCGCTGGGGTTCTCCAGCACGTCGGCCAGCAGGTTGGCCGTCAGGCGGGCTTCCTCTTCCTTGAAGCCGCGCGTGGTCATGGCGGGCGTGCCCACGCGGATGCCGCTGGTGACCATCGGCTTTTCGGGGTCGTTGGGGATGGAGTTCTTGTTGATCGTCATGTGGGCGGCACCCAGTGCGGCTTCTGCCGCCTTGCCGGTGATGCCCTTGGCGCGCAGGTCCACCAGCATGACGTGGCTTTCCGTGCGGCCGGAGACGATGCGCAGGCCGCGGGCCGTCAGCGTTTCGGCGACGACCTTGGCATTCTTCACGACCTGCTCCTGGTAGGCCTTGAACTCGGGAGACAGTGCTTCCTTGAAGGCCACGGCCTTGCCGGCGATGACGTGCATCAGCGGGCCGCCTTGCAGGCCGGGGAAGATGGCGCTGTTGATGGCCTTCTCATGCTCGGCCTTCATCAGGATCACGCCGCCGCGCGGGCCGCGCAGGCTCTTGTGCGTGGTGGTGGTGACCACGTCGGCGTGGGGCACGGGGTTGGGGTACACGCCCGCGGCGATCAGGCCGGCGTAGTGGGCCATGTCCACCCAGAAGATGGCGCCGACTTCCTTTGCGATCTTGGCGAAGCGCTCGAAGTCGATGGCCAGGGCGTAGGCCGATGCGCCGGCCACGATGATGCGGGGCTTGTGCTCGCGCGCCAGCGCTTCCATCTTGTCGTAGTCGATGGCTTCTTCGGCGTTCAGGCCGTAGGAGACCACGTTGAACCACTTGCCCGACATGTTCAGCGGCATGCCGTGCGTCAGGTGGCCGCCTTCGGCCAGGCTCATGCCCATGATGGTGTCGCCGGGCTTGGCAAAGGCCATCAGCACGGCCTGGTTGGCCTGGGAGCCGGAGTTGGGCTGAACGTTGGCGGCTTCGGCGCCGAACAGCTTCTTGACGCGGTCGATGGCGAGCTGCTCGACCACATCGACGTTTTCGCAGCCGCCGTAGTAGCGCTTGCCTGGATAGCCTTCTGCGTACTTGTTGGTGAGCTGGGAGCCCTGGGCTTCCATCACGGCGGGCGAGCAGTAGTTCTCGCTGGCGATCAGCTCGATATGTTCTTGTTGACGCAGGTTCTCGGCCTGGATGGCGGCAAAGACTTCGGCGTCGACCTTCTCGACGGTATTGGTGCGTTGAAACATGGCAGTCCTGTGAACTTGAAATTCCCTTGAGGCCAAGGGCTGCCCAGGCGAACGGCGGAACACTCCAGATCCCGCGTGCGCATGGAGGCTGGGCGGTACGCTCCCCGGTGGTTCACAGAAGGTGGTTCTTTTCAGGCCTTCTGCTGGTTTCCACGTCAGCGGCAGCGGTGCGTGAAGCGGCTGCGCCTATCGCCAGTTGCGTACCCCGCTAGTGTAGCTGAGCTGATGGAGCCGAAGACAGGCGAGGGGCGTTGGCGAAGCCGCCTGCCTGGCAGATCAGCGGGTGCAGGCAGGCATGAAAAAAGCTGGCCTTAGCCAGCTTCATGCGCCATGTCGGTGGTTCCGGTTACAGCGCCGGCTCCTGTGTCTGCAGGGCCACCTGTTCGGTGCGCGCGGACATGCTGCTCGAGCTGACCGGCACTGCCGGGGTGCCAGCGGACGCAGCCGAGGCCGCAGGTCCGGCTGCCTCGGCCGTGGATGTGGCCGGCTTGGTGGCTGCGATCTGGACGGCCTGCTTGGGCTGCTCGATCTTGGCGGTCATCAGCGGCACGGCACGCAGGCCGGCGGCCATGCGCAGGCGCTGGTGCTCGGCCAGCACCTTGGCGGCATAGCCGCCGTCGGTGGGCAGGTTGGCCGCGCCCACGTAGTAGCGCAGGCCACCTTCGATGGAGCCGGCGCGCTCAATGCACTCCTTGAGCACGCGCACGCCCACGCGCAGATTGCTGACGGGGTCGAACGCGGCGTTCTGGCCGCCGAAGTTCTCGTACTTGTCGGTATGCACCGTGGTCATCACCTGCATCAGGCCCTGCGCGCCGACAGCACTTTGCGCGAACGGATTGAAGCTGGACTCGATGGCCATGATGGCCAGGATCAGCGTCGGGTCCAGGCGGTTGACCTTGCCCAGGTCGTAGGCCTCGCTGACCAGTGCCGCGATGGGCTCGGGCGCCACGCGGTACTTCTTGCTGAGCCAGAAGGCCACGGCCGCCTGATCCTTGGGCAGGTTCTTCGGGTTGGTCGCCGTCGCGCGGTCGCTGGCCGCGAGTTCGACGGGCGCACCCAGCTCGGCCATCTGGCGAGCGGTCAGCCAGGAGCGCAGCTGGCTCTCTCCGGCATCGCGCAGGTCGGGACGGGCGAACAAGGTAATGGCCAGGAAGGCCACAGCCAAGCCCAGAAGGGCGAAGCTGTTGTGGATGATGGCAAGAAAACCGTTGGCCACATCGATGGCGAACGTTCGCGCGGCGGCGAAAAATTTTCCTGACGCTGGCATAGCTTTTTCCTTTCTAGGGGCACCAACCCGAAACGGCCTTCGCCGAAGCGAAGGCCGGTGAGGCTGACACCCTGGATTGGGTGCTGCGGATCCGGGAGGCTGGCGCTTGGTGCACCATTGCGTTGTAGGCCTGCGGGATCTGCTCAGTCGTGAGGCAGCAGAAACAAAAAACGCTCTATTCGAGCGCTGGCGGATTCTAGGAGTTCACCAAATACACGGTCAACACTATGAAGTGCGTTTGTTAGATCAATGAATAATAACAAACCATGGATGCAAACACAGTTTCTGAGTGTTTGAGAGCAGGTTGCGTGCTACCGATGTGGGGCGCTTGCGGCGGTTGTACAGGGCTTCATGAAATTGCAATGAAATGCAAAAGCACTGGCAGGCCTGGCCTGCGTCCTTCTATATTGGAGGCGACTGCTCCTGCAGTCGTCTCGCCAAGGTGGAAGACGGGTAAAAGTGGTGTTCGATGGTTCGGGCACAGTCGTTCAAGTCTTCTTCCGCGGCCTTCCTGGAAGCAATCTCTTGCTTCCGAGCAGCAAGGACCATCCTCTCCTTGACTGCGGAAAACGGCCAGGACTTGTGCCTGCCGTAAAGCCCGGAAGCCGGTTCAAGGCTTCCGGGCTTTATCGTTCCAGGGTGACTGCAACGTCAAGAAATGTGCGGTGATGCGGGTTGAGGTCTTGCTGCCAGCCCAATTTCTGATGCAATGCAGCCACCGCTGCGTCCTCTGTCCAGGATGGCGCCGTACTAGTTATTAGAGCCCCATGCAATTTCTCTTCAAGCACCGCTGGCTGCGCAGGCTGGCCATCGCCTTTGCAGCGTTTCTTTTGCTGTGGCTGCTGCTGTGGGCGCTGGTGCCCGTTGTCGCCAAAAGCCAGCTGGAAAAGCAGGTATCGGCCAAGCTGGGTCGCCAGGTCCATGTGGGGGCAGTGGAGTTCCGGCCCTGGTCGCTGGAGCTGACCCTGCGTGATCTGCGCATTGCCAAAAGCCAGACGGCGGGCGCAGGGCAGGAAGAACCCGCGCCGTCGTCGCCACAGCTGCAGGTCGACCGCATCTATGTGAATGCCAGTATCCAGTCCCTCTTCAGGCTGGCGCCTGTCCTGGATGCCATCGAGGTCGATGCGCCGGTGCTGCGCCTCACGCAGCAGAGCCTGGGGCACTTCGATGTGGATGATGTGCTGGCCCGGCTGGCCGAGCCCAGCGATACGCCGCCGGCCAAGCCCTTGGGCTTTGCGCTGTACAACATTGCGCTGCGCGACGGCCGCGTGCAATTGCAGGACGATGTCCAGCAGCGTGAGCACATGCTGGATCAGCTGCAGCTGAAGCTGCCGTTCATCAGCAATCTGGAGTCCAAGCGCGAGATCAAGGTGCTGCCGCACCTGTCCTTCGCGCTCAATGGCAGCCGCTTTGAATCCAGTGCCCAGAGCACGCCTTTCACCGACCAGCGCCAGACGGCCGTCGATCTGAGCTGGCAGGGCGTGGACCTGACGCCTTACCTGGGCTATGTGCCCGCCAATGCTCCCGTCAAGCCGCGCTCCGGCGTGCTGGATACCAATCTGCACATCTCCTTTGAGCAGGCCGAGCAGGCCGTGGTGCGGATCACCGGCGAGGTCAGCCTGTCCGGTGCCGAGTTGCTTGACCGCGATGAGGCGCCCCTGCTGCGTTTCGAGCGCCTGGCGGCCGTGCTCAAGAACGTGCAGCCCCTGCAGTCGGTGGTGGAGCTGGAGTCCGTGCAGTGGAGCGCTCCAGAGATTTTCGCGGCCCGTGATGCGCAAGGCCGCATCAACTGGATGGCGATGGGCAGTCGCTCTGCCTCCGATTCCAGGCCGGCAGTGGAAAAGCCTGCCTCCGATGCGCCCCAGCCCTGGAGGGTGAGCCTGGACAGGCTGGCCATTTCCGATGCCACGGTGCATTGGCGCGATGCGTCGCCCGGCGCAGGCCAGTCGGGTGCGGCGCTGCAGGCGCGCCAGCTGTCATTGGAAGTGCGCGATGTCCGCTGGCCGCTGGAGCAGCCTTTGCAATTTGATGCCGGCATGCAGGTGCAGTCTGCAGCGGCAGGAGAGGGCGCAAAACCTGCCGAACTGAGGCTGAGCGGCGCCATGACCGACAGGCAGGGGCAACTGGCCGTCTCCGCGCGGCAATTGCCTCTGCAACTGGCGGCGCCGTATCTCTCTGCCCATCTCAAGCCGGAGCTGACCGGTCTGCTGAGCACCGACGCCGGCCTGGGCTGGAGCGGCTCCGCCATGGTGGTGCAGGTGGCCGAGCTGGGCGTGGAGCAGTTGAGTCTCAAGGACAAGGCCGCGCCGGTCGACATCGCGCGCCTGCAGCTGGAGCAGGTGCAGGTCAATCTGGCCAGCCAGCAGGTTTCCGTGGGGCGCCTGGCGCTGCAAAAGCCGCAGCTGGGCGTGTCGCGCGACGCCCAGGGCCGGTGGATGTATGAGCAATGGCTGCCACCCGCAACCTCGGCACCTGCGACGCCGGACCCCGCCAAGGACAAGCCCAGGCCCTGGGGTCTGAGGCTGCAGGCCGTGGAAGTGGACGGTGGCGCCGTTGCGCTGCGTGACGAAGCGCCCGTGCGCAACGCCGATTCGGCGCGCACCGTGTCCCTGGATCTGAGTTCACTGCGCCTGCGCTTGGGCGCCATCGAGCCGCTGGCGGCCAAGTCCGCTCCCACGCCGCTGGAGCTGTCCGCCCAGGTCGGCTCGGGCCGGCGTGTCCAGGCAGGATCGCTGAGCCTGCGCGGCGATCTGGGACTGGCGCCACTGTCGCTTCAGGGCAGGCTGCAGGCGCGCAGCCTGCCGCTGCACGCGCTGGAGCCCTACTTTGCCGACATGCTCAATGTGGAGCTGGTGCGCGCCGATGGCAATTTCCTGGGTCAGCTGCGCTTTGCCAGCCAGCCTGCCGGCCCCGAGCTGATGGTGCAGGGCGATGTCGAACTGGTGGATCTGCGCATGCGCTCCGCGCTGGCCTCGCCCGTGCAAGCCGGGGGTGAGGCTGCGGGGCAGGGCGTACCCAGCACGGCCGCAGGCGCCGTGGCAGCCGTGCTCAGCGAATCCACGGCCGACCGGGCCAAGGCTCGATCGGCTGCCTTGGGCCTGGGCCTGCGCGATGAACTCGTCGCCTGGAAAACCTTGGCCGTGCGTGGCCTGGACCTGCAGATGCAGCCCGCCCAGCCGCTGCGCCTGAGCGTGCGCGAGACGGCGCTCAGCGACTTCTTTGCACGCGTGATCGTGCAGCGCAATGGCCGCATCAATCTGCAGGACATCGTCAAGTCGGCCCAGTCTCAGCAGTCCCTGGAGCAAAACACCGCGCCGGCTGCGGATGGCGCGGCGGCTCCTGCCGAGCCCGTCCCGCCGAAGGCCGCTTCCGGGCCTGCACCGGTCATCAAGATAGGCCCCATCGTGCTGACGGGCGGCAAGGTGCAGTTCTCCGACTACTTCATCCAGCCCAACTACTCGGCTGACCTCAGCGAGCTGGCCGGCCGCCTGAGCGCCTTCTCGTCCGAACAGCCGGCCGGGGAGCAGGGGCCGCAACTGGCGGATGTGGAGCTGCGCGGCCGCGCCCAGGGCACGGCTTCGCTGGAGATCACCGGCCAGGTCAATCCGCTGGCCAAGCCGCTGGCCCTGGACATACGCGCCCAGATGCGCGATCTGGAGCTGCCGCCGCTGTCGCCGTACTCCATCAAGTACGCGGGCCATGGCATCGAGCGCGGCAAGCTCAGCATGGATGTCAGCTACAAGATCGAGCCCGATGGTCAGCTCACGGCGCGCAACAAGCTGGTGCTGCACCAGCTCACCTTCGGCGAAGCCGTCGAAGGTGCGCCGGCCTCGCTGCCCGTGCGCCTGGCCGTGGCATTGCTGGCCGACCGCAACGGCGTCATCGACCTGGACCTGCCGGTCAGCGGCTCGCTCAACGACCCGCAATTCAGGTTGGCGCCAGTCATCTTCAAGATCATCGGCAACCTGATCATGAAGGCCGTCACCTCGCCGTTCTCGCTGCTGTCGGGCGCATTTGGCGGCAGCAGCGAGTCGGGCGTGGTGGCCTTTGCGCCGGGCCGATCCCAGATCGATGCCAAGGCCCGCGAAAGCCTGGACAAGGTGGTCGCCTCCCTCAAGGAGCGCCCGGCCCTCAGGCTCACCGTGATCGGCGAGGCGCGCGAGGCCCAGGACAAGGAGGCCTGGAAGCAGGCCGAACTCGACCGCCTGTTGCTGGCCCAGAAACGCCGCCAGGTGCTGCGCGAGGGCAAATCGGCAGAATCGGTGACCGAGTTGCCTGCTGCCGAAGTGCCGGCTTTGACCAAGGCGCTTTACAGCCGTGCCGACTTTGCCAAGCCGCGCAATGTCATCGGCATGGCCAAGGACTTGCCCACCGACCAGATGCGCAGCCTGCTGCTGGAGCAGATCACCGTGCCCGACGATGCCATGCGCGAGCTGGCGCTGGCGCGCGGCGTGGCCGTTCGCGACTATCTGGCGCAGCAGCAGTTGCCGCTCGAGCGCCTGTTTCTCGGGGCCCCGAAACTGGATTCCGACGACCAGGAATGGAGCCCGCGCGCCCAGCTCAGCCTGTCCGCACAGTAGCCCGGTTTTGGCTCCGCTTCAAATAACGGCGAGAATATGGTTTTCCCGGCCCGGCTAGCATGCCCGCATGCAGCCCGGCCGGCCGCGTCTGGCGGCCCGCAGCAGCCAGGCATTCAACGATTGATTCATGTCTTCTCTTTCCCCCCGCAGCACCATGTCCGATGCACCTGAAGTGAGCCCTGCTTCTGCCAAGAATCCTGAACAACACCCCTTGGATGTGCTCACGGGCGGTGCCTTCTCCGCCGAAACCTCGGGTGATCGCGCCTCGCGCATCCGCGACTGGCTGGCAACCCAGCCTTCGGTCGAGCAATTGCAGGACGTCCTCAAGGAGCTGAGCGCGCGCGACAAGAGCGCGGCCCGCGCCGTGCGTGAGCGTCTGGATGAAATCCGCCGCACCAAAGACCAGGAAAAGATCGCAGTGGAATGGGCTGAAAAGGCCCAGGCACTGCTGGTCGCATCGCCCTTCAATGCCGCCGACGCCATCGCCTGGCAGCGCGACGCCGCCAAGGCAGGCGCCCCGCTGTCGCGTGAGCCGCTGTCGCAGTACAAGGCCCAACTGGCCGAGCGCGTCAAGGCCATCGAGGAACTGCAGCATCGCGTGCAGGTCCAGCGCGAAGTGGCTGTCTTGCTGGCCCAGCGCATCGAAGTCCTGTCCACCAAGCCATGGCGCGACGCCCAGGCTGTCCTCGACAACCTGCGCGCCGACGTGGCCCGCTGGCAGGAGCAGGCCGGCGAGCTCACCGGCGATGCCAACTGGGCCAGCGTGGATGGACGCTTCCCGCCCCAGCTGGAAGCCGCCAGCGCACAGCTGATCCTTGTCTGGGATGCCTTCCAGTCTGCCCTTGCGCTGACCGAGGCCGCCGCAGCGGACGAAGCAGCCCCGCTGCCCACCGTGCCCGTGTGGGCCGATGAACTGCGTGTGGCGCGTGGCCTGCCTCCCGAGGCAGCGGCCGCCGAGCCGTCCAAGCCAGCGCCTGCCGGCCGCAGCGCAGCGCAGCCCAAGGCCAAGACGTCGCCTGAGCAGGTGGCTGCCGCCAGCGCTGCCCTGACCCAGGCGCTGGAACAGCTCCAGGCCGAGACGGCTGCTGGCGAAAGCAAGGCTGGCTCCGCTGCCGTGCAAGCCGTGCGTGCCGCCATCAAGGCCCATGGTCGTCTGGTGGACGACGCACTGGTCACCAAGGTGCACGAGGCCCTCTTGGCAGCAGGCGAAGCCGAAGGCTGGCCGCGCCAGAACGCAGACAAGCTGCGTGAGGAGCTGGTTGCCAAGGCGGAAGCTCTGCTGAACCGTCCCGAAGGCCAGGCGCTGGGCGGTCGCAAGATCCAGGAATCCCTGCGCAGCCTGCGTGAGCAGTGGAAGCTGGCCGACCAGGGCAGCGCGGCCAACCACGCTCTCTGGAAGAAGTTTGACGAAGCCTGCAACGCGGCCCACAAGGTGGTCGAGTCCTGGCACGACAAGCTGCGCACGGAAACCACCCAGTCCAAGGCACAGCGCCTGGCGCTGATCGAAGAGATCAAGGCCTGGGCAGCGCAGCAGGCCGCCAGCGAAGATCTCAAGGGTGCGGCCCGCGCATTGCGCCAGTTCGCTGAACGCTGGCGCGAGAGCGGTCATATCGGTGAAAAACTGTTTGCCGAGCTGCAGCCCCAGTTCAAGCAGGCCATGGCCCTGGCCGAGGCTCCGCTGCACGCTGCGCAAAAGGCCAGCCTGCAGCGCCGCCACGCCATGATCGACGAGGCCACGGCGCTGGGCGCCGCACCCAGCCTGCGCATCGATGCCGTCAAGGCGCTGCAGCAGCGCTGGCAGGCCGAGGCGCAGGCCGTGCCGCTGGATCGCAAGCACGAGCAAAAGCTGTGGGACGCCTTCCGCAAGCCCCTGGACGAGGCTTTCAACCGCAAGGGCAGCGAGCGTGGTTCCCGGGCCGCAGCCGTGCAGCTCAGCGACCATGACCGCCGCGTACTGGAGGCTTCGCAGGCCGTGGAAGCTGCCAACACATCGGGTGACGTGCAGCAAATCCGCGCTGCGGTGGAGGCTCTGGAGCAGGCGCTGCGCGGCCGTGCCGATGCCTCCGTCAACGCTGCCCAGCCGGAACAGGCGCCAGTGGCTGCGGCCGGCTCGGAAGAATCGCAAGCGAAGCCGGCGCCGGTGCGCCCCGTGGTTGCCGTGCGCGGGGATGATCGTCCCGGCATGAAGAAGGAAGAGGGTGGTGCGCGCGCTGCCCGTCCTGGCGACCGCCGCGACGGTGGCCGTGGCCGCGATGGAAGGGACGGACGCGACAACCGTGACAATGGCCGCTTTGGCCGCGAACCGCGTGAAGAGCGCGGTCCGCGCCTGGCCGATCCGGCCTTCCGTGCCCAGCGTGAAGCCATGGAGCATGCGCAGGACGCTCTGCGCAAGCTCGCGGCCCAGGCCCATGGCGAAGCGCTGACCCAGCTGATGGCGGCCTGGGAATCGCGTGACGCTACGCAGATTCCGGCGGCCCAGCAGCTCGGCGGTCGCGTGTCTGCGCAAGTGCGCAATGCCTGGTCGCAGGCACTGGCCCAGGCGCCCAAGGGTGATGCGGGTGAAGCCCTGCTGCGCCTTGAAATGGCTGCCGACGTGCCCACGCCTGCAGAGCATCTGAGCGCCCGCCGTGCCCTGCAGCTGCAACTGCTGACGCGCCGCAACGATCCGGCCCCGCAGGAAACCTGGGGCAGCGATGCCGCGCGGGTGCTGGCATCGGCACGCGATGACGCCACCGCACGCCGCCTGCAGAACGTGCTCAAGCAACTGCTGCGCAAGTGACGGGGTGGGGTTGAGACCCTCATCGTCAAGAAAGGGAGCCGTCGGCTCCCTTTTTTTGACCCTGCCGATACCTGATGGTGCTTGGGATGGAGGCATCCGTGTACGCACCCAAGCAAAAAGGCCGTTGCATGTGCAACGGCCTTTTCA
>NZ_JBICKY010000050.1:0-59015 GCF_043104705.1 Delftia sp. WSY_10 | reverse complement strand
CAGACACATGCTGAAATATCTTGCTGAATTGGAGTTGAGCATCGAAGGTCGTGCCCAAATGCCTTTGGTTTAAAATCCAACGCCTGTAACCACAAAACCTGCTGTCTATTTTTTCCACCATTGCATGCATGGGGGCATTGTTTTCCGCAGTGATCAAAATTCCTATCGAGAGCCACTCATGAAAAAATTGCGAATCATTGCATTTTTCGTTATTACAACCATTACAGGCAGCTTAAGCGCAGCGGACAATGAGCAACAGCAACCTTGGGCGCAGATGCTTGAAGTTATGGGATATGCGGAAATCGCGAAAGCGAGTCTAGCCAGAGGGTGTCTTCCTGAAAATAATTTATCTAGGACAGCAGCCTACATTGCCCTCTGCCCCAAGTTGTCATTTATTTCGAACAAATTAATTAATGATGCTGCTCTGCCATTCGCGCGAAGGTATGTGTCTGGCTCCGAGGCACGGGACGTCATCGCTTACTATGCATCCCCTAGAACTCAACGCCTGAGAGATAAGATGAACCGTGAAATTCGAACAGGGAGAAATGACCAACTTTCACCAGCGGAATTGCAAGAAATAAAGAGGGTTGATAACGCCCCGTTTGCCCGTGCGCTCAGTGAATTTGCTGGAGACCCAGAATGTAACAGAGCGGTTGCCCGTGCAATACTGAGTTATGAACCATAATGTGCGGTTTCTCAAAACCATTCGAAGCGAAATTTCGCTTTGGGTCGACTTCCGACAGCTAGCAATGGGCAAAGTCCGGTGGTCATGGATCGCTCAGGCCCATATCACTCGCTCCATCCACCTCAACTTCCCAGAAAACGCCTCCAAAGCCGCGCGAAGTCCCGACATTGACCCCCGACGAGCGAGATGGTCCGTACCAGCCCTTGCCACAACCTAGGGCTTATCCAGTGGCACTGCGCCACAACGACAGCGCTGCTGAGCGGCATCAGCGCCTCTTGGAATCGTCCTTCGTTTGCGCGGTAGCCAATCATCTTGACGCATAGAATTTCACTCTAATTCTTGTGTGTGGCTGACGCTGCAATTGGCACCAGAACACGCCAACCCTTTTTGTCGTGCAATGTCGATCTGCAGAAAACTTGAACTCTTTTTCCTAGAACTCCACTGTCTGAAGATGCCCAGTCCGATTCAAGTGGAACAGCGCACTGTTCGACTATTATTTTTGGATTGACTCGAACAGCAGTGAATTGCGTTCTCTTCTGCCTGCTTTCCCCAATCAAGAATTCATCTGCAGATCTCTTTATTTCTTGCAAATCTTGGATTGGTGGTGAATTTTTCTCATCAGCAGACGTGGTGCCAGAAATCATGATCGCCACCAACATAAAGAAGATTCTTGTCATTGTCTTTGCACAGTGGATTTACGGTGGTGTCAAATATGAAGTGCAACATCTGAGATCCAGGTAACTTGCACGAATGACTTCACCCTACACGCACTGGCAACCCAAGGATTGCCTGGCCTTGGCATCCCTGGTGCGTCTGAGCCTGCGTGCAGCGTTCAGGAGCCTTGCCATGCGAACACAAGGCGACAGATACCGCTCGGCAACGCGGCACCGTGCAGACGCACCGCACTCAGGTGTACGGCCCCAAGACGTCAAGCAGCATTCTTCAGCCTGAAGCAGGAGAAAGCCCTATGACAATCCGCCCGCATGGTTGCACCCGCACAACGCTGCGCATCCCCTCAGAACACCGGCAGGCGAGCGGCCCACATCGGGCTTTGCCCAGGCTCCACAGCGTCAACCCTGCATACAGCCCCCTGACGCCCCTGCGCCGTATAACGTCTTGACACGCTTTTGGGCTGCAAGGTGGCTGCGCACCTCCGAAATCCTTGGAACACTCTGCGCCACGCGCCGAAGAGCGAGGCAGTTCGTTGCCACGCCCCGGCCTCTGCCTGAAAGCCCACAATGCACCCCACACCACAGGCTGCAGCCTCCACGCTGCAGCCGCCCGACCGCGCGCCCGCGGATTCCTTGCCTGCCTGCGCAGAGCCCGGCCACCTCGGCCACGAACCGAAGAGCTCCCTGATCCCTCCCGCCCTGGCCTCCTCCCTTGCGGCCGCGCTGCTGGTGGCCTGCGGGGGCGGTGGGGGCGATTCAGCCCCCGGCACCGGCACTGGCGGCACGGGCGCCAGCCCTGGTGGCGGAACCGGTACGGGCACCACGGCCACCCCCACCAGCGATGAAGAAGCCGCACGTTTTCTGCTGCAGGCGCAGTTCTCGGCCACCGACGAGGAGATCGCAGCGCTGCGCGCCAAGGGCTACGGCCCCTGGCTGGCCGAGCAGTTCGCGCTGCCCGTGGACACCACGGGCACGGCCTGGCTGATGCAGCGCGGCTACGGCGTGGCAGAGGCCGGCACGCGCTACGACAACGTCTCGTATCCCTCCGACTTCATGCTCTGGAGCCAGCTTTTCACGGAGCGCGACGCCGTGCGCAAGCGTGTGGCATTGGCGCTGTCGGAGATCATGGTGGTCTCCACCACGGGGCTGGAGCAGCCCTGGAGCATCTTCCTGGCCTCCGGCTACTGGGATCTGCTGAACCAGCATGCCTTCGGCAACTTCCGCACGCTGCTGGAGGCCGTCACGCTCAGCCCGGCCATGGGCATCTACCTGAGCACGCGCGGCAACCAGAAGGAAGACGCCCGCAGCGGCCGCCAGCCCGACGAGAACTACGCCCGCGAGGTGATGCAGCTGTTCACCATCGGCCTCTACCGCCTCAACCCCGACGGCACCGAGCAGCGCGACGGCAACGGCAACCGCATCGACACCTATTCGGCAGCCGATGTGAGCAACCTGGCGCGCGTCTTCACCGGCTACGACTACGACACCAGCAAGAACCAGCCCACCAACCTGAGCGGCAGCACGGTGACGGGGCTGCAGCAGGCGCTGCTGCCCATGGCCTTCAACGCCGCGCGCCATTCCACGCTGACCGCCACTTTCCTGGGCACCACCGTGGCTGCGGGCACGTCAGGGCCAGCGGCGCTGAAGGCGGCGCTGGATACGCTGTTCAACCACCCCAACGTGGGGCCCTTCATCGGGCGCCAGCTGATCCAGCGCCTGGTCACCAGCAACCCCAGCCCCGCCTATGTGGGGCGCGTGGCCGCCGCCTTCGCCGACAACGGCAGCGGCACGCGGGGCGACCTGCGCGCCGTGATCGCCACCGTGCTGCTGGACCCGGAGGCGCGCGGCGCGGCAGGGCTTGCCAGCCCCCAGTACGGCCGCCTGCGCGAGCCCATGGTGCGCTTCGTGCAGTGGGGCCGCACCTTCGGGCTGCGGTCGGCACGCGGCACCTGGAAGATCGACAACCTGAGCGACCCGGCCACCCGCCTGGGCCAGAGCCCGCTGCGCTCGGGCTCGGTGTTCAACTTCTTCCGCCCGGGCTACGTGCCGCCCTCCACGCCCCTGGCCACGACGGGCCAGGTGGCGCCGGAGTTCCAGATCGTCACCGAGACCAGCGTGAGCGGCTACCTGAACTTCATGCAGAACGTGATCCGCTTCGGCTACTACGTGAACGCGCCAGACCTGCCCCAGGGCGGCAGCAGCGCGGCCAACGGCTTCGACATCACCTGCAGCTACGCCAACTTGCTGGCCCTGGTGGCCGACGCCGCCGCGCTGGTGCGCAAGGTGGCGCTGCTGCTGTCGGCAGGGCAGGTATCGGCCGCCACGCAGGCGCGCATCGTGGCAGCGCTCAATGCCACGCCGGTGACGGCCACCAGCAACACCGCCACCCAGCTCAACCGCGTGGCAGCCGCCGTGCTGCTGGTGATGGCCAGCCCCGAATATCTGGTGCAGAAGTGACCGAACAAGTGACCGAACGTCTGCAAAGCAAAGCGACATCTCCATGAATTTCATCGACCCCGCCCGCCACACGCGCCGCGCATTCCTGCGCCGCAGCACGCAACTGGCCGCCGCCGGTACCGCCCTGCCCTTCGCCCTGAATCTTGCCGCGCTGGGCGAGGCCGCCGCCTTCGAGGCAAGCGACTACAAGGCGCTGGTCTGCGTCTTCCTCTATGGCGGCTGCGACTACGCCAACACCGTCGTGCCCTACGACAGCACCCGCTACGGGCAGTACTCCGCCATCCGCGGCGGCAACAGCGATGGCACGGCCGGTGGCATTGCCCTGGCCCGCGCCGCGCTGGGCAATACGCTGCTGCAGCCCCGCACGGCGCTGGCCGGTGGCATGCAGTACGCGCTGCACCCATCCATGACGGGCCTGGCCGGCCTCTTCAACGCGGGCCGCGCTGCGGTGCAACTGAACGTCGGCCCGCTGCTGGTGCCGCTCACGCGGGCCCAATATGCCACCGGCGACCGGCGCAGCTACCCGCTGCCGCCCAAGCTTTTCTCGCACAACGACCAGCAGTCGGTGTGGCAGTCGCAGGGCGCAGAAGGCTCCACCCTGGGCTGGGGCGGCAACCTGGGCGACCTGGCGCTGTCGTCCAACGCCACGTCGCTCTTCACCTGTATCTCGGCCACGGGCAACGCCGTGTTTCTCTCGGGCGACCAGGCGCTGCAGTACCAGATCAGCCCGGGCGGCGCCGTGCCCATCAACGCCGTCAAGGGCACCAGCGTCTATGGATCGACCGCCGTGCGCGGCCTGTTGAGCGAGCTGGTGCAGACGGCTGGCAGCCACGCGATGGAGGCCGAGTACGCCCGCGTCACGCAGCGCTCCATCAGTGCCGAGGGGCAGATCTCTTCAGCCCTCTCCAGCGCCAGCCTGTCCACCGCCTTCCCTGCCAACAACCCGCTGGCCGACCAGCTCAAGGTGGTGGCCCGGCTCATCGCCGGACGCAACGCGCTGGGCACGCGCCGGCAGGTGTTCTTCGTCTCGCTGGGCGGGTTCGACCTGCACGACAACCTGATCGCCAACCAGCCGCAGCTGCTCGACAAGGTGAGCAGCGCCATGACGGCCTTCTACAACGCCACGGCCGAACTCGGCGTGGCCGACAAGGTCACGGCCTTCACCGCGTCGGACTTCGGCCGCACGCTGACGTCCAACGGCGACGGCTCGGACCATGGCTGGGGGGGCCACCACTTCGTGGTGGGCGGCGCGGTGCGTGGCGCGTCCTTCTATGGCGCGCCGCCGCCCATCAGCGTGGGAAACGGCAGCGGCAGCGAGGACCAGTGGCATGTCGGACAGGGGCGCCTGTTGCCCAGCACTGCCGTGGACCAGTACGCCGCCACCCTGGCGCGCTGGTTCGGCGTGGCGAATACCGAGCTGGCGGGGGTGCTGCCGCACATCGGCAACTTCGGCGGCTCGGCGTATCCCATCGATCTGGGGTTCATGGGCTGAAGCCGTGCGCGCCGGGCCTGCACGGCCGATTCGAGTCAGCCTCTGGGTGGCCCTGAGGGCGCCTTTGACAATTCCGAATTTTCAGGGATCGGGATTGCGAAGACGATGGGGCCACTCAGTTCAAGTGGAGACAAAAATGCGATTCGAATTCCGCCCAATTGCCACACCAATTGCCACCCCAATTGCCACGCTGGCCCGGCATGCACGGCATGGCTTGTTCATCGCAGCGGCCCTGTCCGGCGCGCTGGCGCAGGCGGCACCGCTGCCGTTGGACATGGCCACGACTTCCGAGCAGCGGTTTCAACTGGCCCTGGAGGCGCAGACTGCGGGTGACTACGCCTCCATGCTCGCGTTGCTGCGCCAGGCGGCCCGGGATGGCGAGCCACAAGCCCAGGAAACACTGGCATGGATTCTTCTGGCAGGCCCAACCCTGTATGGCACCGCGGTGAAAGCGGATCGCTGCGAAGCAGTGCACTGGCTGCGGCAAGCCGTTGCAAAAGGGAATCAAACGGCCAAAAACCAGTTGGATTTCCTGAACCGCCTGCGCAATGCGCCGAGTGGCAAGATGGCGTGCGCATCCGAGTGGGAAGGGTGACATGCGCAAAATCCTTTTCGGATCGCAGCGCCATCCTCAAGAATGCGCTGCGGGTGCAACGCCACTGGTACCACGCCTGGAGCCCTGACCACCGCACCACGGACTTGTGCCCGTCCTCGCCCTGCCCTCAACCCGCATTCACCCCGCCCTCACCCAGCATTCACCAGCGCCTTCGCAAACGCCCCTTCACCCGCCACAGTCAATACCAGTTTCTGTGTCGCCCTAGTCGCAGCCACATAGAACAGTTTGGCCTCGTCCGCCGCATCTTCGCCTTCGCGCGGCATCTGCCCCACTCCTGCAACGGCCACGACCGGAAACTCCAATCCCTTGCTGGCGTGCATTGTCATCACTTTGATGGTGTCGGCCAGTGGATCGAAGTCACCTGAACGATGTCGCACGCGATGCGGTAGTTTTCGGCGGCCAAGTGCCATGGCGCACTGGTTCATGGAGTCGTGATCGCGGCACAGGATGGCCATGTCACCCCAGGCGTGGCCTTCCTGATGCGCCGCAGCCAGCAGCTCGGCGATCTTGGTGGGCTCGTCCCGCAAGCTCGGCAGGCGCACGATCAGCGGCTCCTGCCCTTCGCGGCCGCAGCTGATGGGTTGCACCAGCGGAACACCGTCCTCATCCTGGGCATTGGGTTGCAGGAACTCGGCGGCGACGCGGTTGGCGATTTGCAGAATCTGCCTGGTGTTGCGGTAGTTGATCTTGAGAATGGTCGTGCGCCCAGAGGCCTGGATTCCCACGCTCTTGAAGCTGAAGCCACGCGCCTTGCTCTTGCCATAGATGTTCTGGGCGCTGTCGTACAGGATCAACAGGCTGTTGGTTTCGGGGTCCACCATCTGGGTGACGAGCTTGAGCCATTCAGGCTGAAAGTCGTGCCCCTCGTCGACCATCACGGCCTGGTACTGCCCGGACGGAATCTGTTGCCGGTCCACGCCGCGAATCACAAACTCCACCATCTGATCAAACATGCCCGGGCCCTGAGCGGGTAGCGTCTGGCCATAGGCCACCAACTGCTGGCGACACCATTTGTGGAAGTTGCGGGCATGCACCCGATCGGCCAGGCCCTTGGCCGCAAACCAGGCATTGAGCTTCACTGCCAAGGGCTCGTTGTAGCAGAGCACGAGGATGGGCTTGGTCGAAGCGGTCTTGGCCAGGTGTTCCGCACGATAGCCAAGAATCATGGTCTTGCCTGAGCCGGCAACTCCGTGGATCACGCGATGCCCATCGCCCAGGCTGCGCGCGAGTTGCTCCTGCTGCAAGTCCATGACGCGCATGATGTCCGGCAGCTCGTCCGCGTCTTCCGGCAGAAGGCTGCCTTGCACCGGAACACGCACCTGCGGGAACATGATCCACCGCGTGCGCTCGAGCTGCGGCACCGACATGGCTTTCCCGAAAGCGTGGGGGAACATGTTCCACAGGCGTTGCTGAAAAGCCTCCGCATCAACGGATTCCAGCATCTCATCCTTGCAGATGACCAGATGCGCATCAATCGTCTGGTCCAGTGCAGACTCTTCGAACTGCTTGCGCGTGATGTTGGTGAACACCACGCCGCTGCCCCAGGGAAATGCCAGCTTTCCCTGATGAGGGCCTTCGCCGTGAATGAGTTGCTGATCTCGCTCCAGCGCATTGACCACTTGAATGGCGCAGTGTCGCGCCTGGGCTGCCGGATTGATGACGACCTTGGGCCTTCCATCCACGATGAGCGTCCAGGCCTGTTTGGTCGCCTCTTGAACCGTCTCGAGCCGCCAATCCTTGGTCTCAAGAATCAGAACGCCCCTGCGTGGATGAATGACGACGAAGTCAGGATGCGTCTGCTTGGGACCGATGGGTACGTCATACCAGAGCATGTAATCGTCTTCGAGCTTTTGCTCCAACCGCTCGGCCAGGCGTCGCTCGCCAGGCGTCATGCGCCCAACGCACGCGCCCATCGCAGGAATCAGTACCGCCACTTTCTTCTCCTCCACAGAGCAGCTGAGGATACCGCACGCACTATCTCTTCAGGAATTCGATGACTGGCCAATCCCAAGCCATCGAAAATCCGGAATTGGATTCTGAACGGCTCTCTGTTGAATTTCCTCGACTCACGCGGAAACCAGCATGGAATTTGAAGGCGCTTCTGAAATGACCAAGCAGAGGAGGATTTGATTGTGAAAGTGCTTGGCTCGGACGTATGCCTGCCATCTACGCACTCGACGACTACCGCTTTGGGCAATGCCGTAAGACTGCTGGAGGTCGAAAGGTCCAGCCATTGCGGCAACCCCGCACTTTCGCTGCAACGGCGGCGCTGCTCCGTGCAGATGCCATAGGAGGCGACATCAGCGTTGCGGCCCGTCGCAGCGCCTTCGCGCTGGACGAACCGCCCTGGATCGCCTTGGCCCCGTTGTCTTGCCTATGCCAAGCAGTCGCAGTCGTTCAGGGAGCGCCGTATTCGCTCAGTTTCTTGCTGAACCTAAAGGTCCACAGTCGCTGCGTGCGATCGTTGACGTCATTGGTGGTAAAGCGCAGGCTCGCCGCGCCCTTGGCGCATTGGCCGTCGTTCACGATCTTGCCGTCGGCGTCCACCATGCATTTGGTGACGTTCGAGCCTTCGATTTCCTTGCCGCTGGCGTCCAGCACGGCCAGCGAAACACCGAAGTCGGTGTCGTTGGTCAGCGCCAGCGTGTAGTCATCGACCAGTGCCAGGCCTTCGGCCTTCTCGGCCACCCAGCCGGTGGCGTTCAGGTTGAAGAGCCGGGTCTTCTTGAGCGTCACGACCTTGGAATAGTCCGAGCCATTGACCGGCTTGCCAGTCAGGCTGCTCTTTTCCAGGTCGGAGCCCAGCGCGGTGATGTCGGTGGCGTTGGCCGGAAACTCGATCAGAACCAGGTCGTTGAAGACTTTCTTGTCCTTGCCCGTGCCTTGCTCGATGACGATGAATTTCCCCTTGCCCAGTGAGACCACATCACCCAGCTTGGCATTGCCGGTCTTGCCTTGGTTGTACCAGCGGCTGTCCACGGGCAAGGCAAACAGGCGGGTTTTCTCGGTGGTCGGGTCAAACTCCACCCAGCGCACAAAGCGAGCGTAGTCGCGCACGTTCTCCGATTTGCCAGTTGCGTCGGCAACGGCAGCGGTGCTGTAGTCGGCCTTGCCGTCGTCCAGGGGGCTTTGCAGGAAGCCGTGCAGCTTGCCGCTGGCCGCATCGATGCTCAGCCCCTCCATGCCACGGTTGGCGCGGCGCTTGGCGAGAATGGCCGGCAGATCGGCCGCGCCGGTGCCGGGCCCGTATTTCTTCTGGATGATGCCGGTCGCCGGGTCGATCTTCACGATGAAGGGTCCGTATTCGTCGGACACCCACAGCGCATTGCGTGCGGCATCCACCACCACGGATTCCGTGTCCAGGCCGAATTCGCTGTAGCCCTTGGCCTTGCCGGGATAGGTGAAGGTGTCGTCCAGGACTTGCTCGCCCGTGTTGCCTGTGATGCCCCGTGGCTGCACGCGGCCGTTGGCATTCTGTGTGGCGCTGAATCTGAGCGGCAGGGTGGAGACGAGCCTGGCTCCGTCTTTTCCGAGGGCGATCACGCCGATGGACGGAGTGAAGTTGGGCGAAGGAAACACCGTGGAACTGGCAAAGCCCGCGGGATTGGAGCCGTCGGTGATCTGCGTGACCGGGCCGGTGGTCGCGTTCGGGCCGCGATCGGTGATGGCGTAGAACTCCAGCGTGCCGTCGGCACGCCTGCCCTTCAAGGCCAGGCCCGAACCGTAGGCTGGCAGAAAGCCCTTGGGAAAATCGGCCTTGGTGGCGGGATGTTGGCCTTCGTAGGGGAAATAGAACCTGTCGTCGAACTGGACGTCCTGGCGCGTGACGATGGCGCGGATGCTGCCGACGCCGGTGGTCTGCGTCACCGTCTCGGAGCCGGCGGCCTGGAGCGGGCGGGTGTCGGCGCAGGCGCTCAGCAAGGCAGCCGCGGCGGCGATCACTGCCACCAGGCAGGAAGAAGAAGTGGGGGGTCGCATGGCGAGTAGGTCTTGAGAAGAAGAGGCAAGCCTGATAGGTAGATCGGCAGATAGGCAGATCGGCAGGCCCTGCGTGGGGCAAGGGCCTGCCCCACCTTGAAGGCTTTGTCTATGGAAAAAGGCGCTGTGCCGCTCAGAACGAGTGGCTGATACCCAGATCCACACCGGTCGAGCCGGCGTTGGCCACACCCGCAGGGCCGCCGATCAGGCCGACGCTGGCGCCGTTCTTGTTGTTCACACGCGCCAGCCCTGCGTACAGAGAGGTGCGCTTGGAGAAGTCGTAGACATATCCGATCGAATACTTGTCGGCCTTGCCGCCGCTGCGCGTGAGGGCAGAGGCGTTGCCGCTGAACTTGGCGCTGGCGTACTTGACGCGCAAGCTGCCTGGCCCCATGGGGATGGTCGCGCCCAGGTAGAAGCCGTCCACCTTCCCGGAGGTTGCGCCGTTGACGGGCTCCCACTTCAGGCTGTTGTATCCGCCATTGAGCAGGAAACTGCCGAAGTTGTACGAGGCACCCAGCACCAGGTCTTCCAGATCGCTGGTTGCAGCGATGGCGCTGGGCGAAGCCACGGCCGCGGTACCGTCGATCCTGCCGTAGCCGATACCCACGTTCAGCGGGCCAGAGCGATAGCCCAGGTTGCCGCCTATGTACCTGCGGGCCTTGCTTGCGCCAGAGCCGGAGGCGTTCTCGTCGCCAAAGGAAACCGAGAACTGGCCATAGATACCGCCCAGGTCGCTCGGCAGGAAGTAGCCCACGGCGTTGCTGATGCGCGTGCGGTCGACCACGCCGCTTTGGCTGGCGGCGTTGTAGGCAGTCTGGCGGATCGTCTGGAACAGATTGGCCTGCACACCGGTGGTGGTGTCGGGGCCCGCGAAAGCGGTGAAGATGTTGTAGCTGGGGGTGTAGTCGCGACCCAGCCGGATTTCACCCCAGGAATTGTTGCTCAGCCCGATCGTGGAGCGGCGCTCGAAGCCAAGGGAGCCGCTGCTGCCGCCAGTGCCAAGATCGGGGTTGAGGCCGCCTTCAAGCCAGAGCTGAGCTCGGTTGCCGCCGCCGAGGTCCTCCGTGCCGCGCAAGCCAAGCAAGCTGGTCTTGCCTTGGCTGGAGTTCAGTGCATTGAGCCTGTTGCTGCCGGACTTGGCAATGGTGACACCGACGTCCACCACACCAAAAATGGTGACGGAAGATTGTGCCAGGGCCAAGCTGGAAGAAGAGGCGAAGAATGTGCCCATCGCGAGTCCCAGAATGCGCGAGCACGTTTTTTGATTTTTCATTGGCAAGATACGAACTGAACTTATTAATGAGAATGACGGTAGCCTCCTGCCACCGCTGCGGTAACTCTAGGCAACACATAAGTATTCTTCGTGACAGATGTGCTGTGTGACATGAAAGTCACAGCAGCGGCGGTGCCTGCGGCACGTTTCCTGCAGGGAAGCCCTCTCGCCGCCACCCTTCAGCCATGGCCTGCACGACGGGGCAGATCATTCATTGCCGATTTGTTTGATTCATATTCGAGAAATTGGCGGAAATATGCATCCTTTTGCCATTTTCTCAATAAGATTTTCGACTTCCATATTTTCAATGGCACATTTCGAGCGTTCGTCGACCGATTCATCGGTCATTGGGGACCCAAATTCAGCCCATTGCACGGCCAGTTCAACCCCATAGTCCCTGGGAGGGCGAAGTCCCACAAGAATTGCCGCACCGAGGACTGCAGCCTCAACATCGGTCGCACCAGCAGTCACAGCTATGATCCCCAAGCAGCATCGCCGTCCCCGCCAGCGGCGAGTTGCCCCCTCTCCTCCACCCAACGCCCCGCTCCATCCCCCCATGATCCAAGAGTCCGAAGAGATTGCCCTGCTTCGCGAGGAAAACGCCAGGCTGCGGGCGCAGCTGGCGATTGCCACGGCGGGCCATGCCAGCGCCGTACAGGGCGCGGGCGCCAGCGATCAGGACCCGTTCGATGCACAAGTGGCGGACCAGAAGACGCTGTTCTCGGATTTCATCGAGCATCTGCCGATAGGCCTGTGCCTGGTGGGCAAGGGTGGCAAGGTGCTGATGTCCAACCCGGCCTACCGCCATTTCCTGCCAGACACCCCCATCCCTTCGCTGCTGTCGGCTGAGGAAGACCGGGGGCGCTGGCGCAGTTGGGACAAGGACGGCAGGCCCGTTCCCCGCGACCAGTTTGTGGCCGCCCGCGCGTTCCGCGGTGAGCTGGTGGTGCCGGGCGTTGACTGTGTCTATGACACGCCCCAGGGGCTTGAGGTATGGACGCGCGTGTTCGGTGTGCCGCTGCGCAATGCAGAAAAGGAAGTCGTGGCCACGGCCATCGCCATTCTGGACATCGATGCGGAACGGCGGGCGCTGGACATGTTGCGCCAGAGCGAGGAGCGGCTGGATGCGCTGGTGCGCTCCTCCTCGGAAGTGCGCTACTCCATCAGTGCGGACTGGAGCGAGCTGCACCAGCTGGCAGGCGGCGGGTTCATCCCCGACACGCAGGCGTCCAACACGAACTGGCTGGAAGACTACATCCCCCCGGAGGACCGCGACTTGGTGCGCGCGGAGATCGCGCGGGCCATCAGCACGAAGACCGACTATGTGATCGAGCACCGGGTGAACCAAGTCGATGGCAGCGTGGGCTGGGCGTTCTCGCGCGCCGTGCCGCTGTTCGATGCCGCAGGCGCCATCACCGGCTGGCTGGGAGCGGCCTCCGACATCACCGAGCGCAAGCAGGCCCAGGCCGCGCTGGAGCGCTTGAATGCCACGCTGGAGGAACAGGTGGCAGAGCGCACGGCCGACCGCAACGCGCTGTGGCAGCTGTCTTCCGACATCATGATGCGCTGCACGTTCGAGGGCATCATCACTGCGGTCAACCCGGCCTGGACCGAGGTATTGGGCTGGCGTGAAGACGAGCTGCTGGGCACGACGCTTTTTCATCTCATCCATCCAGAGGATCTGGCGCGCACCGTCCAGGACACGCAGGAGCTGGCCACAGGCATGGCGCATGCCCGGTTTGACAACCGGTATCGCCATCGGGACGGGAGCTACCGCTGGATCTCCTGGTCCACGCGTTCGGCGGCAGGCCGCATCAATGCCGTGGGCCGCGACATCACCTCCGAAATGGCCAAGGCCGAAGCGCTGGCCAAGGTGCAGGAGCAACTGCGCCAGTCGCAGAAGATGGAGGCCGTGGGCCAGTTGACGGGCGGCCTTGCGCACGACTTCAACAACCTGCTGGCGGCCGTCATGGGCAATCTGGAGCTGCTGCAGCGGATGCTGGCGCGCGGCCAGGTGGACAACCTCACGCGCTTCATCCATGGAGCGCAGGGGGCGGTGCGGCGCGCCGCCACGCTCACGCAGCGGCTGCTTGCGTTCTCGCGCCGGCAGATCCTGGACTCCAAGCCCACCGATATGGCCGCGCTCCTGGCCGATTGGGAGGACCTGCTGCGCAGGACCGTGGGCGCCAGCGTGGATATCGACATCGTGCCGGCAGCCCATCTGTGGCATGCGCAAATCGATGGAACGCAGCTGGAGAACGCCATCCTGAACCTGTGCATCAACGCCCGCGATGCCATGCCCGAAGGCGGCCGGCTGACCATCAGGACAGCCAATATCGAGCTTGAAGAGGCGGCAGCCCGGGAGTGGGACCTTCCGCCGGGCGGTTATGTGTCGCTGTGCGTCACCGATACGGGCACCGGCATGTCGGAGCAGACCATTGCGCGCGCCTTCGAGCCGTTCTACACCACCAAGCCGGTGGGCCATGGAACAGGGTTGGGGCTGTCGATGATCTACGGCTTCGCGCGGCAATCGGGAGGAGCGGTCAGGATCTTCTCCCAGCCGGGCCAGGGCACCACGGTCTGCCTGTATCTGCCCAGGTGCGACGCCGCGCCCGTTGCAGAACGCGCGGTCGATACGGCAAGGCACGTGGTCGTTCCTGCCCAAAGGACCTTGCTGGTCGTGGATGACGAAGCCCCGATCCGCCATCTCATCGACGAGGCGCTTGTCGACCTGGGCTACACGGTGCTTGCCGTGGCAGATGCAGCCGCCGCGCTGCAGGTGCTGCGTGCCGGAACCCGGGTGGACATGCTGATCACGGACATGAGGCTTCGCGGCGGAATGAACGGCAAGCAGCTTGCCGACGAGGCACGCCTGGCCCGGTCCGACCTGCCGGTGCTCTTCATCACCGGGTTCACCGAGGCATCGCCCCTCAGCCAGGAAAACCTGCACCCCGGGACGCAGCTTCTGACCAAGCCGTTCACATTGGAGGCGCTGGCGCTCAAGGTGGCGGAGATTCTGGGCAGTACAGACGCTGTGCCATTGGACTGAGTCGTGTGGCTGGGGCCGTGGTGACCGGCAGATTCCGGGCGCCTGTCTCGCAGCGCGAGCCGTGCTCCTCTGCCAACATAGCCAGTACATAAGCAAGTCGATAGCCGACTAGAGAGGGACACTGCCGACGCGGGAAGGACACTCAGCACCCAGCACCTGACTGTCTACCCTATAGATTGCAGAGTAAGGCGGAAAGTCATTTTTCTTTTTCAGAAAGAAGGCAGCAGGACACAACTCAATCAGCGCCCGCAAGTGCGACGAGTAAGGACCGTACGTCCATTCACCCGCATTAAAAATGTAGTCGGGCTTGAATTGAACAAGTTCGTCCAGGAAATCCTTGGTTGTCAGCGGAGCCTTGTGCAGCTCTGGACGGCCAATAATGGTTCTGTTGAAGAACATGCCATATTGATAGTTGCTGACAAGGAAAATCTTACGCTGATTTTCTATGATATCTCGATATATTTCAATTGATTTCTTTCCGAATTGAGATATGAAGATTGCTTTATTTCCATCTTCAAGTTTCGAATAGTTCCGATGATATGCAAGGTATACCGATGAAGCCAACAGCGCTGCAGACACTGCAGTACAGAGGAAATAAATTGGATTTTTTTCATCGAAATTGAAGATTTTTCCCTCACTCGAAAGAGTATCAATAGATGGATACCGGTTGATCAACAGATGATTTGCGATAGCCGTGGACACAAGCAGCACATGAATCCCGTGGCGCTGTTCATAAGCACCCACGGTGAACCAAATCACTAGAAATGGCAATACACAAAGAATCCATAGCACCCTTCCCTTGGCGGACAGCAAGGAAATCAGCATGGTCCCAATGAGAAGTACGCCTATTTCCGGGGTATCGATAATGTACTTTTCCAGGGATATCAGAGCTGATGATATCAAGCCTCCATTTTTCTCCACGATATCAAGCACCCCTTGATTTCCTGTGAATTCCGGAGCGACAAAGAAGGGCCAGATGGCTGCAAACAGCATCACCACAATGCACGCCGCCAGTGCCGCAGGCCGCCATTTCCAACGCCACACGCCATGGGCTATCAATGCCGGAAGCGTGACAAGGCACCAGAACAATCCGGGTTGTTTGGTAAGAGAGGCCAAAAAACCGCAGAACAGCGAAAGCATCAAGGGACGCAAATTTGCAGGCCTCACGGAATACTGCAGCAAAAGATTGAAACTCAATAGAATCAATGCTGTCGCCAAAGGGTCGGCATAGGCCCAAAACAGCAGGTTTCCAAAACTCACCAAGGTGCCCACAGCAAGCACCAGTGTCAGCCAATTGATGAACTGGCTGGAACTCCTGGCTACAAGGTCGAAAAATGCAATGACAATGACCAGCGCTGGTATGCCACACACGAGCTTCGCGGCAAAATGCGAGACATGATTGCCTTGGGCCAGGAATACAGAACCCAGTTCATACGCAAAAAGCTGGGGATAAGGCGCCTGAGTGTAGTAGGTGTCGTAGGATATCCCCAGAAAATGCTGTACACCCCACATACCCCAGCTATATACTTCATCATGCCTGATGAATCCTGTACTTGTCGGCTTCAGCGCAAAGAAATAAATACCCCATACCAACAGCGAGGCAAATAGAAGCAAAGGCGGGTTTGCGTTATCCAGCACCCTTAAAATAACACGAGCAACAGCAAGCACCAAAAATAAGAAAACCACAACCCATGCGGATATGTATAGCGCCCTGGGAAATTCAATCTTTCCGCCATAGAGCGCGAGACCTGCAGCAAAGGAGATTCCAATGCATGCAATTGCTGCATACTCAGATGCAGAGATATCACTACCCCTGGGCTTCTTCTTCCGATATGGCATCAAGATGTGGAAAATAGTATCATCACAAAACAGGTAAGCAGAGACCACACAGATCCATTGAACATGTTTTTTTCATCGTGGGTATTTTTGACCGAATGATCACAATCGCAATAGCAAAAAAGCCACGATTCCTCCCCGCAAAATATCAATGCGAGAGAAATTCTGTAATCTCAGGCTTTTCAGGCTTCGATGCTTATTGATAGACTTCAATATCAGCCCATGCCACCCAGGATGGTGATGATATTGTTTCAACGTAGACAAGTCGCACCGGGTCTGGTCGGCGATTTTTAAATTCCAGCCAAATACCTCCACTTGTATAACTTGTGATTGCACCGAGGAAAATCATTTTCCCTCCATTGGTTCTACCCCATATCCTGTGATTTGTATCTCCTGCTGGACTTTGCGTGGTCAACAGGCGAATAAGAGAGAAATTTCTTTCCCACCCAAGATCCAGAGCAATCCATTGCGTCGGAAATCCATTTGAATTCCAGTAGGTACTCGAATTCCCATCAATTGCTTTGAGCGAATCTCCATAGTTCCCTGAAGCACCAAAGACACCAACTGGAATTTTGGTCCCGTAGCTGTTCGCAGATACCGTTTTTTCCTCTGAGATTAATTCCGCACTGGTTGGCCAAGCAATTGCAAAAAGCAAACCAAAAAGAACATATCTGATGAAAGAATATCTCATGATGGCATCTCCTTCAGTATTGCGCGAGTTTGCGCAATACAATGCTATGCCACGGGAATGGAAACGACAATCAGACGATTCCTGTTTTTAATCAGCCATGTGCCTGAAAACCATCGCTGCAAGCACAGCAAATTTTCGTCAGACCCTCAAAAAGAGCGCCGTCTGAACCAAAGACAGCCGGATCTCTCAACTCAACGCCAGCCGACGCACACGTTCAATGAAAGCCTGCAGCACCGCCGCAGGCTGGTCCGCCCGCCAGGCCATAACGGCGGGCGTCATGGCCTGCTGCGGACCGCGCAGGGGCACGAACACCACGCCGTTCATGCCCACGCGCTGCATGCAGCTGGGCACCAGGGCCACGCCCTGCTCTGCCGAGACCAGGGCCATGACGGTGAGCCACTGGCGCGCGGCGTGGCGTGTGTGGGGGTGGATGCCGGCCTGCTGCAGGCAGGCGATGACGTTGTCGTAGTTGGCCGGTGCCACTTCGCGGGCGAACATGACGAAGGTGTCGCGGGCCAGTTCGCGCAGGTCGATGTCGGGCTGCTGCGCCAGCACATGCGTGGCGGGCAGGCAGCAGACAAAGGGTTCCTCGCCGATCGACAGGGTCTGCAGGCCGTCTGGCGGGTTGGCTATGTTGAGAAAGCCGCAGTCGATCTGGCCGCTGGCAATGGCCTGCAGTTGCTCGCGCGTGGACATTTCATGCAGGCAGACTTCGACCAGGGGGCGTTCTGCGCGGAAGGCGCGGCAGAAGTCGGGCACCTGGCGGTAGACCATGGAGCCGGTGATGCCCACGTCCAGCCGGCCCTGCATGCCTTCGGCCACGCCACGCACCACGTCGGCCGCATGCTGCAGTTGGGCGAGCACCTTGCGTGCCTCGACCAGAAAGGCCTCGCCCGCAGGGGTGAGGCGCACGTTCTTGGCGTCGCGGTCCATGAGGCTGGCGCCCAGGTCCTGCTCCAGGGTCTTGAGCGCCATGCTCAGCGGCGGCTGGGTGATGCACAGGCGCTGGGCCGCGCGGCCGAAGTGACGTTCCTCGGCCAGGGCGACGAAATAGCGCAGCAGGTGGGTCTTCATGAGAGGCGGCGGATGGGGAGCAAGCGAGATGGCATCTTGCACCATGGCTACCTCTGAAATACAGATTGATAAATCATGGGACTTCAGATGGTTCGCAGCCACAAAACCCGCGCACCTCAACTTTGAGACACCGAGGAAGGGCCGCCCCGCACCGAGGGTGTCGTCCCCCTCCGCGCAGCGAGAAGGGGGAAGGCGCGGAGCGACTCAGGGGGTCAATACGATTTAGGCAGGCCCAATACCTTTTCGGCGATGAAGCACATGATCAATTGGGGGCTGACGGGCGCCAGGCGGGGGATCCAGGATTCGCGCATGTAGCGCTCCACGTGGTATTCCTTGGCGTAGCCCATGCCGCCGTGCGTGAAGATGGCGGTTTCGCAGGCCTTGGCGCAGGCTTCGGCTGCCAGGTACTTGGCGGCGTTGGCCTCGGCGCCGCAGGGCAGGCCCCTGTCGTAGAGGAAGGCGGCCTTTTGCACCATGAGGTGGGCCGCCTCAAGCCCCATCCAGGCCTGGGCCAGCGGGTGCTGTATGCCCTGGTTCTGGCCGATGGGGCGGTCGAAGACCACGCGCTCCTTGGCGTACTGGGTGGCTCGCGCCAGGGCGGCGCGGCCCAGGCCCACGGCCTCGGCGGCGATGAGGATGCGCTCGGGGTTGAGGCCGTGCAGGATGTACGAGAAGCCCTTGCCCTCTTCGCCGATGCGGTCCTCGGCGGGGATGCGCAGGCCGTCGATGAACAGCTGGTTGGTGTCCACGCATTTGCGGCCCAGCTTGTCGATCTCGCGCACCTCGATGCGTTCGCGGTCCAGGTCGGTGTAGAACAGGCTCAGCCCTTCCGTGCCCTTGCACTCTTCCACGGGCTTGGTGCGTACCAGCAGCAGGATCTTGTTGGCGACCTGGGCGGTGGAGATGAAGACTTTCTGGCCATGGACCACGTAGACGTCGCCATCGCGCACGGCGCGGGTCTGCAGCTTGAGGGTGTTGAGGCCGGCATTGGGCTCGGTGACGCCGAAGCAGGCCTTGTCCGTGCCCGCGATCAGGGGGGGCAGCCAGCGGCGCTTTTGCTCGTCCGTGCCGAAGACGACGACGGGGTGCAGACCGAAGATGTTCATGTGCACGGCCGAGGCGCCCGACAGGCCCGCGCCCGTGGCCGAGATGGTGTGCATCATCAGCGCCGCCTCGCTGATGCCCAGGCCCGCGCCGCCGAATTCTTCGGGCATGGCAATGCCCAGCCAGCCCGCGTCGGCCAGGGCCTTGTGGAAGTCGTGCGGGAAGCCGCCTTCGTGGTCCTTGTGCAGCCAGTAGTCGGCGTCAAAGGGAGCGCAGGCGCGTTCGACGGCGTCGCGTATCTGTTCCTGTTCTTCGTTCCACAGAAAGTCCATGGTGTGTTCTCCGTTGCTTGTAGCTGTTCGCTTGTTGTGTCTGTGGGGTGACGGCGCTCAGGCTGCCGGCCGGCGCACGCGCTCCGGGTTCTCGCCGTACGGCGGGCTGTAGAAGACCAGCAGGCGCACGGGCTCGGCGCTGGTCACGCGGAAGATGTGCATGCAGTCCTCGGGGAAGAAGCAGGTGTCGCCGGGCTGCATGGCAAAGCGTTCCTTGCCGTCCGGGGTGTCGATTTCCACTTCGGCCGTTCCGGCCAGCAGGTAGCAGGCCTGCTCCATGCCGGGGTGGGCATGGGGCAGCGCGCCGCCGCCCTGCTCCAGCGTGCCCAGCACCAGCTCCATGTGGCGCGCGCCCACGTTGGCGGCACTGACCAGGCGCCGGTTGACGGTGCCGTGGTGGTTGGCGGGGCTGTAGCCGGGCGCGTCTTGTTCACGGATCAGATAGCGGGGCATGGGCGGTTTCCTTCTGTTTGTGTTTGTGCTTGTGTTTGTGGTGGGGCGTCTTGCAGCGCGGCAGCCTGGCTGCAGGCGCGGCTGGCCTGCAGGGCGGCCAGCTCGGCCTCGGTCAGGCCCGCGTCGCGCAGCACCTGCAGGGTGTGTTCGCCCAGGCGCGGCGCGGGGGCGGCGCGTTCTGCGGGCGGCGTGGCGCTCCAGCGCGTGGGGCTGGCCGTGGTGCGCAGCCGGCCTTCGCTGGGGTGGTCTATCTCGTGCACGAAGCCGGTGGCCTGGTGCTGGGGGTCGGCAATCAGGTCCTCGGGCGAGGCCATGGGCATGTTGGGCACATCGGCCGCGTCAAGCAGCGTGCGCCATTCGGCGGTGGTGCGCCCTGCCATCAGCCGCGAGACTTCGGCATAGACGGCATCGATGTGCAGCGCGCGCTGGCTGTGGGTGGCGAAGATGGGCTCGGCCATGCGCTCGGGCTGGCCTATGGCGTTGAAGAAGCTGTGCCAGTGCTTGTCGTTGTAGATGAGAACGCACAGGTGGCCGTCGCTGGTGCGATAGGGCCTGCGGTGGGCCGTGAGCAGGCGCGCATAGCCGGGGCCGCCCAGTTGCGGCTCGAACGACAGGCCCGCCATATGGTCGCCCAGGATGAACTGGGTCATGGCCTCGAACATGGGCACGACCACGGCCTGGCCCCTGCCGGTCTTCTCGCGCGCATAGAGGGCGGCCGTGACGGCGTAGACCGCGTGCAGGCCGGTGACGCGGTCGCCCAGGGTCATGGGGGCATAGGCCGGCTCGCCGCCGCCGTATTGCTGCGCCAGCCAGGGCACGCCGGTGGCGCCCTGGATGAGGTCGTCATATGCGGGCCGGGCTGCGTAGGGGCCGCGCTGGTCGAAGCCGCAGCAGCTCACGTGGATGATGCGCGGGTTGCGCGCCGCCACGTCCTCGTAGGCCAGGCCCAGGCGCGCCATGGCCTGGGGCCGCACGTTGCTGACCAGCACGTCGCAGCCTTCGGCCAGGCGCAGCAGGGCCTCGCGCGCAGCGCCCTGCTTGAGGTCCAGCACCACGGAGCGCTTGCCCTGGTTGGCCTGCAGGAAGATGTGGCCCATGGCGGGGTTGCGCATGGGGCCGACGTGGCGCATGTTGTCGCCCTCTGGCGATTCGACCTTGATCACCTCGGCCCCCAGGCCCGCAAGGATCTGGGTGGCAAAGGGGCCCATGACCACCGAGGTCATGTCCAGCACCTTCACCCCGGCAAGAGGGCCTTGCTGCCCTTGCTGCCCTTGCTGCGCTTGTTCCATGCGGCTCTCCTTCACTGCGCCTCGATGCCCGCCTGCTTGACCAGTTGCCCCCAGCGGGCCATCTGGTCCTTCACATAGGTGGCGAACTCGGCGGGCGTGGCCGTGGGCCAGACCTCGAAGCCGACCTGGGCCAATTGCTCCTGCACGGCCTTGTCCTTGAGGATGGCCTGCAGCTCGGTGTTCAGCCGCTCGGTGATCTCGGCGGGCATGCCGGCCGGGCCGAAGATGCCGTTCCACGACGTGATGTCGAAGCCCGGCAGCGTCTTGCCGATGGCCGGCACATTGGGCAGCAGGGTCGAACCCTTGGCCGCCGTCACGGCCAGGGTGCGAACGCGGTCGGTCTTGATCGTGCCCCAGGCCGAGCCCAGGTCGGCCACGTAGACCTGGATCTGGTTGCCCATGAGGTCGGTCAGCGCCTGCGGGCTGGACTTGTAGGGCACCGAAGTGATCTGGGTGTGCGTGACGTACTTGAAGGTTTCCGAGGCGACCAGCGAGGTGCTGTTGGGCGTGCCGTAGGACAGGCGGTCGGGATTGGCCTTGGCGTAGTCGATGAGTTCCTGCACGGTCTTGGCCGGAACGGAGGGGTGGACCAGCAGCGCGAACGGCAGCTCGCCCACGCGCGCCACGGGTGTGAAGTCCTTGACGGGGTCGTACTTCAGGCCCTTGACCAGCCAGGGGTTGGCCGAGTGCGAGGTGTTGGTGGTCATGAACAGGGTGTAGCCGTCCGGCCTGGCCTTGGCCACATGGTTGGCGGCAATCTGGGCATTGGCGCCGGCCTTGTTGTCCACGATCACGGGCTGCCTGAGCCGCTCGCCCAGCCGGGTGGCCACCAGGCGCGCCACGGCGTCCGTGCCGCTGCCGGCCGCGAACGGCACGACCAGGGTGATGGGATTGGAGGGGTACCCCCCCTGCGCCGACACAGAGGGCGCGGCCACGGCCGCAATGGTGCTGATAGCGCCAAGGGCCAGGGCCCTGCGCAACGGGGAATGCTTCATTTGCTTGTCTCCTGTTTCCTATGGAAAGCGGCGCTGTGTGTCCAGCACTCGCCGCCATGGTGCGGGCGTCAATGATTCAAGTCCAATTCTTTAAAACCAAGCAAGGATTCGATTTATGAATCATTGAATCCTGCGCCAGGCTCCAGGTCCCGCCTCTTGCGCAAGGACTGCATCGGTGCGAGGCTGGCAGCCCTGCACGACACCACGCCAAGGAGTTCCGCATGCCACACACCGTCCACACCATCCGGCTGCACCGCGTCCTCAAGGCGCCGCCGCAGCGCGTGTACCAGGCCTTCACCACGGCCGCTGCCCTTGCAAAATGGCTGCCGCCCCACGGCTACATCTGCGAGGTGCCCGAGTTCGACGCCCGGGTCGGCGGGCGCTACCGCATGGCCTTCGTCAATCTGTCCACGGGCGGGCGCAGCGGCTTCGGCGGGGAGTTCCTGGACCTGGAGCCTGGCCGGCTGGTACGCCATACCGACCGCTTCGACGACCCGCAACTGCCCGGAGAGATGATCACCACCATCACGCTGCGCGAGGTGTTCTGCGGCACTGAAATGGATGTGACCCAGGAAGGCGTGCCCGCCGTCATTCCCGCCGAGGCCTGTCACCTGGGCTGGCAGGAGTCGCTGCAGTTGCTGACCCTGCTGGTGGAGGCCAGCGTGCCGGGCTGAGACCCTGCACAAGCCCCTGCTGTCACACAGCTGCGGTTGATGGATTGCGGTGCTTCGGAGGACAATGGCAGTATTGCCCGCCAACGCCTGGAGGTCCGCCATGGCCACCCCCTTTGCACTGACCGCTCAAGCCATCGATGTCCTGCCGTTTGGTGCGCGGCTGGCGGGCGCCCGGACCTGTGCCCTGTTCAAGTCCCAGGACATGGAGGTCATCCGCGTGGTGCTGCGCGCCAGCCAGTCGCTGCCGCCGCACAAGGTGCCTGGCAGCGTCAGCCTGCATTGCCTGGAAGGCGAGCTGGAGGTGATGCTCGGCGAAAGCCGCCAGTCCCTGCAGGCCGGCCAGCTGATGCACCTGCCGGCCAACATGGCGCATGCGGTACGCGCCATCGAAGACACCTCCGCTCTGGTTACCATCGTTCTGTGTGACGAGTCCTGACGCCTGCCGCCTCAGCGCACAGGCAGGAACTGCATGAAGGGTCCCGCCACCAGTCCCTGCCCGTAGCCGATGAAGGAGCGCCTGTAGCGCTCGGTGGTGTAGTTGGCGATCAGGTCCAGCCGGCCGATGATCTTGCCCATCTCGCGCTCGAAGCTCAGGTTGCGCGCGTCGTCGCCCAGGTGGTTGGACAGCAGCAGCGGCCCGCCTGCGGCATTGCGCCGTGAGTTGAGTATCCAGTTGGCCACTTCCACGTTGCGCGCGGCGTTGTAGATCAGCTGCGGGTCCAGCCCATGGACCAGGGTGAAGCTGGTGCGCCCGCCGTGGGCCGTGATGATGGTGTCGGCCAGCGCATGGACGAAGGCGGCCACGCGGTCGCCCTTGAAGTCGGGCTGCAGCGCCAGCGAGAGCGCGGCCACATCCTGGGCGCCGCGCAGGTCGGCCCAGGGCTGGCGCTCGGTGATGGCGATGCGCACGTAGGCGGATGCGGCCTCGCGGCTTTCGGCGGTTTTCTTCCACTCGGCGGGGTTGCGCAGGTAGAGCTTGTCCATGATGCGCATCAGGCTGTCCAGGTTCTCCTTCATGGCCAGCGTGGCCATGCGGTTGCTGTCGGACTGCACGATTTCGCTGGGCTCGAACGAGGCGCCCTCCACCTTGCCGCGCGGCGCGGGCGTGTCGGCGCAGCCCGCCGTCAGCAGCAGCGCCAGCACGGGCGCCAGGCGGCGCGCAGCGCCACCTCCCGGCCGGGGCTGGCTGTCGTTCACCCCGGCTCTTCGGCCGGCCTCCCCTGGCAAGACAAGCTCAATAGTCATCCCGGAACGATAGCAGCGCACTACCGGGGCGCCGAGGCCCGATGCCCTGTCTTACACGCCCTGGCGCCGGCAGCGTCAACCTCCCGTCAGGCAGTGTTGCTGCACTGTCCACTCATCCACCACCGCCCCGGTGCTGCGCCAGCAGGTGGCCAAGGATCTTCCAGGTCTGGGGCTGCTCCACCATGGGCACGGGAATGCGCAGCATGCTGCCCGCGGCCTGCCTGGGCGAAAACAGCAGGCCCGGCGCCAGCAGCAGGCCCTGCGGCGCGGCATGGCGGGCCAGCACCTCCGAGTCCACGCCGCAGTCCACCCAGGCGAACATGCCGGCCTGCGGCTCGTGCGGGGCGCGGCAGTCCAGGGCTTCGAGCATGCGCAGGCAGCGGTTGCGCGCGCGGTCCACGCGCTCGCGCAGGCGGTCCACATGCTTGCGGTACTGGCCGTCGGCCAGCACGCGGTGCACCACCTGCTCGCCCGGCAGCGCCGTGGTCAGGCCGCCCAGCAGCTTGAGGTCGGTCAACCGCCGTATCAGGTCGGTGTGTGCCGCGACATAGCCCACGCGCAGGCTGCCGGCCAGGGTCTTGGAGTAGCCGCCCACCAGGAGCACGCGCTGCAGCCGGTCCATGGCGGCCAGGCGCACGGGCACGCCGGGCAGGAAGTCGGAGTAGGTGTCGTCCTCGGCCAGGTAGAAGTCGTGGCGCTCGGCAATGCGCAGCACCTCATGGGCCACGCCGGCCGACAGGGTCTGGCCCGTGGGATTGTGCACGGCCGTGTTCAGGATGAAAAGCCGGGGCTGGTGCTGGCGGGCCAGCCGCTCCAGCGCCTCCACGTCGGGGCCGCCGGGCAGGCGGGGCACGCCGACCACGTTCACCCCCAGGGCGTTGAGCCGGCCGAAGATGAGAAACCAGCCGGGGTCTTCCACCAGCACGGTATCGCCAGGGCGCACCAGGCTGCGCACGATGAGGTCCAGCCCCTGCGTGACACCGGCCACGGTCATCAGGTGGGCCTCGGGGTGGGCTGGCACGTCCTGGGCCTGCAGCACCGAGGCGATCTGCTGGCGCAGCGGCAGATAGCCCTGGGGCACGCCATAGGTCAGCAGGCTGGTGCCCGTGCTGCGGCCGACGGCGCGCAGGGCCGAGGCCAGCATCTCCTGGTCCAGCCATTCCGGCGGCAGCATGCCGGCGTCGCCCGAATGCTCCGTGCCTTCGCGGAACATGCTGCGCAACAGAAAGGCGGTATCGAAGGCTGCGCCCTGCTCCAGCGTGGGCAGGCCCTGGCTGGCGCGCGGCACGGCCTGGGCCGCGCGCCGGGCGCTGACGAAGACGCCCGAGCCGCGCCGCGAATGCACCAGGCCCTGGGCGGCCAGCCGGTCGTAGGCCTGGACCACGGTATCGCGGCTGACGCCGGCCTGCTGCGCCAGCGCGCGCACCGAGGGCAGCCGCGAGCCCGCGCGCAGGCCATGGTGGCGGATGAGGCCGCCGTAGTGGTCCACGAGCTGCTCGACCAGCGAGAGATCGGAGGAGCGCAGCGGACGCCAGGGCGCAGCGGCCTGGAAAGCCGTATCTGAGGATGCGCGCGGTGCCTGCGGTGTCTGCTGTGCCTGCGCTTGCTTCGGCGTGGCTGCGGGATCAAGTGTCAGGGTCATGTGGGCAGGCCAGTTGGCAAATTGTTCTGGCAAAGTGTACTGCTACTGTACCGAACACTGCCATTAGCATGGCCTGACGGCGCCGCGGCCTGCGGCATGCGCAGACAGGGCGCCGGATTCCCTGTCATGCCTGTTGCCACCATGCCCTTCGATACCGCCCACACCTCGTTCCTGCTGCCGCTGGCCATGTTCTCCTTCGTCAGCTCCGTCACGCCCGGCCCCAACAATGTGATGTTGACGGCCTCGGGCGCCACCTTCGGCTACCGCCGCACGGTGCCCCACATGCTGGGCATCACCGTGGGCGTGGTGGTCATGGTGCTGCTGGTGGGCGCGGGCCTGGGCGCGGTGTTCGAGCGCCTGCCGGTGATCTACACCGCGCTCAAGTACCTGGGCGCGGCCTATCTGGTCTGGCTGGCCTGGAAGATCGCGGGCAGCGGCGGCATCGACGGCGGCAACGCGGGTGCCCGGCCCTTCGGGTTCTGGCAGGCGGCGGCCTTCCAGTGGGTCAACCCCAAGGCCTGGATCATGGCCATCGGCGTGATTGCCACCTACACGCCGCGCGAGGATTTCTTCATCAACCTGGTGCTGGCCGCCCTGGTGCTGGGCATCGTGAACTATCCCAGCGTCAGCGTCTGGACGCTGTTCGGCAGCGCCGTGGGGCGCGCGCTGCGCTCGCCGCAGGCACTGCGCCGCTTCAACTGGTGCATGGCGGCCCTGCTGCTGCTGTCGCTGTATCCGGTGCTGGCCGACTCACACGGCTGATTCAAACGCCTGATTCACGCGGCTGCTTCATGCGGCCGATGCCCCATCCAGCGCCAGTATCTGGCGCGCCAGCGCGGTGATGCCGGCCTCGCTGAGGTCGTCGGCCTGCACCCTGCGGCGCGTGCGCCACTGCGTGAAATGCCGCTCCTGCGAGCGCTCGTATTGCGGGTCGTAGTGCTGGGCCATGAGCTCGGAGAAAAGCGGCGAGAGGCTGCGCTCATGCGCCCAGGCCTGCCAGCGCGAGATGGTCTCCTTGCCCTGCAGCTCCTTGAGCCAGCCCAGCTTGTCGGCCAGCATCTGCGGATCGTCGCCCAGGTAGGCGTAGTCGCGCAGCAGGTAGGCCAGGCGTGCCTCGGGCGTGGCATCGAGCGCAATCACGGGCGACTGGCGCATGTGCTCGACCAGCACCAGCGGCAGGGACACGCGGCCGATCCTGGCGCTCTCGCCTTCCACGTACACGGTGCGCGACGGATCGAAACTCTCCAGCTGCTGGGCCAGCAGCGTCTCGAAGTATTTCTGGCTGGGCTGCTCCACGCCGGGCAGGTTGCCCAGCAAGGAGCCCTTGTGGCTGGCATAGCCCTCCAGGTCCAGCACCTGCTCGCCGGCCTCGGCCAGGGCATGCAGCACGCGGGTCTTGGCGCTGCCGGTGGCGCCGCACAGCACCTGCAGGCGCAGCTGGGGCACCAGGCGGTCGATCAGCTCGATCACATGGCCGCGATAGGACTTGTAGCCGTTGGCCAGTTGCTGGGCATCCCAGCCGACCAGGCGCAGCCAGGTGACCATGGAACCACTGCGCAGGCCACCGCGCCAGCAGTAGACCAGCGGCTTCCAGTTGGCCGGTTTGTCGGCGAAGGTTTCCTGCAGATGGCGCGCCAGGTTGGCCGAGACCATGGCCGCGCCCAGGCGCTTGGCCTCGAAGGGGCTGACCTGCTTGTAGATCGTGCCGATCCGGGCGCGCTCCTCGTTGTCGAGCACGGGGCAGTTGATAGCACCGGGAATGTGGTCCTGCGCGAATTCGGCAGGCGAACGGGCGTCGATCAGGGTGTCGAACTGGTGGCGGTCGGCGATGCGGATGGGCTGGCGGTGGGACACGGGCAAACGGTGATCTGGCGATCATGCGGGAGGCAGAAACAACCGGCGCCATGGCCTCTGGGGCTCATGGGCCGGCACCGGAACCAGGAAAGTGGATCGAGCCTCGACACGCACCGGCCCGCCCCGCTTCGCGCCCTGCTTGCGCGAGCCGGGCATGCGGCCGACCTTGGAAGCGGGGATTCTCGCACGCCCGCCGTGCCCGCGCACGGCTGTCAGGGCAAGGCAGTCACCGCAAGGCAGCGGCGACCAGGCCCTGCACGGCCGCCACGCGCTGCACCTGCTGGGGGCTGTCGTAGTTGCCCATGAAGACGGCATACACCAGCGAATGCTGGGGCACGACCACCAGCCGCTGCCCGCCCAGGCCGATGGCCATGTAGTACGCCAGGCCGGCGCGGGTCTGCCCCACGTACCAGTGGTGGCCGTAGCGCAGGCCGGGCCAGGCGTCCACGCGCGGCTGAATGGATTGCACAATCCAATGCCGGGGCACCAGCGCCCGTCCCTGCCATTCACCCTGCTGCAGCACCAGCTGGCCGATGCGGGCCAGGTCCCGCGCCCGCAGGCGCAGGCCGGAGGCGGCGGCCGCCTCGCCGTTGGTGCCAGGCGTCCACTCGGCCTTGTCGATGCCCAGCGGAGCAAACAGCTTGTGCCGCGCATAGTCCAACAGGGGCATGCCGCTGCCCTGCGCGATCAGGTGGCCCAGCAGGGCCGTCGCCCCGCCGCTGTAGCACCAGCGTTCGCCGGGCGGGGCGACGATGGGCTGTTCCAGCACGTAGCGGTAGCGGTCGCTGCTGCGCTCCATGGCGATTTCGCTGTTGCGCGGGTCGGAATACGGAAGGTCCTCGTCCCATTGCAGGCCCATGGTCATGCCCAGGGCATGGGAGATGAGGATGGCGCGCCGGCGCCCATCGGCCGCCAGATCGCCGTAGGCGGGAAAAGCCTGGACAAGGGGCGTGTCCAGCGCGGGCACCTTGCCCTCGGCCAAGGCCATGCCGTACAGCAGGCCGACGATGCTCTTGCTGACCGAGCGCACATCGTGCAGGGAGTCGGCGTTGAAGGCCACCTTGCCCAGCGGCTCGCCCCAGCGTTCGTCCTCACCCTCGAAATAGCGCTCCAGCGCCAGCCGGCCGTGGCGCATCACGACGACGGCGTGCAGGTTCGCCAGTTCTCCGCTCTGCACGCCCTGGTCCAGGCGTTCGCCCAGGTCCTCGGCCAGGCCGGTGCCAGTGCCGGTGCCGGTGGAGAAGGCACCGCCCTGCCCCACGCTGGCGCAGGCCGTGCAGCCCAGCGCCGCCAGGCCTGCGCCCGTCTGCAGCCATCTGCGCCTGTCGGTGCGAAAGCCGTTGTTTGTCATGTCCCTCTCCCTTACTTACTTACTTAGTTAGTTGGTTGCTTACTGCTTGGGCGAAGACCCGCTGCCGCGCGGATGGATCAGCATGCGGTCGCCGCGTATTTCCACATCGAACTGGCGCAGGAAGTTCTGGCCCAGCAGCGCATCCCTGTCCGTGCTGCCCGTATAGCCCGTGCCCACGCGCAGGCCGCTGACCACCAGGGAGGCCACGCGCACCTGCTCGGCCACCACCATGCGGCCGTCGCGCTCGCCATTGGCGGTGCGAAAGCGAACCGGCTCGCCGCCGTCCAGGCCTGCGCGCTCGGCCAGCGGCTCGGTCACGCCGACCATGCTGGCGCCCGTGTCCACCAGGAACAGCACGGGCTGCCCGTTGACGGCCCCTTCCACGCGGAAATGCCCGTCGCGGTCACGCGCAATGGCCACCGTGCCATCGGCCTGGACCTTGACGCCGGCCGGCTTCAGGTACATCTGCATGGCCCAGTACAGCACGCCCATGACCAGCAGCCAGAACAGCAGAAAACCCAGCATGCCGCGCCGGGCGACGGACTGGACACTGGGCTCGGCGGCCGGTGCAGAGGAAGCGGACGGGTCGGACGGATCGGACGGAGGCGGCGTGGACTTGAGGCGCATGGCAATGCAGACAGGAGCGACGATGGCAGCACGGTGGCTGCACGGCGGCAGTCGCCCATTCTGCCTGCGGCCCTGCCCCGTCACGGGCAAGCCAATAGCCGCTACAGTGGGCGCCTTCATCACAGCCCGCTCCTGCCATGACCACGACCGCGCAGCCGCCCTTTGTCCTTCACTACATCTTCGACCCGCTGTGCGGCTGGTGCTATGCCGCCGCGCCCCTGGTCAAGGCCGCGCGCAGCGTGCCCGGCGTCACGCTGCAATGGCATGGCGGCGGCATGCTCACGGGCGCCCACACCCGCACCATCACGGCCGACTGGCGCGGCCATGTGATGCCGCACGACCAGCGCATTGCCGAGATGACGGGCCAGCCGTTCGGCCCTGCCTACTTCGACGGCCTGCTCAACGACCTGGGCGCCGTGCTGGACTCGGAGCCGCCCACCACGGCGCTGCTGGCCGCCGAGGAACTGGCGGGCCGGGGCCTGGACATGCTGGCGCGCCAGCAGCAGGCCCACTACGTGGAAGGCCGCCGCATCAGCGACCCCGCCGTGCTGCAGGAACTGGCCCGTGACCTGGGACTGGACGGCGAGGCCTTTGCCCAGGCCTTCCAGCGCTTGTCCGGCGCTGCCACCCAGGCGCATATCACCCAGGCGCGCGAATGGCTGAACCTGGCACAGGGCCAGGGTTTCCCGACCTTCGCGCTGGAGTTCGACCACCCCGAGGCCGAGCAGCCGGGCCAGCGCGCCATCCAGCGCATCGACATCGGTCCCTGGCTGGGCGATGCACAGGGCTGGGCAACGCAGCTGGGCGAGTGGGTGCAGCAGGTGGCGGCCATCACCGCCGGCGAGCAGACCGCGCCCCAAGGCGAGGACTGCGGGCCCGATGGCTGTGCGCTACCCAAGAGCTGACCCGTCAACGCCCGTCAAAGAAAAACCGCTCCCTGGCGCGGTTTTTTCATGGAGCGCGGGCGCCCGTCAATCCATCTTGGAGATCATCACCTCACCAAAGCCGGAGCATGACACCTGGGTGGCGCCGTCCATCAGGCGGGCGAAGTCGTAGGTCACCTGCTTGCTCTGGATGGCCTTTTCCAGCGCGCTGATGACCAGGTCGGCCGCCTCGCGCCAGCCCATGTGGCGCAGCATCATCTCGGCCGAGAGGATTTCGGAGCCCGGGTTCACATAGTCCTTGCCCGCGTACTTGGGGGCCGTGCCGTGCGTGGCCTCGAAGCAGGCCACGGAGTCGGACATGTTGGCGCCGGGCGCAATGCCGATGCCGCCAACCTGGGCCGCCAGCGCGTCCGAGATGTAGTCGCCGTTGAGGTTGAGCGTGGCCACCACCGAGTACTCGGCCGGGCGCAGCAGGATCTGCTGCAGGAAGGCGTCGGCAATCGAGTCCTTGATGACGATGTCGCGGCCCGTGCGCGGGTTCTTGAACTTGAGCCAGGGTCCGCCGTCGATGGGCTGGGCGCCGAACTCGCGCGCGGCCAGCGCGTAGCCCCAGTCGCGGAAGCCCCCTTCGGTGAACTTCATGATGTTGCCCTTGTGGACCAGGGTCACGCTGGGCTTGTCATTGTCGATGGCGTACTGGATGGCCTTGCGCACCAGGCGCTCCGTGCCCTCGATGGACACGGGCTTGACGCCGATGCCCGAGGTCTCGGGGAAGCGGATCTTCTTGACGCCCATTTCCTTGACCAGGAAGTCGATGAGCTTCTTGGCGTTGTCGCTGCGCGCTTCGTACTCGATGCCCGCGTAAATGTCCTCGGAGTTCTCGCGGAAGATGACCATGTTGGTCTTCTCGGGCTCCTTCAACGGCGAAGGCACGCCCTTGAAATACTGCACGGGGCGCAGGCAGACGTAGAGGTCCAGCTCCTGGCGCAGCGCCACGTTCAGCGAGCGGATGCCGCCGCCCACTGGCGTGGTCAGCGGGCCCTTGATGGAGACCACGTACTCGCGAAGGGCCTGCATGGTTTCCTCGGGCAGCCAGACATCGGGGCCGTAGATGCGCGTGGATTTCTCGCCCGCGAAGACCTCCATCCACTGGATCTTGCGCTTGCCGCCATAGGCCCTGGCCACGGCGGCATCCACCACCTTGATCATCACGGGCGTGATGTCCACGCCGGTGCCGTCGCCTTCGATGAAAGGAATGATGGGCTGGTCTGGCACGTTCAACGACATGTCGGCGTTGACAGTGATCTTCTGGCCCTCGGCCGGCACCTGGATGTGCTGGAAGCGGTTCATGGGGACGGGTCTCCGTTGGCTGGTGCACGAGGCAAGAGTGAATGCCCGGAATGGGCACAAATTTGGTGCAGAAAATTCTAACGACAATCGGGTCGCCTTCCTGTCAACGGCGATACAGTCAGTGCGTTGAGCATCTGCGGTGCATCAACAATTTCGCACCGCTGTCTGGTTCAACTTGGCTTCTACCGCTTTTCTAGGAAATGGCATATATGAAAAAACTCCTCGCTGTCCTGGTCGCCGGTTCGTTTGCCGCAGGCGCCTTTGCACAGGCCGCCGCAGCACCCGAAACGCCGATGTCGGCTCCCACGGCCGCTTCCGCAGCTGCTCCCGCTCACACAGCCAAGAAGGCCAAGGTCGCCAAGAGCGGCAAGCATTCCGGCAAGAAGCACGCCAAGCGTTCCACCAAGAAGGCACACAAGGCCGTGGCCTGATCCAGGCGCCGGGATGCCCGCTGGCATCCCCTCAAAAAAAGCCCGCAAGTCAGCAATGCCCTGCGGGCTTTTTGCCGCCCGCCCGGCCCTGATGGCCCGGCCAGGCCGATTTTTGCGTCCGGCCACGCGCCCCCTGCGACAGAATGTGCAAGATGACGAAGCCTTCGACACCCCTCCACACATCCCTTTCCCGCCGCGCGCTGCAGCGGTTGCTCATGGCCGCCTGCCTGGCCGGCGCCGCCGTATCGGCAGGCGCACAGCCCAAGGGCAGCCCCCAGATGAACCTGCGCCGCGTGGAGTTGACGGCCGGAATCCACCGCATCGACGCACAGGTGGCCGCCTCGGACCGCGAGCGCGCCATCGGCCTGATGTTCCGCCAGGACATGCCCCAGCAGGAGGGCATGATCTTCGTCTTCGAGGTGCCTGCCGTGCAGTGCTTCTGGATGCGCAACACCCTGCTGCCGCTGACCGCCGCCTTCGTGGCCGATGACGGCACCATCGTGAACCTGGCAGACATGAAGCCCATGACCGAGGACTCGCACTGCTCGGCCAAGCCCGTGCGCTATGTGCTGGAGATGAACCAGGGCTGGTTCGCCAAGCGCGGCCTGAAGGCCGGCGTCAAGCTGGGCGGCAGCCTGTTCACGCCCGCGCCCGCCAAGCCATAATCACGGCCCATGCAAGCGCTTCGCTCCTCGTTCTGGCTCACCCGGCTGATATTGGCCTGGTTTGCCGTGACGCTGGGCGTTGCCGTGGCTTCGCCCCTGGTCCATCCCCAGGGATTCGAGCTGGTCTGCACGGCCAGCGGCGACGTCAAGCTGGTGGCGCTGGGCGACAGCGCAGCCCCGGGCATGGGCCACCACCAGCTCGACTGCCCCATGTGCCTGCCCGCTGGCGCACCGCCGCCGGCCCTGCCGCAGATGGCCGTGCCCCACCAGCAGCCGCTGGCCCACGCGCTGCTGCCGCTGGTGGCGGCGCACATTGCCTCCGTCACACGCGCGCCGCTGCCGGCGCGCGGCCCTCCCCCGCTGACTGCCGTGTTCTCTTGAATCGCCGCCGGGCCTGCTGATGCGCGCCCGGCCCGCCTGCGCCGCATGCGCGGCGCAAGACCCGGAGTCAGTTCGTGAATTCCTTCCCCTTCCCCGCGATGGCAGCGCCTCTGCGCCTGCCTGCACCCCTCTTTCGCCCCCATCCCCTGGCCGTAGCGCTGTGCTGCGCGCTGGGCACGGCCTGGACGCCTGGCGTGCAAGCGCAAGCGCAGGCACAGGCCGATATCCCGCTGGCCCCCGTCGAGGTCTCTGACCAGGCCACGGCCGATGCCAACGGCCTGCTGCCGCTGAACAAGACCGTGGGCACGGCCAGCCGCCTGGGCCTGACGGCGCGCGAGACGCCGGCCTCGGTGCACATCGTGGACCGCACAGCCATCGAGGCGCGTGGCGCCCAGGACACGCAGGAGATCCTGCGCTCCATTCCGGGCGTCACGGCCTACAGCCCGCCCGGCAACATCGGCATCAGCTACCGGGGCTTCGGCACGGGGTCGGTCAGCCAGCTGTTCAACGGCATCAACCTGCAGTACTCCATTGCGGCACGGCCCGTGGACAGCTGGATCTACGACCGGGTGGAGGCCGTGGGCGGCGCCTCCGGCTTTCTCTACGGCGCAGGCGGCGTGGGCGGCACGCTGAACTACATCACCAAGCTGGCCCAGCGCGACAGCTTCACCGAAGGCCAGCTGCGCCTGGGCAGCTACGGGCTGAAGGAAGCCTCCGTCGGGCTGAACCGCCGCCTGGGCGATGCCACTGACAGCCAGGGCACGACCCATTACCTGCGCCTGGACCTCAACCACCGCGACGCCGGCAGCTGGGTGGGCGGCACGCAGTCGCGCTCCACGCAGCTGGCGGCCTCGCTGCTGTCCGACCTGGGTGGCGGCCTGACGCATACCCTGGCCTACGAGGCCCAGCATGAGCGCGTGGACCGCCCCTACTGGGGCACGCCGCTGCTCAACCCGCTGCGCGGCCAGGCGCGCATTGACGAGGCGACCCTAGGCAAGAACTACAACAGCGCCGACGGCCTGTATGCCCAGCGCGTGCAGTGGCTGCGCTCCATCACCGAATGGCGGGCCAGCGACCGGCTCAAGCTGAGCAACACCTTCTACGCCTATGACGCGCTGCGCGACTACCGCAACGTGGAGACCTACCGCTTCACGCCCGACAACAGCGCGGTGGTGCGCTCGGCGGCGCTGCTGCAGCGCCATGACCAGCGCATGGTGGGTGACCGCATCGAAGGCAGCTACCTGGGCGAGCTGGCCGGCCGGCGCAGCGAATGGGCTTTTGGGCTGGATGTGAGCGTGAACCGGCAGACACGCTTTCCGAACAGCCTGTCGGGCACGGTGAGCACGATCAATCCCTACGATTTCACGACAGAGAACTTCTACGACATTCCCGGCATGGCACCCGGCTTCAGGCCTGACCGCGACAACAAGGTCACCACCACCGCGCTCTACCTGGAAAACCGCACGGCCCTCACTCCTGCCCTGCACCTGCTGACGGCGCTGCGCCATGAACGCATCGAGGTGGACCTGACCAACCGGCGCGATGTGACGCCCGCGCTGCCCGCAAGCTACAGCCGCAGCTATAGCCCGACGACCGGGCGCGTGGGCCTGGTCTGGGATGCCACGCCCGAGGCCAATCTCTACGCCCAGTTCTCCACGGCGGCCGATCCGCCGTCGGGCATGCTGATGGGCGCCTCGTTTGCCGATGCCATCAACAACACCGGGCTGACAACGGGCCGCCAGGTGGAGGCGGGCAGCAAGCTGTCGTTCTGGCGGGGCAAGGGAACGGCGGCGCTGGCGGTCTATCGCATCACGCGCCGCAATATCTCCACCCAGGACCCGCAGGACAGCACGCGCACGGTGCTGGTGGGCCAGCAGTCCTCGCGCGGGGTGGAGCTGTCCATGGGCCTGGCGCCCACGCCGCGATGGTCCATCCAGGGCAACTGGAGCCATGTGGACGCGCGCTATGACAACTACCAGCAAGGCGGCGTGTCCCTGGCGGGCAAGCGACCCACGAACACGCCCGCCAGCGTGCTCAACCTCTGGACCAGCTACCGCATCACGCCGGCGCTGGAGGTCAACGCCGGGCTGCGCCGGGTGGGCGGTATCTATGCCGACGCGGCCAACACGCTGTCCTGGCCCGCCTACACCCTGCTGGACCTGGGCCTGAGCTACCGCATCGACCCGCGCATGACCGTGGTTGCACGGCTGCGCAATGCCACGGACCGCGTCTACGCCGCCAGCCTGACCAGCACCATGGCCTACCTGGGCGCGCCGCGCACGGCAGACATTTCGCTGCGCGTGGCCTTCTGAGCAGGAGACGCACCATGCGCCTTCACCTCAAACGCTGGCTGTTCCTGCTGCACCGCTGGCTGGGCATTGCCCTGTGCCTGTTCTTTGCGCTGTGGTTTGTCTCGGGCATGGTGATGATGTACGTGGGCTACCCCAAGCTCACGCAGGCCGAGCGGCTGCGCCACCTGCCCCCGCTCAATGGCAACGCCGCCCTGCTCGCGCCCGCCGAGGCGCTGCGCGCGGCCGGCATCGACGGCCCGCTCAAGGACCTGCGCCTGCATGCCGGCAGCGCCGGCCGTGCCAGCTACCTGGTCACGCCCGAGGGGCGGCGCCAGCCCGTGGCCATCGATGCGGCCAGCGGCCAGGTGCTGCCCGCCACCAGCCAGGCGCAGGCCCTGGCCAGTGCCCGCGCCTTCGCGGGGGACGGCACGGGCCTGCACTACCTGGGCACGGTGGATGAGGATGCCTTCAGCCACTCGCGCGCGCTGGACATCCACCGCCCCCTGCACCGCGTGCAGCTCGACGATGCCGAGGGCACGCTGCTGTACATCTCCGGCCGGACGGCCGAGGTGGTGCGCGATGCCACGCGCACCGAGCGCGGCTGGAACTACCTGGGCGCCTGGCTGCACTGGCTGTACATGTTCAGGGGCAATGCCTTTGATGGCGCCTGGGCCGACATCGTCAACGTGCTGTCGCTGGTCGGCATTGCCGTGGCCATCACCGGCACCGTGGTCGGGGTGATGCGCTGGCGGTTCAGGCAGCCCTACCGCAGCGGCCTGCGCACGCCCTACCCGGGCCGCGCCATGCGCTGGCACCATGTGGCGGGCCTGCTGTTCGCGCTGACCACGCTGGCCTGGATCTTCAGCGGCCTGATGTCCATGAACCCCTGGCGCCTGTTCGACACGGGCACGCCGCCACTGCACATGGCCCGGTGGCAACAGGGCCCGCTGCGCCTGACCGGGGACGACGCCACGCCGCAGTCGCTGATCGCCGCGGCGGGCGGTCCCGTGCGCGAACTGCGCTGGCTGCGCACCGCAGGCCGCACCGAGGTGCTGGCCCAGCCCGCAGCCGGCACGCCCCTGGTGCTGGACAGCGCCAGCGCCGCGCCCGCAGCCCATTCGCGCGAGGCCCTGCTGGACCGCGCGGCCGTGCTGATCGACGCACCCGTGCTGCGCAGCGAATGGCTGACCGCGCACGACCTGTACTGGTACGAGCGCGCCGAGCACACCATGATGGGCGGCCATGACAAGCCCCTGCCCGTTCTGCGCGTGGTCTTTGGCGATGCCGCGGCCAGCTGGGTGCACATCGACCCGCACACGGGCCAGGTGCTGGGCCGGCTGGACGGCACCCAGCGCCTCAAGCGCTGGCTGTTCGCCATGCTGCACAGCTGGGACTGGCTGCCGCTGCTGCAGCGCCGGCCGCTGTGGGATGCGCTGCTGCTGGCCTTCAGCCTGGGCGGCCTGCTGATGAGCGCCACGGGCGTGCTCATAGGCGTGCGCAGGCTGCGCCGCAAGCGCAGCCATCGCGCACAGACCACTGCTTGCCTGGAGGCGCAGCCACATGGTTAGCCGCCATACTGTATGCTTGCCACATGCAACTCGAACAGAAATACCAGGCCCTGCTGGCCGAGGCCGAGCGCCGCAAGCTGGACGACGTGGACAGCATGCGGCTGTGCTTCCAGACCCTGTCCCTGGCTGCGCGCATCGACCGTGACTGCGCCGCGCTGCTGGCGCCCCATGGCCTGTCCGAAGGGCGCTTCGTGCTGCTGTTCCTGCTGGAATCCGCCAGCGAAGGGCTGGCCCCCAACCACCTGGCCGAGCAGGCCGGCATCACCCGCGCCACCGTGACCGGCCTGCTGGACGGCCTGGAACGCGAGGCCCTGGCCGAGCGCCTGCCCGACCCGGCCGACCGCCGCGCGCTGCGCGTGCAGCTCACCGCCAAGGGGCGCCAGCTGGCGCGCAAGCTGTTTGCCCGGCACAGCCAATGGATCGCCGGCCTGTTTTCCAACCTGTCGCCCGCCGAACGCGGCCAATTGGGAAAGCTGCTGGCCAAGGCCGCCGCAGGCGTGGAGGCCAGCGCATGAAGGCGCCCGCCCCCCGGCGCAAGGGCGCCAACCGCAAGGTCGATATCACTCCCGAACTGCTGCAGGCCCTGTCCCTGGGCGAGATCGAGACCGCCACGCTGACCGAAAGCCTGGCCGTGGACCAGGCCCGGCTGCTGCAGGCCGTCTTTCCCGACGCGTGGCCGCAACTGGAGGACACGGCGCAGGCGCTGGGCCAGCTGGGCATTCTCAAGCGCATGGAGTGCATTGGCGGCCTGCTGTGGCAGGCGCTGGGCCAGGCCGGCTGGCAGCGCTGCCTCACGCACCGCTCTGACACGGTGCGCGGCTGGGCCTGCTTCATGGCCGGTGCGCAGCCGGGCCTGACCCTGAGCCAGCGCCTGGAGCTGCTGCAGCCGCTGGCCGATGACCCGCATTTCGGCGTGCGCGAATGGTCGTGGATGGGCGTGCGCCCGCATCTGGCCAGCGATCTGCCGCAGGCTGTGGCCGAGTTGTCCCGGTGGACAAGGCGGCCCTCCGACCGCCTGCGCCGTTTCGCCAGCGAGGCCCTGCGGCCGCGCGGCGTCTGGTGCAGCCATATCGCGGCGCTCAAGCAGCAGCCGGAGATCGCCCTGCCCCTTTTGCAGCGGCTGCGCGCCGATGCCTCGCCCTATGTGCAGGACTCGGTGGCCAACTGGCTCAACGACGCGGCCAAGAGCCGGCCTGACTGGGTGCGCGCCCTGTGTGCGCAATGGCTCCAGGAATCGCCCGTGCCCGCCACGCGCCGCATCTGCGAGCGTGCGCAGCGCAGCCTCAAGGAGCGGTAGGCGCCTGCCGGCCCGCCAGCCGCTCGCAGTCGGGCTTGACGCAGCGCCCGTAGAGGATGTGGGAGTGCTCCACGATGGCAAAGCCATGCGAGCGCGCCAGCAGCTTCTGGCGCTGCTCGATCACCGCATCGTGGAACTCCTGCACCAGGCCGCAGCGCGTGCAGATCAGGTGGTCATGGTGCTCGCCGTCATCGAGTTCATAGACCGCCTTGCCCGCCGCAAAGCGCTGGTGCCGCAGCAGCCCGGCCTGCTCCAGCTGCGCCAGCACGCGGTAGACCGTGGCCAGGCTGGTGCCCCGGCCCTGGTCATGCAGCTGGCGATAGACCTCCTCCGCCGCCAGATGCCGGTCGGCCCCGTGGCGAAAGATGTCCAGCACCCACAGTCGCGCCAGCGTGGCCTTCAGCCCCAGGTTCTTGAGGTCAGCGGAATCGGACATGCAGCCCTCCCGGCCGGTCAGAACTCATTGTGGATGGCCTTGTAGCCGCGCACCAGTTCGTTGTTGGTGCGGACCACGTCCTCGGAGAAATCGCTGGCGTCGGCGGGCACCTGGGCCAGCGTGGACAGGTCGGTCTCCGGGCCTATGCGCGCGGTGGACGGCACATAAAAGCCTGGCGGCAGGTGGCATCCATCGACCACGGCGTTGTAGCGCACCACGCAGCCGTCATCGACCACGCAGTTGAACAGCACGCTGTTGAAGCCGATGAACACGCCATTGCCCACGGTGCAGGGCCCGTGGACGATGGCGCGATGGGCGATCGAGGTGTGCTGCCCCACGCTGACGCGCGCGCCGGACTTGGAGTGGATCACCACCCCGTCCTGGATGTTGGAGTGCGCACCGATCACGATGGGGTCGATGTGGCCGTCCGCATCCATCTCGTCGGCACGGATCACCGCATAGGGGCCGATGAAGACGTTCTCCTCCACGATCACCAGTCCGCACAGGATGGCCGTGGGGTCCACGAAGGCGCTGGCATGGATGCGCGGCAGGTCGCCGCGCGGGTTCTTGCGAATCATCCCTTGCGCCTGTTCTTTGCGCCGCCCTGGCGGGCCTTGAAGCGCGGGTTGCTCTTGCAGATGACGTAGATGCGGCCGCGGCGGCGCACCACCTGGCAGTCTCGATGGCGCAGCTTGGCTTCCTTGAGGGACGAGAGCACTTGCATGGAAAACTCCTTGGGTTGAAGAGAAACGGGTGCCGGCTCGCCGGTCATGCCCAGGCCACGGCGTCGTGCGGATGCAGGCTCTCCATGTGGCGCACATGCACGCGCGGCCGGGCGTAAATGCCTTCCAGCGCGGCCTGTATGCGGCGCGCCGCATCCTCGACAAACATCAGGTTGCGGCCGTTGAGCGCGGCAAAGGCCTGCTCGTCGGCGCGCTTGACGGCGGTCTGCACGGGCGTGCCCAGCGCCTGCTCCACGCGGGCGATCAGGGGCAGGATGCCCAGGTCGGGCGCATCACAGGCCAGGTCCACGCTGACCTGGGCCTCGCTGCGCTGGCTGTGTGCCGTGGCCAGCGTGCCGTGCCGGCGCAGCCAGGAAGCCACCTGGTCCGGCTCCACCAGCGGCTCGCCCGCAAAGGCCTGCAAAAAGCCCTGCTCCAGCAACTGGCGCGACAGTGCCGCCGAGCAGGGGCAGGTCGAGGAATAGCCCACGCCCACCTGCAACCGCAGCTGGAACACGCCCTGCGCCAGCGTGGCGTCCAGGCGCACGGGATAGGACTTCCAGCCCGACAGATCGTGGGTGACCAGGGCGGGCCGCTGGGTCAGCAGGTCCAGCGACAGGCGCAGCCGGGCGCTGCGGCTTTGGCAGTCCAGGTGGCTGTCGATCATGGCCTGCAGCGCATGGCGCAGCGCCAGGGCAGACAGCGCGGATTCCTCGGCCAGGCTGTCCAGTTGGCGGTACAGCCGGGACATGTGTATGCCCTTGACATGGGCCGCAGGAAGATCGACCTGCACATCGGCACGCGCATGCAGCTCGCGCCAGTAGCCGGGCTCGGCCACGGTCACGGGCAGGTCTATGCCCTGCATGCCCACCCATTGCAGCGGGCTGAGGCTGGGCGCGGGATCGGTCAGGGAAACATCGGGAAGAGGTGCAAGCATTCGGGGCTCCAGTGGCCGCGCCGACCCAGGCCGGCGCGGTATTCGTTCAATTCCAGTCGGGAAACGGGTTGTCCCATTGCACCCAGGCCTGCGGGCCCATGGCCATTTCCGCATCGGTCAGCAGGCATTCGTCCAGGCGTGCGCGCAGCGCCTGCTCGTCCATGCCCATGCCGATCAGCACCAGTTCCTGGCGCGCGTCGCCCACGCCATCGACCCATTTGTCCAGGATGCGCTGCACGCTTTCGGGGTCGCGCGGCCAGCGCTCGGCCTCCACGGCGGCCCACCAGTGCCCGGCCGGGCCATGGCGGGCCACGGCGCCGGCCTGCGACCAGGAGCCGGCCAGCGCCGGATGGCTGGCCAGCCAGAAAAACCCCTTGGAGCGCACCACGCCCGGCCATTCGCTTTGCACCAGGCCGAAGAAGCGCCGGGGATGAAAGGGGCGGCGGGCGCGGTAGACAAAGCTGGCAACGCCATAGGCCTCGGTCTCGGGCTGGTGCGTGCCACGCAACTGCTGCAGCCAGCCCGGCGCCCTGGAAGCCTCCTCGAAATCGAACAGCCCCGTATCGAGCACGCGATCCAGCGGCAGCTGGCCGAAGGACGCGATCTCCAGCCTGGCACGCGGGTTGAGCCCGCGCAGGATGGCCATGAGCCGGCTGCAGTCCTCATCGGTGACCAGGTCGATCTTGTTGAGCACGATCACATCGCAGAACTCCACCTGCTCGATCAGTAGATCGACCACGGTGCGGCGGTCCTCCTCGCCCAGCGATTCGCCGCGCGAGCGCAGGCTGTCACGCGAGCCATAGTCGTGCAGGAAGTTGAAGGCATCGACCACGGTCACCATGGTGTCCAGCCGCGCCACATCGCCCAGGCTGCGTCCGTCCTCGCCCGCGAAGGTGAAGGTCTCGGCCACCGGCAGCGGCTCGGAGATGCCCGTGGACTCGATGACCAGCTGGTCGAAGCGGCCCTCGCCCGCCAGCCGCGCCACCTCCACCAGCAGGTCCTCGCGCAGCGTGCAGCAGATGCAGCCGTTGCTCATCTCCACCAGTTTTTCGTCGGTGCGCGACAGGTCGGCCCCGCCATCACGCACCAGGGCCGCGTCAATGTTGACCTCGGACATGTCGTTGACGATGACGGCCACGCGCCGACCTTCGCGGTTGTGCAGGATGTGGTTGAGCAAGGTGGTCTTGCCCGCGCCCAGAAAGCCCGACAGTACGGTCACCGGCAATCGGGCATGCGGCGGCTGAACCGGCGCTACGGTATGCATCATGGAATCTCTCAAGCAGGGAAAGGGAGCACGCTGCTGGCACTGCAGCCGCGTGCGGCAGGCAGGGCCTCAGGCGTGCAGCGCAGTGCAGGCAGAGCACTTGCCATGCAGTTCGATGTTCGAATGGGCCAGCGCGAACGCATGGCCATGCGCCCAACTGCCCAGGCAGCGGTTGAGCGCGTCGTCGACAAACTCGTCCACCTGCCCGCAGCTGTCGCAGATCGCAAAGGCCGAGAAGTCATGGCTGCCCTCATCCGGGTGCGAGCAGCACACATAGGCGTTCAACGACTCCAGGCGGTGGACCACGCCCTGCTCGGCCAGCTTGTCCAGCGCGCGGTAGACCTGCGTGGGGGCGCTCAGCCCGTGGTCACGCAGCTGGTCGAGCAGTGCATAGGCCGTGCGCGGTGCACCGGCCTGGCGCAGGGCGTCGAGCACCCGTTGCTGGTTGGCGGTCAAAGGGGTGGGCATGGTGATTTCCTGTTCCAGAAAACGGTTGGCGATGTTGCGCCACATCAGAATTGTGACGTTATAACATAACAAAACGACGGCTGTCAGGCAGGTTTTTACAATTAAAAAGAATATTAAGTTGCGTTTAAATATTCAACAGGATATAGTCAGCACCGTTGTCGAGACCCGTACCCAGTACCTGAGTCGGCAACCACATCTCCCGCGCAACGGCTTGCCAGCCGCTTCCTGCAGGATGTGTTTCGCGACCTTTGTCGCCCAGTTGGTCTGTAGAGCTGCAGCCAACCGAGTTCCTAGATGCTCACGCAGGCCTTTTCAAGGCTGCGAACCTGACTGAACCACATTTCAAACACCGGCATTCCCATGGGCAAGTACGTCGTCTCGCCCTCGACACACCCGACCGACTGCGGCCGCTTCCGTGCCTCCTTCTCGGTCCATCGCTCCCAGGGCAACGGCAGCTACTGCCGCGTATTCCGTTTCGACAAGGCATTCGCCTCCAGCGAAGCGGCACGGCTGTTTGCCGTCACCCAAGGCTGGCTTCAGACCTGCATGCAGCACCCGCCTGCGTGCTGATGGCCCGCTTGCTGCGAACCCCTATCCATTTCCTGCGGCGGATTGCACAGTCCTCCGCCTGCATTCCAACGGTGCGCCCGTTTGCGCACATCTAAGCAAAGAGGTTTTCCTATGACCACCAAAATCTACGTGGGCAATCTGCCCTACTCCGTGACCGACTCCAGCCTGGAAAGCAACTTCGCCGAATTCGGCAGCGTGGCTTCCGCCAAGGTCATGATGGACCGCGAAACCGGCCGCTCCAAGGGCTTCGGTTTTGTGGAGATGGCTTCTGCCGAAGTCGCCCAGGCCGCCATCACCGGCCTGCACGGCATGTCCGTGGACGGACGCTCGATTGTCGTGAACCTGGCGCGTCCTCGCGAAGAAGGCCGCAGCTCGGGTGGCTACAGCCCGCAAGGCTATGCAGGCAAGCGTGCCGACGTCGGCTATGGCAATGGCGGCCACGGCGGCGGTCGCTACTGATAGCGTCCAATTCCAAGAAAACCGGCTCTCTGGGCCGGTTTTTTTTCGCCTGCGGTTTTCTGCCGATGTCGGCATGAAAAAACCGGCCGCCCTTGCGGGCCGGCCGGTCATGCTTCAAGCCTGCCGGGGTCTGGCCCCGGCAAAGGCGAAGTGGCTTACCGCAGCGCGTCGATGGCGGCGTTGAAGGTGGCGCTGGGGCGCATCACGGCGTCCATCTTGGCCACGTCGGGCTGGTAGTAGCCACCGATGTCCACGGCCTTGCCCTGCACGGCGCGCAGCTCTTCGATGATCTTGGACTCGTTGTCCGCCAGCTGCTTGGCCAGGGGAGCGAACTTGGCGGCCAGCTCGGCGTTCTCGGTCTGGGCAGCCAGGGCCTGTGCCCAGTACAGGGCGATGTAGAACTGGCTGCCGCGGTTGTCCAGCTCGCCGGTGCGGCGCGAAGGCGACTTGTCCTCGTCCAGCAGCCTGCCGGTGGCTTCGTCCAGGGTCTTGGCCAGCAGCTTGGCGCTGTCGTTGCCGTTCTTGATGCCCAGGTCTTCCAGCGACACGGCCAGTGCCAGGAACTCGCCCAGCGAATCCCAGCGCAGGTGGTTTTCTTCCACCAGCTGCTGCACGTGCTTGGGAGCGGAGCCGCCGGCACCGGTTTCGTACATGCCGCCACCGGCCATCAGCGGCACGATGGACAGCATCTTGGCGGAGGTGCCCAGTTCCATGATGGGGAACAGGTCGGTCAGGTAGTCGCGCAGGATGTTGCCGGTCACCGAGATGGTGTCCAGGCCGCGGGCCACGCGCTCCAGCGTGTAGCGCATGGCGCGGACCTGCGACAGGATGTGGATTTCCAGGCCCGTGGTGTCGTAGTCCTTGAGGTAGGTGTTGACCTTCTTGATCAGCTCGGCCTCGTGCGGACGGTAGGGGTCCAGCCAGAACACGGCAGGCATGCCGGAGTTGCGGGCACGCGTGACGGCCAGCTTGACCCAGTCGCGGATGGGCGCATCCTTGACCTGGCACATGCGCCAGATGTCGCCCTGCTCCACGTTCTGGCTCATCAGCACTTCACCGGTGGCCAGGTCGACGATGTTGGCAACGCCGTCTTCCTCGATCTCGAAGGTCTTGTCGTGCGAGCCGTACTCTTCGGCCTTTTGCGCCATCAGACCCACGTTGGGCACGGTGCCCATGGTCTTGGGGTCGAAGTTGCCGTGCCACTTGCAGAAGTTGATCATCTCCTGGTAGATGCGGGCAAAGGTGGACTCGGGCATCACGGCCTTGCAGTCGTAGGGCTTGCCGTCGGCGCCCCACATCTTGCCGCCCTGGCGGATCATGGCGGGCATGGACGCATCGACGATCACGTCGTTGGGCGAGTGGAAGTTGGTGATGCCCTTGGCGGAGTCCACCATGGCCAGCGCGGGACGGTGTTCCTGGCAGGCGTGCAGGTCACGGATGATCTCTTCGCGCAGCGAGGCGGGCAGCGTCTCGATCTTCTCATACAGCGTGGACATGCCGTTGTTGACGTTGACGCCCAGCTCGTCGAACAGCTTGCCGTGCTTCTCGAAGGCTTCCTTGTAGTAGATCTTCACGCAGTGGCCGAACACGATGGGGTGCGAGACCTTCATCATCGTGGCCTTGACGTGCAGCGAGAACAGGATGCCGGCGTCGCGGCAGTCGTCCAGTTCCTTTTCGTAGAAGTCGCACAGCGCCTTCTTGCTCATGAACATGGAGTCGATGATCTCGCCGGCCTGCAGCGCGACCTTGGGCTTGAGCACCACGGTCTTGCCGCTCTTGGTGGTCAGCTCCATCTTGACGTCGCGGGCCTTGTCCAGGGTCATGGACTTTTCGCCGTGGTAGAAGTCGCCGTGCTCCATGTGCGAGACATGGGTTTGCGACCACTGCTTCCACTCGCCCATGGAGTGCGGGTGCTTCTTGGCGTAGTTCTTGACGGCGGCGGGAGCGCGGCGGTCGGAGTTGCCTTCACGCAGCACGGGGTTCACGGCCGAGCCCAGGCACTTGCCGTAGCGCGCCTTGATGTCCTTTTCCTGGTCGTTGGACGGGTTCTCGGGGTAGTCGGGCAGTGCGTAGCCCTTGCCCTGCAGCTCCTTGATGGCAGCCGTCAGCTGGGCCACGGAGGCGCTGATGTTGGGCAGCTTGATGATGTTGACATCGGGCTCCAGCGTCTTCTTGCCGAGCTCGGACAGGGTGTGGGCCACGCGCTGGTCTTCGGCCAGGAATTCGGAGAACTCACCCAGGATGCGGTGGGCCACGGAGATGTCGGCGGTCTCGACATTCACGCCGGCGGGTGCTGCAAAGGCGCGCACCACAGGCAGGAAGGCACTGGTGGCCAGGCGCGGGGCCTCATCGGTCAGGGTGTAGATGATGGTGGGTTGCTGCGTGCTCATCTCTTGTCTCAGGTAGTGAAAAAGGTAGGGGTCGCGCCGCAGGCCGTCGAACCGGGCATCCGCTAGGGGAAACGGGCCGGTGCAGCCTGACGCTGTAGGACCGTCACGCAATGCCCCGTCGCGCCAGCATGCTGCCCCGGCGTTTTCTGCAATGCGATCCCACAATACAAAATTCTAAGCGGAACCTGCCGGATTTTTTAAGTCTTGTAGAAGACTTAGGGTTTTACAGCGGCATTCAGGCCCTGTTTTCACAGGGAAACGGCTTGGAGCCCCTGCGTTTTCTGCCATGCAAAAAATGCTGTGGCGTGACGAACACGCAAGCATGGCAGAGCACCGGGCCACACCCAGAGCCGATACATCCACAACGATTCATCGTGCGCGAAGCGGCGGGCAAACACCCCCGGCGAAAACCCCGTGATCAGGCGCTGATCAAGCGCTGTTCACGGCACACACAGGCCGGGTCGGAAACGCCCCCGGCCAGCACCGGCGTCTGGGGCAGCAATCGCACGCCAATGCCTGGGAACACGGGTAAACGTGGCGACATATTGCGCCAAGTCATCTACAAAGCACGCCAATTACGCCAAATTGTCATCCATCCACCTTTATTCTGTCTTTTTGACTAGAACTACTGGACTGGAGACGATTTGAGTACCCTGGCAATCGTGATTTCACTGGCGGGACTGATGTTCCTGGCCTATCGAGGCATCTCCGTGCTGCTGCTGGCCCCCCTGATGGCCGCCGTGGCCGTGCTGCTGTCCGGCGACCTGGGCCACATGCTGCCGCTGTACACCAGCACCTTCATGGGCGCCCTGGGCAACTACATGCTGCAGTTCTTCCCGGTGTTCCTGCTGGGCGCGCTGTTCGGCCAGTTGATGGCCGACTCGGGCGCAGCCACCGCGATATCGCACTGGATCATGCGCGTGCTGGGCGAGAAGCACGCCATCCTCACCGTGGTGCTGGCCTGCGCCGTGCTCACCTATGGCGGCGTGTCGCTGTTCGTGGTGGCCTTTGCCATCTATCCGATTGCCAAGTCGCTGTTCCGCGCGGCCCATGTGCCCAAGCGGCTGATACCGCCCACCATCGCGCTGGGCTCGTTCACCTTCACCATGACGGCGCTGCCGGGCACGCCGTCCATCCAGAACGCCATTCCCATTCCCTACTACGGCACGAACGTGTTCGCGGCGCCGGGCCTGGGCATCATCGGCGGCATGACCATGCTGGCCCTGGGCCTGTGGTGGCTGCAGTCGCGCGCGGCCAAGGCGCGCGTGGCCGGCGAAGGCTACGGCGACCATGACGATGCCGTCGAGCAGGGCCTGCATGACGAAAGCGGCCCCGCCCTGCACAGCCGCCGGGACCTGCCGCTGCTGCTGGCCCTGCTGCCGCTGGTGCTGGTGATCGCGGTCAACGCGCTGCTGACCTACGGCGTGTTCCCGCAAATGGATTTGGGCTTCCTCAAGGACCGTTTTCCTGCCGTGAACCCGGCCAAGCAGACGGGCCTGTGGGCGCTGATCCTGTCCCTGGCCGTGGCCTGCGCCGCACTGGTGCTGCTGGGCCTGGGCCGCTGGCGCAATCTCAAGGAATCGGTGAACAAGGGCGTGCTGGGCTCCATGCTGCCCATCTTCAACACCGCCTCGGAAGTGGGCTACGGCGCCGTCATCGCGAGCCTGGCCGGTTTTGCCATCATCCGCGAGGCCGTGCTCAACGTGGCGCCCCACAACCCGCTGATCTCCGAGGCCGTGGCCATGAACGTGCTGGCAGGCATCACGGGGTCGTCGTCCGGCGGCCTGTCGATTGCACTGTCCACGCTGGGCAAGGACTACCTGGCCATGGCCGCCCAGCTGGGCATCAGCCCCGAGCTGCTGCACCGCGTGGCCGTGATGGCGGCCGGCTGCTTCGACACCCTGCCGCACAGCGGCGCCATCATCACGCTGCTATCCATCTGCGGCCTCACGCACCGCCAGTCGTACGGCAACATCGCCATCATGACCATTGGCGCGCCACTGCTGGCCCTGGTGCTGGTGATCACGCTCGGCACCATGTTCGGGTCCTTCTGAGGGACCAGGGCGCAGAGCGCGCGCGGGAAATACCACGGCATCGCGCCCGCCACAACCGGCATATGACGTATATGCGCGGGGCGGGTGCATGGCAACAATGCATGCACGGCGATAAGGCATCGCCCCGGTTCATTCCCGCATCACCGACAAGACGACATCCGCTGCCAAAGCTGCCAGCGCCGATGTCGGGCAACAAGGCCCGAACCGCTCCCTGACCTGGAGCGGTTCGGGCCTTTTTTTGTTGGCCGGGAATCGAAGGGGCAGCGATGCCGCACGCCGCCCCCTCAACCCCTTCAGGAGCAGCAGCATGAGACACGGAGATATTTCCAGCAGCAACGATTGCGTCGGCGTGGCAGTGGTCAACTACAAGATGCCGCGCCTGCACACCAAGGCCGAGGTGCTGGACAACTGCCGCAAGATCGCGGACATGCTGGTAGGCATGAAGCGCGGCCTGCCGGGCATGGACCTGGTGATCTTTCCCGAGTACTCCACGCACGGCATCATGTACGACGCCAAGGAGATGTACGACACGGCCAGCGCCATCCCGGGCGAAGAGACAGAAATCTTCGCCGACGCCTGCCGCAGGGCCAATGTCTGGGGCGTGTTCTCGCTGACCGGCGAGCGCCATGAGGAGCACCCCAACAAGGCGCCCTACAACACCCTGATCCTCATGAACAACCAGGGCGAGATCGTGCAGAAGTACCGCAAGATCATGCCCTGGGTGCCCATCGAGGGCTGGTACCCGGGCGACTGCACCTATGTGAGCGAGGGCCCCAAGGGCCTGAAGATCAGCCTCATCATCTGCGACGACGGCAACTACCCCGAGATCTGGCGCGACTGCGCCATGCGCGGCGCCGAGCTCGTCGTGCGCTGCCAGGGCTACATGTACCCGGCCAAGGAGCAGCAGATCATGGTCTCCAAGGCCATGGCCTTCATGAACAACTGCTACGTGGCCGTGGCCAATGCGGCGGGCTTCGACGGCGTGTACTCGTACTTCGGGCACTCGGCCATCATCGGCTTCGACGGCCGCACCCTGGGCGAGACCGGCGAGGAGGAGATGGGCATCCAGTACGCCGAACTGTCCAAGCACCTGATCCGCGATGCGCGCAAGAACGGCCAGTCTCAGAACCATCTGTTCAAGCTCGTGCACCGCGGCTACACCGGCACCATCAACTCCGGCGACGGCGACAAGGGCGTGGCCGCCTGCCCCTACAACTTCTACAGCCAGTGGGTCAACGATCCCGAGGGCACGCGCGAGATGGTGGAGTCCTTCACGCGCACCACCGTAGGCACGCCCGAATGCCCCATCGAAGGCATTCCGCACGAGGCGCCCAAACACCGCTGACAGCGTCCTGCCTCCGAGCCTGCAGGCCCGGGGGCAGGCCCGCCCATGAACACGGAAAGGTGAAGAGTGAAGATGAGCACGACAACAACCACAGGCCCGCTGCACGCTCCTGCCAGCCAGGCCGCCGACCCGCTGGCGGCCTACCGCATCGAGGAAGAGCCCTTCTACCGCCCTTCGGGCCGCGAAGTGCAGCTGTACCGGCAGGCCTACCAGCACCGCATGCCGCTCATCCTCAAGGGCCCCACGGGCTGCGGCAAGACGCGCTTTGTGGAGTACATGGCGTGGGCGCTCAAGCGCCCCCTGGTCACGTTGGCCTGCAACGAGGACATGACGGCTTCCGACCTGGTGGGCCGCTACCTGCTGGATGCCGACGGCACGGCCTGGCACGACGGCCCGCTGACCCTGGCCGTGCGCCACGGCGGCATCTGCTACCTGGACGAAGTGGTGGAGGCCCGCCAGGACACCACCGTCGTCATCCACCCGCTGACCGACGCGCGCCGCACCCTGCCGCTGGACAAGAAGGGCGAGGTGGTCCACGCGCACCCCGACTTCCAGCTGGTGGTTTCCTACAACCCCGGCTACCAGAGCAGCGCCAAGGACATGAAGCCATCGACGCGCCAACGCTTCGCGGCGCTGGACTTCGACTACCCGGCGCCCGAGATCGAGGCCGACATCGTGGCCCACGAGACCGGCATTGCCCCGGCCACCGCTCGCAGCCTGGTCAGTCTGGCGCGCAGCACGCGCGAACTGCGCCACCGGGGCCTGGATGAAGGCGCCTCCACCCGCATGCTGATCTACGCGGGCCTGCTGATGCGCGACGGCGTCTCGGTGCATGACAGCTGCGACATGACCATCACCAGCGCCCTGACCGACGACCCCGACACCGCCGCCGCGCTGCGCCAGCTGGTCGAAGCCGAGTTCGGCGCCTGAGGGCCGCGCGCCATGGCCATCGTCTCCGCTGCCTTGCCCGAAGAGTCCCGTCTGCTGCACACGCTGGGCCTGCTGGCCAGCGGCCTCGCGCGCCAGCCTGTCGCCGTGCAGGCGCTGGCCAGGGCGCCGGCCAGTGCCCCGGCGCCGGGCCAGGCCCACGCCCTGCCGCCGCGCGCCGTGCTGATCAGCCAGCCTGCCCGGCTGCTGATTCCCGCCAACTTGCCCATTCAGGCACACCTGCACGCAGCGACGATGGCCCATGCCGCAGCCCACCTGCGCTTTTCGCCCGCCCGCCAGGACAGCAGCGCCCTCAAGCCCATGGGCCAGGCCGTGGTGGGCGCACTGGAAGATGCGCGCGTGGAGCGGCTGCTGTGCCTGCAGCACCCCGGCGTGCGCCGTTGGTTTGAGGCCTGCATCGCCCCCGAGCCCGACCCATCCGACCTGGGCTTTGCCGCCTTCATGGCCCGGCTGGACCGCATGCTGCTGTGGCCAGAGCGCATGGACGGCAACCACTGGATCCACAAGGCCCGTGACCTGTTCGAGGACACCGCCACGCGCCACGGGCTGGAGGACTACGCCGCATTCCGGGCCATTGCCTCCATCCTGGCCAACGACCTGGGACAGATGCGCGTGCGCATGGACCCTCAGCACCATGCCGTGCCCAGCACCTACCGTGATGACAACAGCTATCTCTGGCAGCATCCGGAGCCGCCTCAGGGCGAGGAAGACACACTCGCGCTGCAGCAGTCCGCTGCGCGCGCGGCCCCTCCTCCATCGGCCGGCGCAGGACAGCAGTCCGATGCACAGGAAGGCCAGTCGCTGGACCTAGGCCTGGAACTGTCGCGCCACAGCTATCCCGAATGGGACCGCAGGTCGGAGCGCCTGAAGACGGACTGGTGCACCGTCATCGACACCCTGCCCGCATGGCAGGCCGAGGCTCTGGCCGGCAAAGGCTCCCAGGCCGGTAGACAGACACTGCCGCCCCTGCCGCTGCCGCCCGCACGCCAGCTGGACCGGCGCCAGCGCCTGCGCCGCCAGTGGGAGGGCGACGACCTGGACTTCAATGCCGCCATCGAGGTCCAGGTGGACCGCCGCCTGAACCTGCGACCGGAACCTCGCCTTTTCATGCGGGCCGGCAAAGGCCCGCGCCCCACCAGCGTGCTCGTGCTGATGGACGCTTCCGAATCGGTCAACACGCCCGGCCTCCACGGCGCCAGCCTGCTGGAGCTGGAGAAACAGGCGGCCCTCATGCTGGCCGAGTCCCGCGCAGGCCGCAGGACCGGCGTGGACCGCCTGGCCATCCACGCCTTCTCGTCCAACACGCGCGCCGAAGTCCGCTACCTGCGCCTGCTGGACTTCGGCCAACCCTTTGCCGCAGCAGCGGCCACCCGGTTGCAGGCACTGCAGGGGCGCCATTCCACCCGCCTGGGCGCCGCCCTGCGCCACGCCAGCAGCCTGCTGGCGGCCGAGCCTGCCGGCCAGCGCCATCTGCTGGTGATCACCGATGGAGCACCCGCCGACATCGACGTGCATGACGACCGCTACCTGATCGAAGACGCGCGCCATGCCGTGCAGCAGGCCCGCGCCGCAGGCATACGCATCAGTTGCCTGGCCGTGGACAGCCAGGCCGACGGCTATGTGCGCCACATCTTTGGCGGGCGCAACTACGGCATTGCCGACGACGCGCGGCATCTGCCAAGGCGGCTGTCCCAGATGGGCGCAAGGCTCGCAGCCGGCCGCTGACCACGGCAAGCGCCACGGAAATCTCGATTAACCTGAAGCCTGCAACGAACGCACGCCAGCACCTGGCATACAAGGAACCCATGAACGACCCCGTCAGAGTCGGCATTCTTTACTCGGCCACCGGCACCACATCGACCATCGGCCAGTCCCAGCTGCAGGGCGCGCAGCTGGCCATCGACGAAATCAACGAGTCGGGCGGCCTGCTGGGGCGTGAACTGGTCGCCGTGCGCTACGACCCGGCCTCCACGCCGGCCCGCTATGCGGCCCTGGCCGAGCAGCTCATCGTGCGCGACGGCATCAACGTCATCTTCGGCTGCTACATGTCCAGCAGCCGCAAGGCCGTCATCCCCATCGTCGAGAAGTGGAACCGGCTGCTGTTCTATCCGACGCTCTACGAAGGCTTCGAGTTCTCGGGCAATGTCATCTACACGGGCGCCGCGCCCAACCAGAACAGCGTGCAACTGGCCGACTACATGACCAGCAGCTTCGGCGCGCGGGTCTACCTCATCGGCTCGGACTACATCTATCCCTACGAGTCCAACCGCATCATGGGCGAGCTGGTCATGCAGCACCCGGGCAGCGACAAGCTGGGCGAACACTACCTGCCGCTGGACGCCACCGAGCGCGACTACGCGGCCATCATGCAGGACATCCGCGCAAGGCAGCCGGACTTCATCTTCTCCACCGTGGTCGGCGACTCCACGGCCAGCCTCTACCGCGCCTATGCAGAGGCAGGCTTCAATCCGCAGACCATGCCGATTGCCAGCCTCACCACCTCCGAGGCCGAGATCGCCCAGATGGGTGCCGACGTGGCGGCCGGCCACTTCACGGCCGCGCCCTACTTCCAGTCCATCGATTCACCGGCCAATGCGCGCTGCCTGGCCCGGCTGCGCCAGCGCCTGGGCGACGACTGCCGGCCCAACCTGTGTTGGGAAGCCGCCTACTTTCAGATGCACCTGTTCGCCAACGCCTTCCGCCAGGCCGGCAGCGACCGCATCGGCGATCTGCTGCCCCATCTGCTGGGCAGCGAGTTCGACGCGCCCCAGGGCCGCATCCGGCTCGATCCCGGCAACCACCACACCTGGCTGTACCCGCGCGTGGGCCGCGCCAATGCCCAAGGCGGCTTCACCATCGTGCGCCAAGCCACCCGGGCCGTCTCGCCCGACCCCTATTTGGTGACCCATTCACTGGGCGACTGGACTGCCAGCCTCGGTGCCCTGGAGAACTGAGCGTGGATGCCGCACCGAACAAGGAAACCGGCAGCGCTGCCACAGGCCGGCCGCTGCTGGAAAGAAAGCCGCTGCTGCGCGCCACCTCGCCCCAGCTCAAGGAACTGCGCCAGCTGCGCATTGCCGTCGTCCACCCCGACGACGCGGACGGCCGACTGCTGGCCCAGCAACTGCAGCGCATAGGCTGCCAGGTCCAGGCCATCTGGCCGCCCCAGCCCAGCCTGCCCGAAGGCACGGACGTGGTCTTCCTGGCCGTTCGCCCCGACCACCTGCAGTTGAACTACACCTGGACCCAGGGCGAGGGAGAGAGCCCGCCCACCGCCATCGCCGTGGTCAACTACGAGAACCCCACCATCGTCTCCGCCGTGCTGGAACTGCAAGTGCAGGCCATCCTGCCCACGCCCATCCGCTCCTTCGGCCTGCTGTCCACCCTGGTGCTGGCGCGCAGAAACCACAAGGAATCACGCCAGCAGCAGCAGCGCATCGCCAAGCTCCAGGCCAAGCTGCTGGGCCAGCGCCGCGTGGCCGAAGCCAAGGCCATCCTCATGCAGACCCACCAGATCAACGAAGACCAGGCCTACGACATGATCCGCGCCCAGGCCATGAGCCGGCGCAGCTCGGTGGAGGAGATTGCCCAAGCCATCGTGCATGCGAGCGAAATACTGTCGCTGGGCAAGGGCGTGGGCGGGTAAATCACGCAGGACTCCTGCCGCCAGCAGCCATGGCTTGACCCCGGGGAACCAGGGCCCTCTTTCTTTTGAACGCATGCAACGTGTCAAGAAAAGTGCCCCCGACGCCGAGGCTGTCGGGCTCGGCACGACGTGCTGATGCCCGCTAACTGAGGCTTTACATGGTCGGTTGATAGCAGAGTGCTTTCGCCTACAAGAGAAGCCTCTCAGCAACCTTACTTTGTCGCGGCCAGCTGGCTGATTCTCTGCATTGCGTTGTAGATTTCGCCAGCCATATACGAAGAAATCACTTGACTGCTCACGCCAGGAACGAGGGCAGCGCTTCCCTTCTCAGCGGAAGCGCTCCAATGCAGATTAAACAAAAGCTCCTTCATATCGGCAGACTCCATTACATCAGACATCAGCCCATGAAATTCCGTAATGATCTCCATACGTTTCTCGCCATCCTTCGCCAGCTTGCAAAGCTGCTGAAACCAAGATGCTCGACGCAGGTATTCTAGGAATTCAAGTACTTCAGGTTGATATACACCCTCCTGCCCATCAACCAAAAACTCTTTCCCAGGCGCAAAAGTATCACGATAACGGAGAAGCTCCTGTAGCTCATCAGCATTGATGTCAAAATCCAGCGCTGCCAACTTCTTGCGCGGCACTTTTAGCCAGCGCAGCTTCATTTCATGTACATCGCTCGTAATGCGCTGCGGAACCTGGCTCACACCTTTCTCATACATCTGGATATCCTGAACAAGGAGAGGGCGTTTCCCTATCAGGGAGGTTTTTGCCTCCTCACAAGCCCGGATGATCCAGTAAGATTGATCCTTGTCTTTGGCACTGAAGCTCGTGGAACTCCGGGCAATGAACTGAATATTTTCTGCCATTTCCCAAGCCACCACTGCCCAATAGCGATGATCTGTCAGCTTCTCTCGGGAAGGCGATTCGTCATGAATATACTCATTCCATGGACCGCTGGGCACAGTTCCGATGGCGGCAACCACTGCGGTCTTTTCATGGGTTCCCAACCATCCATAGCCATGAGCCTTGCCCCCTTCGAAAACACATAGAGCGTAGTCTTTACTGCTCTCCTCTGATTCAAAACGGACGAAGCTTCCATCTCGCACAAAAGAAGCCAGAGCCTCGAACTGTTCGGATACCTGTTTGGTTATTTTATCAACATCAATCCCATCAATTATCAGCAGAGTTTTTTGATATTTTCCATGCCAGCCAATAGCTGCCATTGCGGCATCCAACGGCATATCCTCTGCAATCCATCCCTTGTCCTGCAGAAGCTTGGAAATCTCCTTGCCTTGCTTCTTGGCAATCTTGATGTTGATTTCAGTCTGACGAAAAGCGATACCCATTGCCAATTTCCTCTGAATATTTATCGCAAGCCTTGACACAGCTTCAGGCGCACGCATGAAACCCCCTCCCAGGCGCATGCGTTCAAGTTACGAACGCAGCTTCCCGCAGACGGAATATAGCCTCAGAGCATCCTCCGGAAGTTGACGCTTTGTCCAGTCATCACCACCTGCGGATCTATTCTCAAGCGAAGCCTGCCATTCAGAAACGATCATTCCTCGGGCGCCGAAGAGTTCGAATAATGGCTCTCAGTCCTGCCGTATTTCTTGGCCGTCGCAGTGAGCGCACAAGGGCCGTGGGCCGCTCGGACGCCCTGCGTTCCGCGCAGACCTCGCTGCGTACCGCCTCCTTGCGTACCGACTGCTCGGCCTTGTCCTGGATGCGCTCCGACAGCACCCAGCTCCAGTCATCACGCTTAGCGCGCTTGCGTATCGCCCCCCTGGCTGATGTCCTCCTCTGCTGCGATCTGCCTCAGGCCCTTGATGCCGGCCCTGTAGTCCAGCTTGATGCGTTCCCACTGCGGAAACTGCCTGTATTCCGTGCTCATCCCTCGAAGCTGGCAGGCTTGGGACGACCACCGCAGGGCCAGGCCGCCTAGCCGGAGTAACTACCAAGTTTCAGTGATAGACACAATATACACAAATTCATACAATTTGCAGCGCGTTTGGTCATCAAACAAAAGTTCAGCAAACAGAGCTAGAGAGATTGCGCCGATCTCCAAAGTAAGGGAACAACATGTCTTCTGGGGTTTTCCGCACATGGGTGCTAGGCGGCATCTTTGCTCTTGTCACCTACACCGGCTCTGCAAGCGCACAGCTGACCTTGTCCGTGTCCCACACCGATGCCTCTTGTAACGGGGCAAACAACGGCACGGCCACTGCCCAAATCACCCAGAACGGTGTTGCGCCCTTCAGCTACTCATGGAGCCCCTCTGGAGGCACAAACGCTACCGCAACAGGGCTCACAGCAGGCACCTATACAGTTACGGTTACTGACAATAACGGCCTGCAAGGAACAGCTTCTACGACCGTTGGACAGCCTGAAACATTGTCAGGCACACAGTCGCAGATCAATCCCGTTGGAGGCAACAACGGTAGCGCAACAGTTGTCGCGACAGGGGGGACTCCTGGCTACGCTTACTCATGGACCCCCTCCGGTGGCGCAGCGGCAACCGCGACAGGACTGGCTCCCGGTCAATATTCGGTGACCATCACAGACTCCAAAGCCTGCGAAACCACGCTGAGCTACACGCTTGTAGCTCCTGCCGCCTCAGTGCAATCAGTAAGCGTCCCCCCCGACGGAACCTATAGTGCTGGACAGAACCTGCAGTTCACTGTGACCTACAGCGCTCCCGTGGCCGTCACAGCTGGCGGCACGCCCTCAATTCCTTTGACGATTGGTTCAACTCTGCGGCAAGCGAACTTCGTCGGTGGCAGCAACAGCTCCGCCCTGACCTTCATATATACCGTGCAGCCAGGTGATGTTGACGCAAATGGAGTGTCGTTAGGAACCGCTATCGATCTCAACGGGAGCACGATGACGAGCGGTGGCGCCAACGTTGTGCTGAATTTGGCGAACGTAGGCGCCACGACCGGCGTACTGGTGAATGGACAGCAAAACCAGAACATCACGTTCCCAAACCCCGGCGACCAAACTTTCGGCACAACGCCAACACTGACCGCGACGGCCAGCTCCAGCCTGCCGGTGGCCTTCAGCGCAAACACAACTGCGGTGTGCACGGTCACCACGGGCGGCACGCTGACTTTTGTGAACACAGGCTCTTGCACCGTTGATGCGAACCAAAGTGGTAACGCAAGCTACCTGCCTGCATCACAGGCGTCTCAAACCTTCATGGTGAATGCAGCGGCACCCGGAGCCCCCACCATCGGCAACATCGCTGCAGACGACGGGCAGGCTACGGTAACCTTCACTGCACCTGCTTCCAATGGCGGCGCGCCCATCACAGGCTATACCGTGATCGCGACCCCCGTGGCCGTGCCCGGTGCGCCTGGCGTGATCACTCAGCAAGGAACGACATCCCCCATCGTCGTGGCTGGCCTGAGCAATGGCTTCACCTATAACTTCACGGTCGCAGCCTCCAACGGGACAACCGGTGCAGCCTCTGCAAGCACACAAGCCACGCCACGCAAACTGCAACTGGTGAGCGCGCCCGGCAGCGTGCCTGGCATGACCGGCATACCGTCTGCCACGATGTCCGGCGGCGGCACCACTTGCACGCTGCAACCTGGCGGCGGCTTCGGACCTGTGACCTCCACCCCACCGAACCTGCAAGCGCCCAGCGGACAATTCGCTTTCAGCGCCGAAAACTGCACCGGATCTGTGACGATGACTCTCACCTATCCCAGCGCTCTCCCCGAAGGCGTGCAGTTCCGCAAGCCCGATGGTGTCGGCGGCTGGTTTGACCCTGCGACCGCGCTGAACGTGATCGTGGACAGCGCGCGCACCACGGTGACCTACACCATCACGGACAACGGCCCTGGTGACACCAACCCTGCCGTGGGCGTGATCGCCGATCCGCTCGTGCCCGTGATGGCAGCAGCCCCAGCAGGCGGCGCAGCAGCCGTTCCCACGCTCAGCGAATGGGGCGCCATTCTGATGTCTGCCCTGCTGGCAATATTCGGCCTGCGCCGCATGCGCCGCCAGCGCTGATGCAGGCCTGACCTGAAAAAGCAAGGCCCGCAACTGCAGGCCTTTCCTTTGTCCGGGCGTCTACAGGCGGCGCGCGGCGATCAGCAGGCGCTCGGCCAGGGTGGGCTTTGCAGCCAATCGTCCTGCCGTTCCCAATACACCGTCGCGGCCCGTGGCCGCGCGCGCTATCAATGCCGTGCCCAGCGCACCACTCACAAGGCGGCCCATGCCACTTTCCGCGCGCCGGGCATGGCGCAGCGCCAAGAGGCCGGCACCGAGCACCAGCCAATGCTCTCCCGTGAATCCCTTGCGAGAGGCATCCCACTTGCGCAGGTCCTGGATCTTTTCTGAAATCGCCATTCATTGCTCCTGTTGCTTCAGAGCTGTCATGGTGTGCCAGCAACAGGCTGCAGGCTGTCGGTCCCTGGGCAAGATTCCGGTGGCGAGAGTCCTACGGACGCGCAGCGAGGACCGGCCCCAGCAATCCCGCTTGATGCGCTCCCACTGCGGCGCCTGCATGTGTTCCTTGCTCATCCTGCCGGAGGTGGCAGCCTTGGTAGGCACGACGTCGAGATTTACGCCAAGTGACCATCCGTGTTTCCACGTATATCCAGATATTACTCTTGCCAGGCGCGATTTTGATAATAAATTATCAAAATCAATTACTTTGTCAAATTTTGCATCAATTGAAATATCGGGCGGCTTTCATAATAACATTTCATGCTCAAGAATTGGCATGGTGGCGCCAATAATAAATCACAGCACAGCGAGGCATAAAATGATCGAAGGCGGATGGTGGAAAGCCTATACAAAAAATGGCCGGTATATAGGAATAATCGAAGGAGATGAATTCATAGTCGGAAAAACGAGGATTTTATATAGAATAAGCAAAAACAAGCTGTATTCAACAGAAGTACCGCCTTCACTTATAGCTGACATATCAGAAAAACAAGCAATTACAACCAATGGAGAAATTCTACTCAAATTCTCAAAAACAACCAGAGAGCGAAGGCTATAAAAAACTGGATCAAGTCCAGACCAAAATAATTATTCAATCCAATCAAACAGCCGTCGCTACAGCACGAATTGGAAACTTTCGACCAAGATCAACACGCAATTGCATTCTGCGTATCAACTCTGGCGTCAAAACTCGACCTGCTGTAAGCAAGACCAAGCCTTCCCTCGATACGAAGTCTTGAGCTAAAGTCATCCCTGGCCTCAGTTCCGAACAGGGGACATTAATTGGAGCCGGGTCGGGAGCAGGGGTCGCCTGAATCACAATTTGCAAGAAAGCATCCACAACCTCTGGATCAAATTGTGCTCCTCTACTATGCGAAATGAGCGTTCTTGCCTCTGCGCAAGTTAGCGGCTTACTGCTCAAATGCCCCACCATCAGGTCATCGTAAAAATCAGCAACCGCAATTATGCGAGCACCTATTGGAATATCCTTCCCCTTTAGGCCATCAGGGTAACCTGCTCCATCGAATCGCTCATGGTGAGACCTGACGAGAGTAGCGACAAGATGCGCATCATCTATCGACAGAAGCAGTTGCTCTCCCAAACTGCTATGGTTTCTATA
>NZ_JBICKY010000004.1:0-342707 GCF_043104705.1 Delftia sp. WSY_10 | reverse complement strand
AGCGAAGCGCAGGGGTCGCGGGCATTTGGGCGCGTTTCTTTGCCTACTTTCTTATCGCGCGATAAGAAAGTAGGTCGGCCGCCGGGCCGAAACCCGGCCTCGAAAAACACCCCCCGGCAGGGACAAAAAAACATCCCTGAATGGCAGCCGCTCTGAAGGCATACGCCCCGTAACTGTCACGTCAAAGACATGCCCCAATCACCGCGATGCGCACACAAAGCAGCCCGCAAACTCTGCAAACCAAGTAACCACGTCACCCTCCGCTATAGAGTTCCACTCCCCGCACCCACGCTGCGCGTTTTCCCCAGACGCACCAACGCTACGGGCTTGCCCGAATCCATGGTTGGCATGCATCCATCTAAATTGAACAGCAGCAAGTTCGATGGTCGTGAGCCTCTGAGGAAGATGGAAATGCAAAGACGAGTGTTTGGCGCATGGATGTGCGCATCGGTCCTGATGACGGGCGCAGCATGGGCGCAGGACAGCTATCCCAGCCGTCCCATCAGCCTGGTCGTGCCCTACGGCGCGGGCGGCGTGACAGATGTGGTGGCGCGTGCGCTGGCCCAGGGCATGGGCAAGCAGCTGGGGCAGACCGTGGTGATCGAGAACAAGCCCGGCGCAGGCGCGTCCATGGGCGTGATGGAGATGCGCACGGCCAAGCCCGATGGCTACCGTCTGACGCTGGCGCCCGTGAGCATCTTCCGCCAGCCCCACATCCAGAAGGTGCAGTACGACCCGGTGCGCGATCTCAGCTACATCGCCACCTACATGACCTATGACTTCGTGCTGGCCGTGCCCCAGGACTCGCCGTTCAAGACGGTGCAGGACCTGGTCGAGTTCGCCAAGAAGAATCCGGGTGCCGTGGACTACGGCACGCCGGGCAAGTTCACGGCCAACCACGTGGTGATGGCGCTGCTGGAGCAGGCCACGGGCGCACGCTTCACGCATGCGCCCTTCAAGGGCGATGCCGAGGCGCTGAACTCGCTGATGGCCGGCCACATCAAGTCCGGCGTGTACGCCAACACGGTGCTGCCGTACCTGAGCTCGGGCAAGCTGCGCGCGCTGGCCTCGGCCTCCGAGGTGCGGCCCGAGGCCTTTGCCAACGTGCCCACGTTCCGCGAGGCCGGTTATGCCTTCGATGTGCCCTCGCCCCTGGGCATTGCCGGGCCGCGCGGCCTGCCGCCAGAGATCGTGCGCAAGCTCGAAGCCGCCATCAAGGCCGCCATGGACGACCCGGCCTTCCGCCAGGTCGTCGGCAACTACGGCGTGCGCACGCAGTTCCGCGGCAGCCAGGAGTACACGGCGTTCGCCAGGAAGGCGTTCGAGGACGAGAAGAAGATCGTGCAGAACATAGGCCTGGAGGATTGAGGCCGCTACGCGGGCGGCAGCCCGGCCATGGCACGCAGGTCCACCAGCCGGTCGTACTCGGCCGCCGTGACCAGCCCCAGCTCCACGGCCGCCTCGCGCGGCGCAATGCCGCGCGCCATGGCCTCGCGCGTGATGCGTGCCACGGCGTCATAGCCCAGCACCGGGTTGAGCGCGGTGGCCTGCAGCAGCGAGTGGCTGACCTGCTGCTCCAGCCGCTCCGTATGTGCCTGCAGGCCGGCCACCAGTTTCTCGGCAAACACGCGGCTGGCGTCGCCCAGCGCGCGCATGGCGCGCAGCAGGTGGTGGATCAGCACGGGCTTGGCCACGTTGAGCTCGAAGTGCCCGGCCGAGCCCGCCAGCGTGACGGTGAGGTGGTGGCCCATGGCCTGGTAGGCGGCCTGGACCACGACCTCGGCCACGGTCGGGTTGCGCTTGCCCGGCATGATGGAGGAGCTCAGCCCATCGTCGGGAAACACCAGCTCCCCCAGGCCGCAGCGCGGGCCTGAACCCAGCAGGCGGATGTCATTGGCCATCTTGGCCAGCGAACCGGCCACCACATTGAGTGCGCCCGAGACCTCGATGAGCGCATCGTGCGCGGCCATGCCTTCGAACTTGCAGGGATTGGGCGTGACCGCCAGGCCCGTGAGCGCCTGTATCTCCTCGCAGAAGATCCGGTCGAATCCGGCCGGCGCGTTGAGCCCCGTGCCGGCCGCCGTGCCGCCCTGGGCCAGGCTCCACAGCCGGGGCTGGGTGTCCCGCAGCCGGTCCATGCCGTGGCCCACCTGGTGGGCGAATGTCTCGAAGCTCTGGCCCAGCGTCATGGGCACGGCGTCCATCAGGTGCGTGCGCGCCACCTTGAGCACGCCGGCAAAGGCCAGGGCGCGTTCCTGCAGGCGCTGCTGCAGCTGTTCCAGGGCGGGCAGCAGGTGGTCGCGCAGCTCCAGCGCCGTGGCCAGGTGCATCACCGTGGGAAAGCTGTCGTTGGACGACTGCGAGGCATTGGCATGGTCGTTGGGGTGGACCGGGCTGCGCGTGCCCGGGGGCTGGCCCAGCATCTGGTTGGCGCGGTTGGCGATGACCTCGTTGGCATTCATGTTGGTCTGCGTGCCCGAGCCCGTCTGCCAGATGGTCAGCGGGAAATGCGCGTCCAGCAGGCCGTCGCGCAGTTCGGCGGCTGCGGCCTCGATGGCCGCGCCGCGCTCGTCGTCCAGCACGCCCAGGCGCCGGTTGGCGCGCGCTGCCGCCAGCTTCTGCAGCCCGAATGCGCGGTACAGGCCCTGCGGAAAGCGCTCCTCGCCAATGGTGAACAGCTCCAGCGCGCGCTGGGTCTGCGCGCCCCAGAGGCGGTCGGCAGGGATGTGGACGGGGCCGAAGGCATCGTGCTCGATGCGGGTATGAGCCTGGGTCTGTGCCTGGGCCTGGGTGCGTGTCTGGTCCATGGGCTCAGTCCAGCGAGATCTTCGCGTCGGCTGCCACCTTGCGCCAGCGCTCCACCTCGGCGGCCGTGTGGCGGGCCAGGGCTTCGGGCGCGTATTGATCTGCGGGCAGCAGGCGTATGCCCTGGGCGGCCATCCTGTCGGTCCAGGCCTTGTCGGCCAGGGCCTTGGTATAGGCCTGGTAGACCTTTTGCACCACGTCGCGCGGCGTGCCCTTGGGCGCGTAGATGCCGTACCAGGTGGCGGTCTCGAAGCCCGGCAGCAGCTTCTGGCCCAGCGCGGCGGCGCCCGGGAACTGGGGCATGGGCTTGTCCGAGGTGAGGGCGATGGCGCGGATGCGCTCGCCCGCCAGCTGGGGCAGGGCGGTGTTGGTCTGGTCGAACATGGCATCGACCTGGCCGGAGATCACATCGGTCATGGCCGGTGCCGCGCCCTTGTAGGCCACCTGGGTGATCTCCATCTGCGCGCGGCTGGCGAACAGCGCCGCCACCAGGTGCGAGGTCGATCCCACGCCCGCGTTGCCGAAGTTCAGCCGGCCCGGGTTCTGCTTGCCGAAGGCCACCAGCTCCTCGGCCGTCTTGTACGGGGAGTTCTTGCCCACCAGAAGCACCAGCGGCGTGTCGGGGAAGCGGAACACCGCCTCGAAGTCCTTGACCGGGTCATAGGCCAGCTTCTTGTACAGCGACGGCGCCGCGCCCATGTAGCCCATGTGGCCGACCAGGAAGCTGTAGCCGTCGGGCGCCGAGCGCGCCGCCTTGGCCGCGCCGATGGTGCCGCCCGCACCCGGAACGTTCTCGATGATGATCTGCTGGCCCAGCTGGGTGCTGGTGCGCTGGGCGATGTCGCGCGCCATGGCGTCCGTGGGGCCGCCGGCCGCGAAGGGCACGATCCAGGTCAGCGGCTTGGCGGGGTAGCCGCCCTGGGCGTGCGCGGCCAGGGCGAAGGTGGTGGCGGCCAGGGCAAGGGCCAGGCGTGGCAGGCGGGGAAGATGGAAAGGCATGGTGTTGTCTCCTGTAGTGCTGTGTTCTGTCCTGGGCCGGGATGTCAGCGGCCGCTGGCTGTATGGGCGCGCGACAGCGCAAGGGCGCGGTCCACCATCTGCGGGGCCTCGCCCAGGTAGTTGCGCGGGTCGGTGAGGCGCTGCAGCGCCGCGCGGTCGAAATGGGCCGTGACTTCGGGCAGGCGGGCCAGCGCATCGGCCAGCGTGCCGCCCTCGGCGTTGACGCTGCGGCAGGCGGCATAGACGATGTCGTGCGCCTGCTGGCGGCCCGTGTGCGGGGCCAGGCCCATCATCACGGCCTCGGCCACGATCAGACCGTCGGTCATGTCCAGGTTGCGGGCCATGCGTTCGGGATCGACGATGAGGCCGCCGAGCATGAAGCGCGCCTGGTGCAGGGCGCCGGCCGAGAGCACGAAGCTCTCGGGCAGGGCCACCCATTCGGCGTGCCAGGGGCCGGTGGCGCGCTCCAGGTCCTGGACCATGGCGTCCAGCATCAGGCCCGCATGCTGGCGCACGGCCTTGGAGGCGGCCAGCATCAGCTCGCTGGATATGGCGTTGCGCTTTTGCGGCATGGTGCTGCTGGCGCCGCGCCCGGTGACGAAGGGCTCGAACACCTCGCCGAACTCGGTGGAGGACAGCAGCATCACGTCGTAGGCGATCTTGCCCAGCGAGCCGGTGACCAGGGCCAGGAAATTCACGGCCTCGGCCAGGCCGTCGCGCGCCACATGCCAGGTGGTGGCGGGCACGCCCAGGCCCAGTTCTTCCATGAGCAATTGCTGCACTTCCAGGCCCCGGCCGCTCAGCGAGGCCAGCGTGCCTGCCGCCCCCGCGAACTGGCCCACCAGCACGCGCGGGCGCAGTTCCTTCAGGCGCTGGGCATGGCGGTCGAACATGGCCAGCCAGATGGCGGCCTTGTAGCCGAAGGTGATGGGCAGGGCGTGCTGCAGGTGCGTGCGGCCGGCCATGGGCGTGTCGCGGTGGCGTTCTGCCAGGTCGGCCAGGATGGTGCGCAGCGCGGCGATGTCGGCATCGACCAGGTCCAGCGCATCGCGCACCTGCAGCACGGTGGCCGTGTCCATGATGTCCTGGGTGGTGGCGCCCCAGTGGATGTAGCGGCCTGCGTCGCCGCACTGTTTCACCAGCTGGTGCACCAGCGGCAGGATGGGGTAGCCGACAATGTCGGTTTCCTTGCGCAGCAGCTCGAAGTCCAGCGCGTCGAGGCTGCAGCGCTGCGCGATCTCGTGTGCGGCCTCGGCCGGAATCACGCCGCAGCGGCCCTGGGCGCGTGCCAGCGCGACCTCGACCTCTATGTAGCGCGACACCAGCGCGCTGTCGGCGAAGATGGCGCGCATGGCGGGGGTGCCGAAGGCGTCGCGGAACAGCAGCGAATCGATGGCGGTGCTGGCGGTGAAGGACGGAAGGGTCATGGTGCGTAATTGCGATTAAGTTCGGACATATCGATATTTTTATTTATGTACGTACATTACGAACATCCGGGTTTGCCTGGGGGGAAGGCCTGCGCCCATGGCTGAGACACGCTATGCCCAGGTGGCGCGCGACCTGTCCGAGCGCATTGCCTCGGGCGAATACGCCGTGGGCGCCCTGCTGCCTACCGAGCTGGAGCTGTGCGACCGCTATGGCGTGAGCCGCCACACCGTGCGCGCGGCGATTGCCGAGCTGCAGCAGTCGGGGCTGGTCTCGCGGCGCAAGAAGGTCGGCACGCGCGTGGAGGCGGCGCAGCCCCATGCGCACTACCGCCAGGCGCTGACCTCGCTGGAGGACTTGGTGCAGTTCGGCGCCACCCATGTGCGCGAAGTGCGGCGCATCGAGGAGGTGGTGCTGGACCAGGACCTGGCCGCCGAACTGGACTGCCCGGCCGGCAGCCGCTGGCTGGCCATCTGCAGCCTGCGCCGCGACGGCGCAGCGCCGCACCTGCCCATTGCCTGGACCGTGGTCTATGTGGATGCGCAGCGCTTTGACACGCAGGAGCTGGCCGAGCGCGTGCGCGCCGCGCCCGAGTTGCTGGTCAGCAGCCTGCTGGAGCAGCAATACGGCCTGCGCATCGCGCGGGTGCGGCAGGCCGTGGTGGGAGCGCTCATTCCGGATGCGCTGTCGGAAGAATTGCAGGCCCCGGCCGGGTCAGCGGCGCTGAAGATCGTGCGCCGCTACCTGGATACCGATGGGGAGTTGATGGACCTCAGTGTGACCTTGCACCCGGCCAGCCGCTACACATTGCATACGCAGCTGGACCGGGATCTGGCGAGCGTCTAGCCGTTGGCGTTGGCAGCTTCCGAGCCCTGCTCTGCGAGGAAGCCGCCGCTCTGGTGCGACCACAGCTTGGCGTAGATGCCGCCCAGCTCCAGCAGTTGCTGGTGCGTGCCCTGCTCGACGATCTGGCCCTGGTCCATGACGATGAGCCGGTCCATGGCCGCGATGGTCGACAGGCGGTGGGCGATGGCGATCACGGTCTTGCCGTGCATGAGGCTGTCCAGGCTTTGCTGGATGGCGGCCTCGACCTCGCTGTCCAGCGCGCTGGTGGCCTCGTCCAGCAGCAGGATGGGCGCGTCCTTGAGCATCACGCGCGCAATCGCCACGCGCTGGCGCTGGCCACCCGACAGCTTGACGCCGCGCTCGCCCACCTGGGCGTCGTAGCCGCTGCGGCCCTTGAGGTCGGTCAGCGTGGCGATGAAGTCCGAGGCCTCGGCCTTGTCCGCGGCGACCAGCATCTCCTGCTCGGTCGCATCGGGGCGGCCGTAGAGGATGTTGTCGCGCATGGAGCGGTGCAGCAGCGAGGTGTCCTGCGTCACCATGCCCACGGCGCCGCGCAGGCTGTCCTGCGTGACGGTGCGGATGTCCTGCCCGTCGATGGTGATGCGCCCGCCCTGGGGTTCATGGAAGCGCAGCAGCAGGTTCACCAGCGTGGACTTGCCCGCGCCCGAGCGGCCGATCAGGCCGATGCGCTCGCCCGCGCGGATGTGCAGGTTCAGGTGGTCTATCACCTGCTTGCCGCCGTCCTTGTAGGCAAAGCTCAGGTCCTCGAAGGCGATGGCGCCGTGCGTGACCTGCAGCGGCCTGGCGTCGGGCGCGTCCACGATGGTGCGCGGCTTGGTCAGCGTGAGGATGCCGTCCTGGATGGTGCCCACGTTCTCGAACAGGCCCGTCATCTGCCACATCACCCAGTGCGAATAGCCCATCAGCCGCAGCGCCATGGCAATCACCGCTGCCACCACGCCCGCGCTGGCCTGGCCGGCAGACCACAGGTACAGCGCCGTGCCCGTGGAGCCCACCAGCAGCAGGGTGATCATCAGGTGGTTGGTGATCTCGAACAGGCTGACCAGCCGCATCTGCGCATAGCCGGTGGACTTGAAGGCGTCCATGGCGTTGCGCGCGTACTCTGCCTCGCGGCGCGTGTGGGCGAACAGCTTGACGGTGGCGATGTTGGTATAGGCATCGGTCACGCGGCCCGTCATCATGGAGCGCGCGTCGGCCTGCTCCTTGCCGATCTTGCCCAGGCGCGGAACAAAGTAGAAGCAGGCGCCGATATAGGCCAGCAGCCACAGCGCGAACGGAATCATCAGCCGCCACTCGAAGCTGGCCGCCAGCACCAGGATGCCGATCATGTAGACGCTCACGCCCACCAGCACATCGACCACCATGAACACCACTTCGCGCACCGACAGCGCCGTCTGCATGATCTTGGTGGTGATGCGGCCCGCGAACTCGTCCGCATAGAACGACATGCTCTGGCCCAGCATCAGCCGGTGGAACACCCAGCGCAGGCGCATGGGGAAATTGATGGCCAGCACCTGGTGCATCACTGCCGTGTGAAAGGCCAGCAGCAGCACGCTGGACAAGAGGATGGCGGCAATGCCCCAGACCGTGCCCCGCTGCTGCTCCCAGAAGCCTGCCGGCGACACGGTGGACAGCCAGTCCACCACATGGCCCATCAGGGCGAACAGCGCCGCCTCGTAGACGGCCAGCAGCGCCGAGGTGCAGGTCAGCAGCGCGATCCAGCCGCGCATGCCTTGCGTGCAGGCCCAGATGAAGGCGAAAAAGCCCTTGGGCGGGACCGTGGGCTCGACGCTGGGATAGGGCGGGACGCGTTTTTCAAAGAAACCGAACAAGATTTTTTTACTCCTTGGTCAGACCATCGTAGGCCAGAGTCGGGTTTGCCCGATGCGCGTTCAGCATGACCTTTGGGCGCAACATGTTTTGTAAGAGATCTCCACACAACTGTCATACGCGTGGGTTCGCGCCCGGATTTCAGTGCAGGGGGAACACGGCGCCGTGGGGAAGATTGTCCGCGTCCGGGGCCGCTTCGTTGTGCGCGAATGGGGAATGCAGCATGCCGCTGGCGGCAACAAAAAAGGCCTCTTGCGAGGCCTTGTGTTTCATGCCGCAGTGCAGTGCACTGCAGCGGGCGGGGCTTGCCGCCGGTCAGGCAGGCAGGAAGCCTTCCACCGACAGGTAGCGCTCGCCCGTGTCGTAGTTGAAGCCCAGCACCTTGGCGCCTGCGGGCAGCTCGGGCAGCTTTTGCGCAATGGCGGCCAGGGTGGCACCCGAGGAGATGCCGACCAGGATGCCTTCCTCGCGGGCCGAGCGGCGTGCGTACTCGCGCGCGGGTTCGGCCTCGACCTGGATCACGCCGTCCAGCAGGCTGGTGTCCAGGTTCTTGGGCACGAAGCCTGCGCCAATGCCCTGGATGGGGTGGGGCGAGGGCTGGCCGCCCGAGATCACGGGCGAGGCGGCAGGCTCCACGGCAAAGACCTTGAGCTGGGGAAACTTGGCCTTGAGCACCTTGGCCACGCCGGTCAGGTGGCCGCCCGTGCCCACGCCGGTGATCAGCACATCCAGGCCTTCGGGGAAGTCGGCCAGGATTTCCTGGGCGGTGGTGCGCACATGCACATCGATGTTGGCGGGGTTCTCGAACTGCTGGGGAATCCAGGCGCCGGGCGTCTGGCTGGCCAGTTCCTGGGCGCGGGCGATGGCGCCCTTCATGCCCTTTTCCTTGGGCGTGAGGTCGAAGCTGGCGCCGTAAGCCAGCATCAGGCGGCGGCGCTCGATGCTCATGCTCTCGGGCATGACCAGCACCAGCTTGTAGCCCTTGACGGCGGCCACCAGGGCCAGGCCCACGCCGGTGTTGCCGCTGGTGGGCTCGATGATGGTGCCGCCGGGCTGCAGGGCGCCGGATTTTTCGGCGTCCTCGACCATGGCCAGCGCGATGCGGTCCTTGATGGAGCCGCCGGGGTTGCCGCGCTCGGACTTGATCCACACATTGGCACCGGCGCCGAACAGGCGGTTGATGCGCACGTGGGGCGTGTTGCCAATCGTTTGCAGGATGTTGTCAGCTCTCATCGGACCTCCGCGATTTTGGGGTGGTGGTTGGACAGTCGGGGTGTTGCGCAGCCAGCGTGCGCGGTCACGGAGCATTGTGCACGCAGGCGTTCCATGCATGGGCTATATCGATATGGCCAGGACGGCTAACATCACCGCATGAATCTACGGTTCCTGGAAACCTTTGTGCTGCTGGCCGAGCTGCGCAATTTCCGCATGACGGCCGAGCGGCTGTACACCACGCAGGCCGCCGTCTCCAGCCGCATCGCCACGCTGGAGCAGGAGTTCGGCGTGCGCCTGTTCGACCGCGGCGTGCGCGAGGTCACGCTCACGGCCGACGGCGCCAAGGCCCTGGTCCATGCCGAGCGCATGCTGCGCCTCATGCGCGAGATGCGCGAGGACATGCTGGACAAGCAGGCCTATGCGGGCGTGATCCGCATCGGCGCCATCGAGTCCATCGTGCACAGCTGGTTCCCCGATTTCCTGGCGCTGCTGCAGCAGCGCTATCCGCGCCTGCAGGTGGAGATCGCCTGCGACACCACGCTGCACATGTCCGACCAATTGGTGAAGGGGCAGCTGGACCTGTCGCTTCAGGCCAAGCCCGTGACGGCGGCCGGCGTGGGCCATCTGTCGCTGGGTGAATTTCCCATGGCCTGGGTGGGCAGCCCCAAGCTGGGCATTGGCGACGAGACCCTGAGCCTGGCCGAGCTGGCGGCCTTTCCCATCATGTGCTTTGCGCGCGGCTCCGAGCCGTATGCGGTGATCGAGCAGTTGTTCTCCACCGAAAGCAGTGCCTCGGTGCACCTGAACTGCATTGCCTCGGTGGCCACCATGATCCGCGTGGTCTGCGACGGCCTGGGCGTGGCCGCCGTGCCGCCGGCCATCATCCAGCGCGAGCTGGCCGAGCAGCGCCTGCGTCTGCTGCGCGTGGACCGTGAGTTCCCCTCGTTGCCGCTGGTGGCCTGCTACCGCAACGACCACCAGAACCCGCTGACCGAAGTGGTGGCGCGCGCGGCCGAGGAGACTGCTGCCGCCTTTGCGCTGAACCACGGCCAGGCCGTGGCGCGGCTGCCGGGCAGCGGCCTGGGCGGCTAGGCCCGAGGCCGCCTGGTCGATCAGCCCTGCGCCGAAGCTAGCAGCTGCTCCACGGCCAGGGCCACGGACAGCAGTCGCCGGTCCTGCCCGCCGAGGCCGGCCAGGCTCAGGCCCACGGGTGCCTCGCCTGCGCGGTGGCAGGGCAGGGAGATGGCGCAGCCGTCGAGGAAGTTGATCAGCGTGGGGTTGCGCAGGATCAGGCCGTTGGCGCCGAAGTAGGCCTCGTCGCTCTGCGTGAGGTCGGCGATCTTCGGGGCGACCACGGGCACGGTGGGCATGACGATCAGGTCATGGTCGGCCATCTGCGTGCTCACGGCGGCAATCCACTGACTGCGGCGTGCCAGCAGGTCGATGTAGTCGGCCGCGCTGATGTCCTTGCCGCGCAGGATGCGCGTGCCCACGCGCGGGTCGTACTCGGACAGGCGCGTGGCGATGTGGTGGCGGTGCCAGGCCCAGGCCTCGGCGGCCGTGAAGCCGCCCTTGGAATTGATGTCGGCCAGCTCGCCGAAGGGCGCGACCACGGCATGGGTGATGTGGGCGCCCGCCTGCGACAGCCGGGCCAGCGTGCGCTCCCAGGCCGCGGCCACGGTGGCGTCCATGCCGTCCAGCACCACGTTGGTGGGTGCCAGCAGGCGCAGGCCCTGCAGCGGCGCGGCATGCAGCTCGCCCAGCGGCTCGCCGGAGAGGATGGCATCCAGCGTGGCGCAGCAGCGCACGCTGGGGGCCAGCGGGCCGATGGAGTCCAGGTTGGCCGACAGCGGCAGCACGCCTTCCATGCTCACGCGGCGCGCCGTGGGCTTGAAGCCCGTGAGCCCGCACAGCGCCGAAGGAATGCGCACCGAGCCGCCCGTGTCCGAGCCGATGGCCGCCATGGCCATGCCGTCGGTGACCGAGATGGCCGCGCCCGAGGACGAGCCACCCGGGATGCGGCCGTCGCCCTCGTCACGCTGCCAGGGATTGCGCGGCGTGCCGTAGTGCGGGTTGATGCCCAGGCCCGAGTAGGCGAACTCGGTCATGTTGGTCGTGCCCACGATGACGGCGCCGGCCTGGCGCAGGCGCTGCACCACTTCGGCCGTGCGCTGCGCGGGCGGTGCGTCGGCCAGCAGGCGCGAGCCGCCCAGCGTGGGAAAGCCGGCGATGTCGAACAGGTCCTTGACCGAGACCGGCAGGCCCTCGATGGGCGAGCGCGCCAGTCCGGCCGCACGCAGCACGTCGCTGGCGCGGGCCTCGGCCAGGGCCGCGCCCTGGAACACGCGCGTGAACACCTTGGGTCCTTCCCCCGACATGGTGCGGGCCAGGGCCTGCTCGGTCAGCTGCACCGAGGTGGTTTCGCCGCCATGCAGGCGCTGTGATGCCAGTTCCAGGCTGGGCAGGGGGAGGGCTTGGGTCATGTGGGAAGTCCTGTGGGTGAAGGCGGGCGTGGGCGGATCGGAGTCGCGGCTCAGGCCACGACGTCCAGCAGTTCGCTGCGGTAGCTGTGGCGGATGGAACGCTGGCTGCGGGGATCGTACAGCTCCATGGAGAACTGCGTCGAGGGGCGGATGCCGCCGATGGCGCCCACCGTGCCGCAGGTCATGCCGCAGCCTGCGGGCAGCAGATCCTTGCCGCCCGTGAAGCCTGCGATCAGGTCCTGGGGCGTGCGCAGGCTGGCCAGCGTGCCTTCCTGGTAGAGCACCTCGCGGCCGTCTTCCACGATCCACGAGCGCACGACCAGCTCATCCCAGTGGCCGGCCACGTCGGCAAAGCGCCAGGCCTGGGTGGCCACGGGCTTGACGCAGGCCTGCTTGGAAAAGGCCACGCTGTAGGCTTCCAGCTTGCGGTCCGTGTGGTCGGAGGCCAGGCTCACGAACATCTCGCCTTCGTGCGTGAACACGAAGACCTCGACCTCGCCCGAGGAGTCCGGGCCCAGCACCTGCAGCGCGCTGTGCTGGCTCAGCTGGTTGCTGGAGATGCGGTAGTACAGCGGCACGGCGCTGGGGCGCGGGATGCCGATGGCGGCCAGCTCCTCGATGTGGTGCTCGATGGCCTCGCGGTCGCGGCCGGCCCAGCCGGCGACGATGAGGGTGTCGAATTCAGGGGCGAAGGTCTGGCCTTCGGGGGTGGTGAACTGCAGTTGCATGGCAGGCGATCCAGGGGGAATTCGGGGCCGCGGGCCCCGGTGAGAAAACGCGGAAGTCAGGCTGTGGCGTGCGGAGGGCGTGGAGCGGCACCGCACGCGCAGGCCTCACTGCTTCCTGACGAAGAGCACGACCAGGAAGGCCGCCAGGAATTCGAGGGCTGCCACGAAGTACAGGCCCGAGGACAGCGATCCCGTGCTGGTCTTGAGCGCGCCGATCATGTAGGGCGCCACGAAGCCGGCCAGGTTGCCGATGGAGTTGATCAGCGCAATGCCGCCCGCCGCCGCCGTGCCGGCCAGGAAGGCGGCAGGAATCGACCAGAACACGGGAAAGGCCGCGAGGATGCCGATGGAGGCCAGCGTCAGCGCGCACAGGGCGAGCACGGCGTTGTGCAGGAACAGGCCCGTGAGGATCAGGCCCGCCGCCGCGATCAGCGCGGACAGGGCGCAGTGCATGCGGCGCTCGCCGGTCTTGTCCGAATGCATGCCGTTCCAGACCATGGCCAGCGTGCCGGCCAGGAAGGGAATGGCCGAGATCAGGCCGATCTGCAGCGTGTTCTGGATGCCGATCTCCTTGATGATGGACGGCGACCAGAACGCGATGGTGGCGTTGCCGCTGACGATGCAGAAATACACGGCGGCGCACAGCCACACGCGGTAGTTGCGGCAGGCGTCCAGGAAGGACACATGCTTGTGGCCGCCCTGGTTCTCGGCCTCCACGGCGGCGGTCACGGCGCGCTGCTCGGCCGCGCTCAGCCACCTGGCGTTGGCGGGCTTTTCGGGCAGGTACAGCAGCACGAAGAAGCCGGCGATCACCGAGGGAATGCCTTCCAGGATGAACAGCCACTGCCAGTTGGACAGATGGCCCACGCCCTGCATGCCGTTCATGATGGCGCCCGCAATCGGGCCGCCCACGGCGCCCGCAATGGCGAACGAGGTCATGAACAGGCCGTTGACGCGCGCCCGGTGGCGGGCCGGGAACCAGTAGGTCAGGTACAGCACCACGCCGGGGAAAAAGCCGGCCTCCACCACGCCCAGCACGAAGCGCAGCACGTAGAACATGGTGGGCGTGGTCACGTAGGCCATGGCCATGGAGGCCGCGCCCCACAGGATGGTGATGCGCGCCAGCGTCTTGCGCGCGCCGATCTTCTCCAGCAGCAGGTTGCTGGGCACCTCGAACAGGAAGTAGCCGATGAAGAAGATGCCTGCGCCCAGGCCGTAGATGGCCTCGCTGAACTGCAGGTCGTCCAGCATCTGCAGCTTGGCGAAACCGACGTTGACGCGGTCTATCCAGGCCAGGATGAAGAGCAGGACCAGAAAAGGGATCAGGCGCCAGGCGATCTTGCGGTAGGTGGCGTCCATGTCGAGGGACGCGGCCTCGCCGGCGCCTGTGCTCTGTGCGAGGGGGTGTGCGGCGGATGCCGGGCTGCTCATGGGGTGTCTCCTGTCTTCGAAAGTGCAGCGGGCACACGGGCCAGGCCGCTGGGACCGGGCCCGTGTGTCGTGGGAACCTCAGGCGTCTGGCGCTTGCAGCGGTTCCTTTGGCGGCAGTATCGAAAGGCAGGACAGGGCTGTCCAACAAGAAATTATGAGCAGGCCTGAATGCAAATTCTTATGGGCAGCAATGGTGCGGGCGCCGCACCGGCATGCGGCATGCGTGCACCATTTGCGCTCGGGAAAACCCTGATTTTTTCAGGCGGTGGCGGCGGCACGCGGTGCGCGCAAAGGCTGCTTCCACAGCTCGGCCAGCAGCAGGCCGCCGATGGTCAGCACGCCGCCCACGGCGTGGTAGGCCGCCAGGGGCTCGCCCAATGCCATGAAGGCGATCACGGCCGTGAAGATGGGCACGAGGTTGAAGAACATGCTGGAGCGGCCCGGCCCGATGCGCGCCACCGACATCATCCACAGCAGCGGCGCGGCGATGGAGGCCATGATGCCCGCAAAGCCCACCAGCGGCAGGTTGGCCGCGTTCAGCCCCGTGCGCGGCGCCATCAGGAACAGCGGCAGCTGCGCGATCACGGCCACCAGGATCTGCAGGTACAGCAGTTGCACCGTGGCCAGGCGCGGCATGGGCCAGCGCTTGAGCAGGATGTTGTAGACGGCATAGGCCAGCATGGCCACGAACATCAGCGCGTCACCGCCATTGAGGCCCTGGGTGAGCAAGGTGGCAGGCTGCCCCGAAGACACCACCAGGGCCACGCCCGCAATCGCCAGCACGCAGCCCAGCACGGCGCCCCGGCTCAGCGCCTGGCCCAGCATGGCGGTGGACAGGCCCAGCACCATCATGGGCGTGAGCGAGCCGATCAGGCCCATGTGCGTGGCCGATGTCATATGGGCCGCGTAATAGGCCAGGCTCTGGTAGATCACCATGCCCAGCATTCCCAGCACGATGAGGCGCGGAAGCAGTGGCCGGATGTCGGCGCGCTGGCGCCAGATGGACGGCAGCAGGAAAGGCGTGAACAGCACGGCCGCCACCAGCCAGCGGTAGAAACCGATCTCGGCCGCGCCGATGCTGTCGGCCGCCATCTTGCTGACCACGGTATTGACCGACCAGATGAGCACGGCGATCAAAGGGAAAAGGTAAGACCCCATTGTAAGACTCCTAAGACTGGTCCTATGATCGTTCTGTCCGACTTGGAGTGCATCCCTGGTTTCGGACAATCGATAGCGCAACCCGGACCATCCGCCATGCCCCGTCCCAGCAAGCCCATGCGCATCCAGAACGTCGAGGATGTGCCGGGCGAGTACTACTTCCGCTACGACGAATTCGGCGCCGACACCGAGGTGCCGCCGCACAGCCACAGCTGGGGCCACCTGAACTACACGCCCCACGGCAGCATGTGCATGGACACGGCAGGCCAGCGCTGGGTCTCGCCGCCGCAGTACGGCGTCTGGGTGCCGCCCGGCGTGGTGCACAGCTGCCATGTGGCGCACGCCGTGGTCTACCGCTCGGTCTACCTGGCGCCTGCGCTGTGCAGGGAGCTGCCGGCGCAGCCGTGCTCCATGCGCATCGGCGCCATCGTCAAGGCCATCCTGGCCGACTTTGCCGTGCGCGACGTGCACATTCCCGCCACGGATGCCGACCTGCGCCTTGCCCGTGTGCTCTACGACCAGTTGCGGGCCGTTCCCGTGGAGCCCGGCTATCTGCCGGCCGCCGAACACCCGGCCCTGGTCGAAGTGCTGACCCGCATGCGCGCTGCGCCCGAGGACCACCGCAGCCTGGCCCAATGGGCCGCCAGCGTGCACATGACCGAGCGCACCCTGGCGCGCCACTGCCAGCGCGAGCTGGGCATGGGCCTGGGCGAATGGCGCCAGCGCATGCGCTACCTGCTGGCCATCGACGCGCTGGAGGCCGGCCTGAGCGTGCAGCAGATCGCCTATGACCTGGGCTACAGCACGCCCTCGGCCTTCATCGCCATGTTCCAGCGCGAGGCCGGCACCTCACCCGAACAATTCCGCCGCGAGTTCTGCATGCCGCCGTGAGGCTGTTGCGCCATCTGTCTGCAGCCCGGCCCAAGCCGCGAGATAATGCCGCCCGTGAAGCACGCCAGACCGCCGCTGGTGCAATCGTGGAAACACGGCACTGGAGGAACGTCCGGACTGCAAAGGGCAGCGTAGCAGCTAACGGCTGTCCACCGTGAGGTGAGGATCAGAGCAACAGAGACGAGTCGGGGACATGTGCCGCCAACTTGGTGTTCTATGGGGTGCCAGCGCAAGCTGGCGACGGCTGGCGCAAGCCAGACGTCCAGGCGAAAGCCTGGGCCCCATAGCCACCCGGGGACGCGGAACGCGTCCCCGGGTGAAACGGGCAATCTCTACGCGCAGCAATACCAAGTAGGCACACGTTGACGGGGCCCCCGGAGTGTGCGGGTAGGTAGCACCGAGCCGGGCGGCGACGCCCGGCCCAGATTAATGGCGGTCACATGCGGGCAACCGCGTGCACAGAATCCGGCTTATCGGCGCGCTTCACACTTTCTTCCATGCCCCGCCACCGGCGGGGCATTTTCATGGGCGGTTCAGAACTGGTATTTGGCCGTCAGCAGCAGCCTGCGCGGCACGCCGAAATAGTTGCCGCCGTTGTTCGTGCCCAGGGTCTCGAAATAGCGGTGGTCGAACAGGTTGCTGATGTTCATCTGCAGGTCCAACTGCCGGTTCACGCGATAGCCGATGACCAGGTCGGCCACGGCATGGGCGGGCTGGCGGATTGCATAGCCCTCGGCGCTGGTCAGCGACTCGGACGTGGTGCGGCTCTGGTAGCGCAGGCCGCCGCCCACGCGCCATGCGACCAGCTCGCCGCCCAGGTGGTACATGGCCGACAGCTTGAGCTGGTGGCGCGGCGTGTAGCTGGCATAGGGCGCGCCCTTGGCGCCTTCGGTGCTGTCGCTGGCGATCTCGGCCTGGGTGAAGGTATAGCCAAGGCCGGCGTTCAGGCGCGGCAGGATCTCGCCGCTGATGTCCACGTCCAGCCCCTTGCTCCTGACCTTGCCGACGGAGCGGTAGCAATTGGTCTTCACCGTGCAGGAGTTGATGTCCGCGATGGCCTGGGGCAGGTTGTCCTGCGTGGTGTTGAACACGGCAACGGCCAGGTTCACGCGCTCGTCCAGGTAGCTGCCCTTGAGGCCCAGCTCGAAATTGCGGCCCTCCACCGGCGCCAGCATGCTGCCCGAGACATCCAGAAAATCCTGCGGCCGGAAGATGCTGGTGTAGCTGGCATAGGCCGAGTAGGTCTTGCTGATGTCATAGGTCAGCGCCGCATAGGGCGTGGCATGGGCTTTCTCGCTGAATTCGCGCTCCCGGCTCCAGCTGCCCTGGCGCTGGACGTTGGTGAAGTCGTACCAGTCCAGGCGCGCGCCGGCGATCAGGTTCAGTGGCTCGGCCAGCAGGAAGCGGCCCGTGGCGTAGGCCGAGGTCAGCGTGGTCTTCTGGCGGCGCGTCCACAGGTCTTCGGCCAGCAGGCCGGAGCGGTCCAGCGAGTCGGGGTTCCAGGTATAGGGATCGACGCCATTGGCGATCAGCCATTCCCCCGTGGGAGACAGGTAGCTGTAGCCCTGGTCGCTCCAGCGGATGGTGCGTCGGCTGAGGCCGAAGGCCAGGTCATGCTCGCGGCCGAACAGGCGCACGGGGCCCTGGGCCGAGGCATCGAGGCTGAGCTGGCGCTTGTCGTAGTCGTACAGGCCGCCGGCCACGTCGTAGCGTGTGCGGCCCTGTTTGTCCTGGCCGCCCGAGACCAGGTAGGCGCCGTCCAGCGCGGACTGGGCCTGCAGGGCGCGCGCGGCCAGCCTGGCCTTCCAGCCGTTGTCGAAGCGGTGCTCCAGGTCGGCGAACAGGCTGACCTCCTTCTTGTCCCATTTGCTCCAGGAGGGCGAGAAACGCCTGGATCGCGCAATGTCGAGGAAGGAGCCATCGAAGCCCATGGGCACGCCCATCCATTGCGAGCCGGGGTTGTCTTCGTTCACATAGGAGCCGCCCACGCTCAGCGTGGTGTCGCGCCCCAGGTCGAACTCGGCGGTGCCGTACAGCAGCTGGCGGCGGCTGCTATAGCCATCGATGAAGTGGTCACGCGACTGGGCCGAGGCCACCACACGCCCGCGCGCCGAACCGTCCTCGTTGAGGGCGCCGCCCACATCGAGCTCGCCCACGGCCTGGTTCCAGCTGCCGCCGCGCAGGGTGACCGAGCGCTGGGTGGTGCGCGGCGCGCGCTTGCGCACGAAGTTGATGGTGCCCGAAGGGTCGCCCACGCCCGTCATCAGCCCCGTGGGGCCGCGCACCACTTCCACGTGGTCGTACATGGCCATGGTGTCGTAGGTGGAGGTGTCGGTTTCATACGAGACGGGCACGCCGTCCTGCAGGAACGAACCGATCACGAATCCGCGCGAGAAATAGCGCGCCCGGTCGTCGCTCCAGCGGTTGATGGTAATGCCGGTGGCGCTGTTGGCCACGTCGTCGATGGACAGCATGCCCTGGTCGTCCATCTTCTGGCGCGTGACCACGGTGAGGGACTGGGGCGTCTCGCGGATGGACAGCGGCAGCTTGGTCGAGGTGCTCATCAGCCCCGTGGTGTAGGAGCCCGAGCCCTCGGTGGTCGTGGTCTCGCCCACGGCGGACACCGTGACTTCGGGCAGGGCCACGGTGCCGGCGGGCTTTTCCACCACCAGCGTGCCCTGGCTTACATGGCCTTCCAGCCCGCTGCCGCGCAGCAGCCGGGCCACGGCGGCGGCGGTGCTCAGGCGCCCTTCCACGGCGGGCGCACGGCGGCCCTGTACCAGTTCAGGCGCGGCCAGCAGCTGCAGGCCAGCCTGGCGGGCCAGTTGGGCCAGCGCCTGGTCCAGCGGCTGGGCGGGAATGTGGAAGTCGGTGCTGGCGGCCGTGGCCGGGGCCGGTGCTGCCTGGGCCAGTGCGGCTGGAGACAGCTGCAGGGCCAGCAGCGCGATGCCCGCGGCAACGGCATGGTGGCGGGCAAGGCTGCAGGCAAGGCGGGAAGGCTTGGAGGGGAATGAAGACATGGAAGGTCCCGTGGCGGATCTGGGCAATGGCGATTCCCGGGCTGCGAATGCGTCGCGTTCCCGGGTCCTCATGCCTATACGAACGGGCGCAGGCATTCCCTCATGCCTGGTGCGCATGCGACGTGCATTCCGGGGCTATGGGCGCATCAGCTGCGGCGGCGGATGACCAGAGTGCGCCCGCTTCCCGGGCCCTGTTCCTCTTCCTGCACGCTGACCGGCAGGGTGCGCGGGAGCATGCGCAGCCAGCCCTGGGCCGCCGCAATGCGCACGCGCCCCAGCACGGGCAGGGCGGCGGCGTCGGGCTCCACGCGCAGTGGCTGCAGGCTGTAGCGCTCCAGGCGGCGGGCGACCTCGGCCAGCGGCGTGTTCTGGAAGTCCAGCCAGCCCTCGCGCCAGGCGGCCACTGCCGCAACCGTTCGCACGGCGGCCGTCTGGCCTGGCGCCAGGCGCAGCATCTGGCCTGCGCCCAGTGCATGCCGGGCGCCGCTGCCGTCGCGCACCTGCACGCGGCCCGCATCGACGGCGACCAGCACCGCATCGTCCTCCAGCGCCACCTCGAAGCGCGTGCCCAGCACGCTGACCTGTACGTCCGCCGCCTGGACCACGAAGGGCCGTTCCGTGTCGCGCGCCACGGCGAAGAAGGCGCTGCCGGCCAGCAGCCGCACCTGGCGGCGCGTGGCGTAGAAATCCACCTCGGCACGGCTGGCGGCGTCCAGCGTCAAGCTGCTGCCGTCGGGCAGGGGCTGGTTCAGCAGGCGGCCGGTGGCCGTGGCCAGCCGCACCTGGTACTGCGGCATCCACTGGCGCCAGGCCAGCCAGATCGCCGGGCTGCCGACACCCAGGCCCGCCATCCCCAGCAGGGTGGACAGGGCGCGGCGGCGGCCCGTGCGTGGTGCGGGTGCGGCGGTGTCTCCGCGCCAGCGGTGCAGCGAGGCTTCCACGCTGTCCATGGCGCGCATGACCTCGCGTTCCACGGTTTTGACCGAGACGCCGTGGCGCTCGGCCAGCTCGGCATGCGAGGCGCCCTCGATGCGGTCGGCCAGGAAGATGTCGCGGCAGCGCGCGGGCAACTGCGCCAGGGCGCCTTCGACCCCGGCCAGGGCCTGGCGGTAGGAATGGGTGTCGGCCACATCGGGGCTGAGGGGGGAGGGCGGCTCGCCTTCCCTCGCGCTGGTGTCAAAGCGCTCGGCCGTGCGCTGGCCATGGCGCAGGTGGTCGATGGCGATGTTCTCCATCACCGCGTAGAGATAGGCGCGGCTGGCGCCTGGCGGACTGTCCGGCGCGGCGGGCGCATCGCTTTCGCCGCGCTGTCGTTCGGCCAGGCGTATCCAGGCGTCATGCACCAGGTCACGCGCTGCCTGCGGGCCGGCGCGGCGCGCCACGAAGCGCACCAGCTCGTGGTAGCTGTCCTGGAAGGTGCTCAGCAGGGAAGAGGAGGAAGAGGCGGGCGCAGGCATGCGGGAGGCCCGAAGGCAGCACGGGAATCCCGCATTCTATGAAATGATTCTCATTTGCCGAATGTGCTGCCCGCCGCGCACCCGGCAATGCCGGCCTAGAACCGCTCCCAGGGCATCAGGTAGCGCCACTGGCCTTCGGGCACCTTGGCCAGAGAGAGGCGGCCAATGCGCAGGCGGCGCAGGCTGACCACGCGCAGGCCCACTTCGGTGCACATGGCGTCGATCTCGTCGGGCGCGATGCCCTTGAGCGCAAAGCGCAGGTGGTTCTCGTTCTGCCAGCTCACGCGGCAGGGCGGCAGCTGGCGCTTGCCGATCGGCAGGCCGGCCTTCATCAGCTCCAGGCCGTCCTCGTGGATCTGGCCCTCGACGCCGACGATGCATTCCTGCTCCAGCCACATGCCTTCCTCGCCCAGCTTGCGCGCCACGCGCTTGTCCTGGGTGTAGACGATGAGGCCGCTGGCCGGCAGCGGCAGGGGCAGGAAGGATTCCAGGTTCTTGAAGTGCTGGGCCAGCACCAGCAGCGGCATGGGCGTGTCCACCTGGGCCATGCTGGCTTCGCCCAGCAGGGAGTGGGCGCTGCGCACCCGGCCATAGGGCCGGCCCTGGGTATAGCCCGCAGGCTTGTTCATCAGCAGGGTGACGGGCGGCACGGCCTCGGGCTGGGCGCCGCTGCGCAGCGTGACCTGCTGCTCGGGGCGCACGCGCGTCTCGGGCAGTTGCACGACCTTGCCGTCCACCTGGACGTTGCCGGCGGTGATATGCAGCTCGGCCTCGCGGCGCGAGCATTGTTCCTGTTCGGCCAGGCGCTTGGCCAGGCGAACGCTTTCAGATTCAGACATGCGCGCAGCTTAACCAGATACCAGGCCCCGCGCGCGTCGTCGGTCATTGCCGGTCATTGCCGCCCGCACAGCGCACGGATGCGCTCCACATGCGCCAGCAGCGAGCGCTCGGCAATCGGCCACAGCTGCGGCGGGGCGTCGTCATAGGCCAGCCGCACCCAGTCCTGCACGCTGCCGTCGGGCTGTCTTTGCATGGCGGCCAGTACCTTGGCCTCGCGTGCCAGCCGGTGGGCCTTCAGCTTGGCGATCGCCTGGCGCGCAAAGCCCAGCACATAGCCATGGGCCGGCAGGATGAAGCGCGCATCGTGCGCGGCGCACAGCGCGTCCAGCCTGTCCAGCGAATCGATGTACTCGCGCATGTTGCCGTCGGGCGGATCGATGATGGTGGTGCTGCCGTTGAGGATGTGGTCGCCGCTGAACAGCAGGGCATCTTCCTCCAGCAGAAAGCACACGTGGTTGGCCGCATGGCCCGGCGTGAACACGGCCTGCAGCGTGTGGGTGACGGCGCCTTGCGCATCCTGCACGGCGATGCGCTGGCCATCTGCCAGCACGTGGTCTGGCGTGAAGCGGCTGGCCGGCCGGGCCGTGGGTGCCGAAGGCAGGCCGCCGATGGCCGGGCGTGGCTTGCCGGCCTGCACCGCCAGCGCCTGCAGCAGGGCAGCGCCCGGCGAATGGTCGGCATGGGAGTGGGTGCACAGGATGTGGCGTATGTCGCCGCCGGCCGCCTCGAACAGGCGCTGCACATGCGCGGCGTCGGCCGGGCCGGGATCGATGCAGATGTAGCCCGTGGCGGCATCGCCCACCAGATAGCTGTTGGTGCCGGGGCCGGTCATCACGCCGGGGTTGGGGGCCGTCAGGCGCAGCAGGTTCTTGCGCAGGGGCACGGCGCGCTCGCTCTGCCAGTCCAGCGTGTGCAGGATCTGGCCGTCCGGGCAGACCATTTCCAGCTCGCCGAAGGGGGCCTCGTCCTCCATGTGGCGGGCTTCCTTGCCATCGAGAAAGCCGGTGCGCGGGCAGCACTGCCACAGCGGCCGCTCGCCTTGCAGGGCGGCGAACACGGCATCGGTGCCCGCGAAGCGGCTGAGCCGGTCCAGCGTGCGGATGGTGGGAAAGATCATGGGAAAGCTGCCGGCGCGGTGGCGCTCCAGCGCTTGCTGGGGGCTCACCCAGATGGGCTCGAACTGTTCCGATCCGTCGGCGTCAGGCTCCTGGCCTTCGGGCATGCGCGCCACGAAGAAGGGCACATCGAAGCGCCGGGGCAGGTCGCGGTCGGCCGTCCAGTGGGCCAGGTACCACAGCGCATCCACGGCCAGGCGCAGGCCGCGTGCCTCGCACTGGGGAACCAGGGGAGCATTGCGGTCCAGCGTGGCCAGCTCGGCGGCCGATACCGGTCGGCCCTGGGCATCGTGGGCCAGCAAAATGCCGAGCTCCTCGAAAGTCTCGCGCAGGCCGGCGATGGCCTGGGTGACGCGCAGGCCATCGCCGGCCTGGGCGGGGCGGGTGCTGGCGCAGGCATGGGCGGCGTCGGCGGCGTCCTGGGCCTCGATGCCGCCGCCCGGGAAGACATAGGCGCTGGGCACGAAGCTGGCCTTGGGCGAGCGCCTTGTCATGAGCACCTCCAGTCCGCTGCCATCGGCGCGGTCGCGCATCAGCAAAACGGTGGAGGCCTTGAGCGTGTCTACGGGCTGGCGCTGGGGGTGCAGGAGCTGGCTGGGGCGGGTCATGGGGGCATTATGCGGATGGACCTGCATCGTGCTGTTGCGCCGGAGACGCAGGCGGCTGGATGGCGCTCTGCGCCAGGGCATGCCCCGGATTGCGCCATGACGCTGCCGTGCAGGGGATAATCGCGGGATGCAGATCCGCTTTACCAAGATGCAGGGCGCTGGCAACGATTTCGTGGTCCTTGACGAAACCGCCGGCCCGCTGGGCCTGAGCGCAGCCCAGTACCGCTTTCTGGCCCACCGCCAATTCGGCGTGGGCGCCGACCAGATCCTCACGGTGCGGCCCTCGCCCGCCGAAGGCATCGACTTCGAATACGTGATCCACAACGCCGACGGCGGCGAGGTCGAGCAGTGCGGCAACGGCGCGCGCTGCTTTGCCCGCTATGTGCACGACAAGGGACTGACGGACAAGTCCGTCATCCGCGTGCAGACGCTGGCCGGCCTCATCGCCCCCGAGCTGCATGCCGATGGCCGCGTCACCGTGGACATGGGCCAGCCCGTGCTGGAGCCCGCCCTGGTGCCCTTCGATGGTGCAGGCCTGGTTCCCCGCCCGCTGGGTGCGGCGCAGCAATGGCCCCTGCAGCTGGGCGACGAGGCCACGGTCTGGATCGCCCCCGTTTCCATGGGCAACCCGCATGCGGTGCAGCTGGTGGACGATGTGGACCATGCGCCCGTGGCCACCTGGGGCCCGCTGATCGAGCGCCATGCGCGCTTTCCCCAGCGCGTCAATGCGGGATTCATGCAGATCGTCGATCGCGGCCAGATCCGGCTGCGTGTGTACGAGCGCGGTGCCGGCGAGACGCTGGCCTGCGGCACGGGCGCCTGCGCGGCCGTGGTGGCCGGCATCCGCTGGGGGCTGCTCGACGCGCGCGTCGATGTGCACACCCGCGGCGGCCGGCTGACCATCGAGTGGGACGGCGGCGCAGTGCGCATGACCGGCCCCGCAGAGTTTGTTTTTGAAGGACAGATCGAGGTTCCCGACCAGCCATGAACAGCACTACCGATATCGCCGTCACCGAAGAGACGATTGCCGACTACCTGCTGAACCATCCGGAATTCTTCGAGCGCCACGCCGAGATGCTCGCGCGCGTGCAGCTGGTCAGCAGCCACAGCCCGCGTACCGTCAGCCTGCAGGAACGCCAGGCCGAGATGCTGCGCGAGAAGATCAAGGGCCTGGAGCACCGCATCATGGACATGATGCGGCACAGCAGCGAGAACGCCTCCATCGCCGACAAGCTGCACGCCTGGAGCTGCGCCCTGGCCAAGGTCCAGGACCTGCGCGAACTGCCCCATGCGCTGACGGCCAGCCTGCAGCATGTCTTCGAGGTGCCCCAGGTGGCCCTGCGCCTGTGGAACGTCTCCGGCGCCCAGACCAGCAGCATCTACACCATGGGCGTCAGCGACGATGCCAAGTCCTTCGCTGCCTCGCTGACCATGCCGTTTTGCGGCCCCAACATGGGCTTCGAGCCCGGCGGCTGGCTGGTCGATCCCGACGCGGCCCAGTCCCTGGCACTGCTCACCCTGCACGATGGCGACCCCGGCAACCCGGCCCATGCCTTCGGCATGCTGGTCCTGGGCTCGCCCGATCCGCTGCGCTTCGAGGCCACCATGGGCACGGAATTCCTCTCGCGCATCTCGGCCCTGGCCAGCGCGGCCCTGTCGCGCATGCGGCCCGTGCCGCTGACCCTGGCGCGCGGCTGACCGGCTGAAAGCCCATGCCGGGAGCATCGGACAGGGACGGGCTCCCGGAAGGCGATCTTCCGGCAGAGGTTCTGGCGGCAGAGAACCTGGCGATGCTCCCCGCCGCCGTCCATGCCTATCTGGAGCATGTGCGCGTGCAAAAGCGCCTGGCCGACCGCACCTGCGCACTCTATGCGCTGGACATGGCCCGGCTTTGCACCATGGCCCGCGACGCCGGCCAGGAGCTGCTGGCGCTGCAGCCCGCCCACATCCGCCGCTTCGTGGCCCAGATGCATTCCCGGGGCCGCAGTCCGCGCGGCATTGCGCTCATCCTGTCTGGCTGGCGCAGCTTCTTCCGCTGGGCAGCCCAGCAATCGCTGGTGCCCTTCAATCCCGTCGAGGGCGTGCGCGGTCCCAAGGCCCCCAAACCCCTGCCCAAGGCATTGGGCGTGGATGACGCCGTGCAGCTGGCCGCCTTCAGCAACGCCGACGCCGACCCCTGGATCGAGGCACGTGACGCCGCCATCACCGAACTGCTCTACAGCTGCGGCCTGCGCGTGGGCGAGCTGGTGGGCCTGGACGTGGCGCCCGGCCAGGACACGCAGCGCCAGGGCCGTGGCTGGATAGATTTGCAGGCCGCCGATGCCCATGTGCAGGGCAAGGGCGGCAAGCGGCGCACCGTGCCCGTGGGCGTCGCCGCGCTGCAGGCGCTGCAGCGCTGGCTGGCCCTTCGGGAAACGGGTCTTGCGGGTGCGGCCGCGCAGGCTGCGCAACACGAACCCGCCCTTTTCATCGGCCGGCGCGGCGAGCGCCTGGGCGCGCAGTCGGTCTGGGCGCGGCTGCGCCAGCGCGGGCAGCAGGCCGGCCTGTCGGCCAGTGTCCATCCCCATGTGCTGCGGCATTCGTTCGCCAGCCACATGCTGCAGTCCAGTGGCGATCTGCGCGCCGTGCAGGAGCTGCTGGGCCACGCCAGCATCTCGACCACGCAGATTTACACGCGCCTGGATTTCCAGCATCTGGCCCAGGCCTACGAGAGCGCCCACCCGCGCGCGCGCCGCAAGAGCGGCGACAGCAGGCAAGTCGGCGAAACCCCTGAGAAGGACAACCTCGAATAAAAAAGGCCAAGCCCTCTGGCAAAACAGCACTTGACAGGCTCGCTAAACTTATTCGGAACGTCTTTTCGACAAGGCCCGTCCATGGTGGACGGGCCTTGCCGCTTCCCTTTGCTGAATTTTCTGAAAGCAATCCCATGGCACTGATTCCCGTCACCATCCTTACCGGCTTCCTGGGCTCGGGCAAGACCACGCTGCTCAAGCGCGTGCTCAGCGAGTCCCACGGCATGAAGATCGCCGTGATCGAGAACGAGTTCGGCGAAGAAAACATCGACACCGACATTCTCAAGACGGAGTCCAAGGAGCAGATCCTGCAGATGAGTAACGGCTGCATCTGCTGCACCATCCGCGAAGACCTGCGCGAGACCCTGCAGCTGCTGGCCTCCAAGCGCCGCAAGGGCCTGGTGGAGTTCGACCGCATCGTGATCGAGACCACGGGCCTGGCCGATCCCGGCCCCGTCGCCCAGACCTTCTTCATGGACGACGAGATCGCCGAGACCTATCTCATCGACTCCATCCTGACCCTGGTCGATGCCAAGCACGCCAACCAGCAGCTGGACGACCGCCAGGAAGCGCGCCGCCAGGTCGGCTTTGCCGACCAGCTCTTCCTGTCCAAGACCGACCTGGTCAGCGAGGACGAGAAGAACGCGCTCATCCACCGCCTCAAGCACATGAACCCGCGCGCGCCCATCCGCGCCGTGCATTTCGGCGAAGTGCCCCTGAACGAAGTCTTCGACCTGCGTGGCTTCAACCTCAATGCCAAGCTGGACATCGATCCCGACTTCCTCAAGGAAGACGATCACGACCACGGCCATGATCACAAGCACGAGCATGGCGAGCACTGCAGCCATGACCACGAGCATGACGAGAACTGCGAGCACGACCACGCCCACAGCCACGCCCATGATCACGAGCACGGCGAACACTGCAATCATCCTCACCACCATCACCACGATGACGACGTCAAGAGCTTCGTCTACCGTGCCGACCGCGCGTTCGACCCTGCCCGCCTGGAGGACTTCCTGGGCGCCATCGTCAACATCTATGGCCCGCGCATGCTGCGCTACAAGGGCGTGCTGAACATGCAGGGCACGGAGCGCAAGGTCATCTTCCAGGGGGTGCACCAGCTCATGGGCAGCGACCTGGGACCGCAATGGGCCGAAGACGAAAAGCGCCAGAGCAAGATGGTCTTCATCGGCATCGACCTGCCCCAGGACATCTTCCTGCAGGGCCTGGAGCAGTGCCTGGTCTGAGCCGTCTGTGAACTTTTGTGAGGAATCACATGGTTTTTGCTGACATCTGATTGACGCAGGAGCCGCCCGCATCTGCAGGCGGTTCCTCTGCTTTCATGTGGGGTATGTGCAACGGCTTGCGCTCCTGTAGAGCATCGATACAATCGCGCCCCTGAAGAGAGCCCCCAAGCCCAATGGACTGCCCCGCAGGGGTCGCCCATACCGTGAGGAGACAGCAAGTGAGCGCCGAATCCAGCAAGAAGCCGTCAGTGGCCGCCCAGGCCCCGGCTGCAAGCCAGAAGGCCGCGGTCCGCACTGCGGTCGGCGTCGTCGACCTGGCCTCCCGAGCCGGCTGGAAAAGGGCTCTTTGCACGCACGGCCGCCGCACGGCCTGGATTGCCGCACCCCGCCGCAAGGGGAAGCCGGCAGGTTCCGCAACTGCGGCGATCGGCTGTCCTACATGGCATTCGACCCGGGCGCCTCGATTGACAGTACCATCCATGGCCCCGTCCGATGCCCCCGGCTCGGACTAAGTTAGCGAAACCAACACTATGCCTACCACTACGCAAACGCCTTCGTCGGGATCGACGAAACGAGACCCCAAGCTGGCCAATGCCTGGAAGACCAAGTCGGCGGAGGAGCTGACGGATGCCGAAGTGCTGGCCATGTCCGATGACGACTACATGAATGAGAAGCAGATGGCGTTCTTCCGCCTGAAGCTGCTCACTCTCAAGCACGACATGCACACCAACGCGGGCGAGACGGCAGAAAACCTGCGCGAGGACACCGTGGTGGTTCCCGATCCGGCCGACCGCGCCACCATCGAGGAAGAGCACGCGCTGGAACTGCGCACCCGCGACCGCGAGCGCAAGCTGCTCAAGAAGATCGAGCAATCCATTGCACGCATCGACGCAGGCGACTACGGCTACTGCGACGAAACCGGCGAGCCCATCGGCGTGGGCCGCCTGCTGGCCCGTCCCACGGCCACGCTGTCGCTGGAGGCCCAGCAGCGACGCGAGCTCAAGCAGAAGATGTACGGAGATTGAGTTGCGGCAACGGCCTTCGGAACGGTGGTGCTAATCTGATTCGCCATGGCAAAAGAAGAGAGCAGCAAATCGGGAGGGTTGTTGTCCAAGGTGGTGCGCTTTGTGCGCCACCCGACGGTCAATTGGTCCGATCTCGACGGCCTCGACGCTGACCAGGAGAGCCAGTACAGCAAGCAGGCGCTCAAGGAAATGATCGAGCGCAAGCGCCGCAACGACTTCGTACGCAAGCGCGAATTCGACCAGTTGCGCCGCCTGCGCCAGGCCGAGTTGCAACAGGCCTCCCGGCCGGGCAGCGCATCTGTCGGCGTCGGCGTGCCCGGACCGGCTGCGCAGGGCTCGCAATTCCTCAGCAGCCTGCTGAGCTCCAAATCCTCCGGCGAGCGCGCCGTCACGCTCAAGAAGATCGACGAGATCGAGGCCCAGATGTCCCAGCAATGGTGGCGGGGCAAGCAGGCGGCCGACGCCACCACCATTCCCATGGCGCTGCCCGCTGGCGGCAACCCCGCGCCGGCGTCGTTTCGCAAGCAGCCGCCGCCGGGCCAGATCCCCATGCTCAGCGACGTGGTGCCTGCGGCCATCGCCTCGGCCGGCGATGTGGCGGCCTTTGCCACCACCTTGCCCATGAGCCTGGCACCTGCGCCGCAGGTGCCGTCCGTCTCCACGGCTCCCCTCATGGATTCCATGCCCATGGCCCGCCCCCTGCGGCCATTGGAGGGGGCGACCGATTTCCTGCCCGCCTTCGCGGCCACCGAGGTCTCTGCCCCGCAGCCCATGGACATGGTGCCGCCATCCTTCGTGGTGTTCGAGCACGATCCCGACCTCGAAGAGCCGGCCATCCTCTTTGCCAATGGCGACGTGGACGGCGCCGAGCAGGGCATGCTGGAGCTGATCGAGCGGCGCGATGTGCCTGCGCAGCTGCCGGTCTGGCTGGCCTTGCTGGACCTGTACCGCGCGGCCGATCGCCCGCTGCAGTTCGACAAGGCCGGCATTGAATTCGCGGCGCGCTTCGGCCGCTCCGCTCCCCAGTGGTTCGCGATGCCGCAGCAGCGCACCGCCGCGATGGCGCCCCTTCCCGGCGCAGCGGCAGGGCGCGGCTGGCGCTGGAGCGCTCCCGCCCAGGTCACGCCCAGCGCCGTCACGGCGCTGAAGGCCTCCCAGGCCAAGGCCGCCGGTCCCTGGACCCTGGACTGGGCTGCCGTGACCCACATCGACGAGGCGGCAGCCACCGCCTTGGAGGCGCTGCTGCAGCAATGGGCCGATTCCCAGGGCGTATTCGTGCTGCTCAACGCGGACCGGCTGCAGGCGCTGCTGGGCGAGCTGGCTCCGTCGGGCGACTCCGCTGTGGATACGCTGTGGTGGCGCCTGCGCATGGCCGTGCTGCGCCTGATGAACCGGCAGGATGATTTCGAGCTGGTGGCCCTGGACTACTGCGTGACCTACGAAGTCTCGCCACCTGCATGGGTGGACCCGGTCTGCCAGTGCCTGACGCAAGCCGTCGAGTCCGGCGGTGCACAAGCCCCTGTGCAGCCGGGCGCTGCCGCCCCGGCGGATACCGTGCGATTTGCGCTGTCCGGCACCATCGAAGGCGATGCCTCCACCTGGCTGGACCCGGTGCAGGAAGGCGCCAGCCTGGGCGAGCCGGTGTTCATCGACTGCACCCAGCTGGTGCGCATGGACTTTGCGGCGGCCGGCTCCGTGCTCAACTGGGCGGCCCACATGCAGTCGCTGGGCCATGTGCTGCAGTTCGGCCAACTGCACCAGCTGGTGGCCGTATTCTTCAATGTGATCGGCATCCAGGAGCATGCGCAGGTAACGCCGAGACGGGACTGACCTGCCGAGCGGCGGCATTCTTTGGAGGGGCTCTTGAGAAGACGGGAGCCGCCCTCATCTGGCACCGCTATGGAACAGTATCACGGCACCACCATCATCAGCGTGCGCCGGCAGACCCCCGAAGGCGTGCAGGTCGCCATCGGTGGCGATGGCCAGGTCACATTGGGCAACATCGTCGTCAAGGGTACGGCGCGCAAGGTGCGCAAGCTCTACCACGGCAAGGTGCTGGCCGGCTTTGCCGGCGCCACGGCCGACGCCTTCACGCTGTTCGAGCGCTTCGAGGCCAAGCTGGAAAAGCACCAGGGCCATCTGACGCGCGCGGCCATCGAGCTGACCAAGGACTGGCGCACCGACCGCGTGCTGCGCCGGCTGGAGGCCATGCTGGCCGTGGCCGATGCATCGGCCTCGCTGATCATCACCGGCAACGGCGATGTGCTGGAGCCCGAGCAGGGCATCGTGGCCATCGGATCGGGTGGCGCCTACGCGCACTCGGCGGCCAAGGCGCTGCTGACCAACACCGAGCTGTCGGCCGAGGAGATCGTGCGCAAGTCGCTGGCGATTGCCGGCGAGCTGTGCATCTACACCAACATGCACCATACGGTCGAGACGCTCTGAGACCCTCGCGGCGCGGGCGGTTCTCGCCCGGCCATTGAAACGGATAGCCGCCAGCGGCCAGGTAACGGAAGCGGGGCTGGCGGCGCAATGCTTCGAATACACACCATGTCCTCTGCCATGACCCCCCAGGAGATCGTCTCCGAACTGGACCGCCACATCGTCGGCCAGACCGGTGCCAAGCGCGCCGTGGCCATCGCTTTGCGCAACCGCTGGCGCCGCCAGAACGTGGCCGACGGCCTGCGCCAGGAAATCACGCCCAAGAACATCCTCATGATCGGCCCCACCGGCGTGGGCAAGACCGAGATCGCGCGCCGCCTGGCGCGGCTGGCCGATGCGCCCTTCATCAAGGTCGAGGCCACCAAGTTCACCGAAGTGGGCTACGTGGGCAAGGACGTGGACGCCATCATCCGCGATCTGGCCGAGGTCGCCGTCAAGCAGACGCGCGAGGCCGACATGAAGAAGCTGCGCCTGCGCGCCGAAGACGCTGCAGAGGACCGCATCCTCGACGTGCTCGTGCCCCAGGCCCGCAGCGGCGAGGTGGCTGCCGACAGCACGGCCCGCCAGGTCTTTCGCAAGAAGCTGCGCGAAGGCCAGCTCGACGACAAGGAAATCGATATCGACGTGGCCGACGCGCCGCCCCAGGTGCAGATCATGGGTCCCCAGGGCATGGAGGAGATGGCCGAGCAGCTGCGCGGCATGTTCAGCCACATGGGCCAGGAAAAGCGCAAGACGCGCAAGCTGCGCATTGCCGAGGCCATGAAGCTGCTGACCGACGAGGAAGCGGCCAAGCTCGTCAACGAGGAAGATGTGCGCACGCGCGCCATTGCCAATGCGGAGCAAAACGGCATCGTCTTCATCGACGAGATCGACAAGGTCGCCACGCGCCAGGAAAGCAGCGGCTCCGACATTTCGCGCCAGGGCGTGCAGCGCGACCTGCTGCCCCTGGTCGAGGGCACCAGCGTCTCCACCAAGTACGGCGTGGTCAAGACCGACCACATCCTGTTCATCGCCTCGGGCGCCTTTCACCTGTCCAAGCCCAGCGACCTCATCCCCGAGCTGCAGGGCCGCTTCCCGATCCGCGTGGAGCTGGACTCGCTGTCGGTCCAGGACTTCGAAGCCATCCTCACCCAGACCCATGCCTCCCTGGTCAAGCAGTACCAGGCGCTGCTGGCCACCGAAGGCGTCACGCTGGAGTTCACGCCCGAAGGCATCACCCGGCTGGCCGGCATCGCCTTCGAGGTCAACGAGCGCACCGAGAACATCGGCGCGCGCCGCCTGTCCACCGTGCTGGAGCGGCTGCTGGACGAGGTCAGCTTCGATGCGGCCAAGCTTTCGGGGCAGACCGTCACCATCGACGCGGCCTACGTGGACCAGCGCCTGCAGTCCCTGAGCCAGGACGAAGACCTGTCTCGCTTCATCCTCTGAAGCCTGCCCCGGCGGCCGAGCAGCCGCCATCGAAGTGACTGCCCGCATTGCCGGGCAGTCACTTTTTGTAGGAGGCCGGCCCGAGTTGCACCCCGTCGCCAGCGAATTGAATCGTTGCAATTGCCTGCCGGGATTGAGAGTTCACTTGCAATCACTCCCCTAAGTGCTTGTAAAGTCTCGGTTTTTTGTCATCACTCACATTGCATTCGATCTCTAAGTTGTTGATTTCATTGCAAATAATTGTCCATTCCCGGGTTGTGAAACACCAAATTGCTGCTACAGTGCAAAAAAGTGCAATTAAGTGGTGAAAGTTGCCTTTGTGCCCCGATTTCCGGGACGCGATGGCTCCAACCGACCGGGGTGACTGACCGTGTTTCAAGGGGCGTCCTCGCTGAATCTCGATGGCAAGGGGCGGCTGTCTGTGCCGACCCGGCATCGTGACGCCCTCTTGGCCATGGCGCAGGGCCAGGTCACCCTCACCAAACACCCCCATGGTTGCCTGATGCTGTTCCCGCGCACGGAGTGGCTGCAGTTCCGCGAGCGGATCGCGCAGCTGCCCATGTCGGCGCAGTGGTGGAAGCGCATCTTCCTGGGCAACGCCATGGACGTGGACATGGATGCCACCGGCCGTGTGCTGGTGTCGCCCGAGTTGCGCGACGCCGTGGGTCTGACCAAGGAGGTCGTGCTGCTGGGCATGGGCAACCATTTCGAGCTGTGGGACAAGGCCACTTATGAGGCACATGAAGCGAAGGCCATGCAGGAAGAGATGCCTGCGGCCTTCCAGGATTTTGCTTTCTAGGAAAGAGGCGTTCTCTTGAATCAGCCGTTGCAACACATCACCGTTTTGCTCGACGAGGCCGTCGATGCGCTGCTGGGCGGCGCCGCGCAGCCCGTTGCCGGGCAATGGGTGGACGCGACGTTCGGGCGAGGCGGGCATTCCCGGCGCATCCTCCAGCGGCTAGGGCCGGGCGGGACCTTGCTGGCGTTCGACAAGGACCCGGACGCGATCGAAGAGGCAGCGCGCATCACCGATGCGCGTTTTTCGATTCGGCACGAAGGGTTTCGCCACCTGGGCGAGTTGCCGGCCGGCAGCGTGCAGGGCGTGCTGATGGACCTGGGGGTGAGCTCTCCCCAGATCGACAACCCCGAGCGTGGCTTCAGCTTCCGCTTCGAGGGTCCGCTGGACATGCGCATGGACACCACGCGCGGTCAGAGCGTGGCGGACTGGCTGGCGGAAGCCGATGCCCAGCAGATTGCGGAGGTGATACGTGACTACGGCGAAGAACGGTTTGCTGGCCCCATTGCAAAGGCGATTGTTGCTCGGCGCGAAAGCCAGGGGCCCCTTCGCAATACCGCGGAGCTTGCCGAGCTCGTGGCTGGCGCGGTCCGGACCCGCGAGGCTGGGCAGAACCCAGCGACACGCACATTCCAGGCTCTTCGGATTTTCATCAATGCCGAGCTTGAAGAACTCGAACAGGCGCTAGAGGCCAGCCTGCGCGTGCTCGCGCCGGGCGGGCGCCTGGTGGTGATCAGCTTCCACTCGCTGGAAGACCGCATCGTCAAGCAGTTCATTGCCAGGCATTCCAAGGAAGTCTATGACCGGCGCGCACCCTTTGCCGCGCCCACACCCATGCGCCTTGAAGCCCTGGGCCGCATCAAGCCCAGCGAGGCCGAGGTCGCCGCCAATGCGCGTTCGCGCTCGGCCGTGATGCGCGTGGCCCGCCGCACCGAGGTGCCTGCATGAAGCGCACGCACCGTCTGGCGCAAGAGGAGGGCGTGGCATGCTGCGCCTGAACCTCGTGCTGCTGCTGGCGGTGATGGCCAGCGCCATCTTCCTGGTGCACAACCAGTACGAGTCGCGCCGGCTGTTCACCGAACTGGACCGCGCCGTGGCCGAATCGCGCCGCCTGGCCACCGAGCAGCAGCGCCTGCAGGTGGAAAAGCGCGCCCAGGCCACGCCACAGCGCATCGAGGTCATGGCGCGCGAGCGCCTGCAGATGAAGCCGGCGACGCCGGCCATCGCCCAGTACGTCAATGACGATGCGCGCACGGGAGTGGCTCCATGACGCGCAGCGTGCTCTACACCTCCAGCCCCTTGCTGGCGTCCAAGACACCCCTGTGGCGCAGCAAGATGATCGTGGCCATGCTGGGCCTGGGCTTTGTCGGCCTGGGCGCGCGCGCAGCCTACGTGCAGGTGTTCGGCAACGACTTCTTCCAGCGCCAGGGCCAGGTGCGCTTTGCGCGCACGCTGGAGTTGCCGGCCAACCGCGGCCGCCTGCTGGACCGCAATGGACTGATCCTGGCCTCCAGCGTGCCGGCCGCCAGCATCTGGGCCATTCCCGAAGATGTCGAGCAGGACGACCCCGAGGTCAAGGCCAAGCTCAAGCAGCTGGCCGCGCTCATGGAGATGCCGCTGCCCGCGCTGATGGAAAAGCTGGCCGACGAGGACAAGACCTTCGTCTGGATCAAGCGCCAGCTCGACTGGGACGTGGGCCAGCAGATCCATGCCCTCAACATCAAGGGCATCTACCAGCGCAAGGAATACAAGCGCCAGTACCCGGAAGGCGAATCGGCCGCCCACATCGTGGGCTTCACCAATGTGGAAGACCATGGCCAGGAAGGCATGGAGCTGGCCTTCGACAAGGAGCTGGGCGGCAAGCCCGGCTCGCGCCGCGTGATCAAGGACCGCCTGGGCCGCGTGGTCGAGGGCGTGGGCGAGGAAGTGCCGCCGCAGGACGGCCGCGACATCCAGCTGTCCGTGGACAGCAAGGTCCAGTACTTCGCCTACCAGAAGCTCAAGGAGCAGGTCATCGCGCACAAGGCCAAGGCGGGCAGCGTGGTGGTCATGGATGCGCACACCGGCGAATTGCTGGCCCTGGCCAACTACCCCAGCTACGTGCCCGACAAGCGCAAGAACCTGACGGGCGAGCAGCTGCGCAACCGCGCCATCACCGACACCTTCGAGCCCGGCTCGACCATGAAGCCCATCACCATCGGCCTGGCGCTGGAGTCGGGCCGCTTCAAGCCGGAAACGCCCATCGACACCACGCCGGGCCGCGTCAACGTCACGGGCTCGACGATTTCCGACACCCACAACTACGGCCTGCTCACCGTGGCCGGCGTGATCCAGAAGTCCAGCAACGTGGGCACGACCAAGATCGCGCTGCAGATGCCGGCCAAGGAAATGTGGGAAACCTTCTCGGCCGTGGGCTTCGGCCAGAAGCCGCAGATCTCCTTTCCCGGCGCCGCCAGCGGTCGCCTGCGTCCCTACAAGACCTGGAGGCCGGTGGAGCAGGCCACCATGGGCTATGGCTACGGCCTGTCCGCCAGCCTGCTGCAGATGACGCGCAGCTACACCGTATTTGCCAACGGCGGGCGCGTGATCCCGGCCACCATGGTCAAGACCGACGAGCCGCCCGTGGGCGTGCCCGTGTTCTCTCCGCGCACGGCCAACGAGGTGCGCAAGATGCTGGCCCTGGCGGCCGGCCCCGGCGGCACGGGCCAGCGCGCCCAGACCATCGGCTACTCGGTGGGCGGCAAGTCGGGCACGGCCCGCAAGCAGCAGGGCAAGGGCTATGCCGCCGGCAAGTACCGCGCCTGGTTCACGGGCATGGCGCCCATCGAGAACCCGCGCATCATCGTCGCCGTGATGGTGGACGAGCCCAGTGCCGGCACCATCTACGGCGGCACCGTGGCGGCACCCGTGTTCAGCGAAGTGGTGCAGCAGACGCTGCGCCTGATGGGCGTGCAGCCCGATATGGAAGTCAAGCCCTTGATCGTCGCCAACCCCGTGGAGGAGCCATCGCTATGAGTTCCTCCCAAGCCCTGCTGATGCTGTCGTCGGCCACCGAGGCTGTCCAATGGCTGGCCGCCCGCCTGCAAGGCAGCGGCACGCTGCAGACCGACAGCCGCAAGGTCCGGCCCGGCGATGCCTTCATTGCCTGGCCCGGCGCGGCCACCGATGGCCGCGCCCATGTGGCCTCGGCCCTGGAGCGCGGCGCCGTGGCCTGCCTGGTCGAAGCGCAGGGCGTCGAGCCCTTCGGTTTTTCCGGCGAGCACATCGCGGCCTTGCCTGGCCTCAAGGCCGCCACGGGCCTGATCGCCGACCAGTGGTTCCAGCATCCCAGCGCCCGGATCGACGTGCTGGCCGTCACCGGCACCAACGGAAAGACCACCACGGCCTGGTGGCTGGCGCATGCGCTGGCCCAGGTGAAGCTGCAGGAACGCAGCGGCTGCGCCCTGGTGGGCACGCTGGGCGTGGGCATCCCGCCCGCCCTGGAATCCACGGGCATGACCACGCCCGACCCGGTGCGGCTGCAGCGCGCATTCCGCGAGTACGCCGATGCGGGCCTGGCGGCCTGCGCCATCGAGGCCTCGTCCATCGGCATCGTCGAGCACCGGCTGGACGGCACGCGCATCCGCGTGGCGATGTTCACCAATTTCACGCAGGACCATCTCGACTACCACGGCAGCATGCAGGCCTACTGGGATGCCAAGGCCGCGCTGTTCGACTGGCCCGGCCTGCAGGCCGCCGTCGTCAATGTGGACGACGCGCACGGCGCGCGCCTGTGGGCCACGCTGCAGTCGCGCCCATCCTCTGCCGCGCTCGATGTCTGGAGCATTTCCATCGAGGGCGCGGCGCGCCTGCAGGCCAAGGACATCGCGCTGGGCGCCGAGGGCCTGAGCTTCACCGTGATCGAGGCCGGCCACAGCCTGCGCATGCACACGCGCATGGTGGGCCAGTACAACGTATCCAACCTGCTGGGTGTGCTGGCAGCGCTGCGCTGCCTGGGCCTGAGCCTGGACCAGGCCGTCGCTGCCTGCGCCCACCTGGAGCCCGTGCCCGGCCGCATGCAGCAGATCGTCCAGCCCGGCCAGCCGCTGGTGGCCGTGGACTACGCCCACACGCCTGACGCGCTGGACAAGGCCCTGCGCGCCTTGCGCCCGGCCGCCGAGCAGCGCCAGGGCCGGCTGTGGTGCGTGTTCGGCTGCGGTGGAGACCGCGATGCCACCAAGCGGCCGCTCATGGGGCAGGCCGCCCAGAAGAATGCCGACTGCGTGCTGGTCACCAGCGACAACCCGCGCAGCGAAGTGCCCGACCGCATCATCGACCAGATCCTGGCCGGCATGCAGCCGGGCGAGAACCTGCAGTCCCAGGCCGATCGCGCGGCGGCCATCGCCCAGGCGATCGCGCACGCCAGCGAACGCGACGTGGTGCTGATCGCCGGCAAGGGACATGAGGACTACCAGGAGACGGCAGGCCAGCGCCATCCGTTCTCCGACATGGCCGAGGCGCGCAAGGCGCTGGCGGCCCGTGAAGGAAAGAAGCGGTCATGATGACCTTGCAACAAGCGCTGGAGCTGATCCAGTCGCATATCCCCCAGGCACGGCTGGTCGGCAACGGCCAGACCGTGCTCACGCGCGTGCACACCGACACCCGCACGCTGCAGGCCGGGGATCTATTCGTCGCCTTGAAGGGCGAGCGTTTCGATGCCAACCAGTTCCTGGTCCAGGCCCGCGAGGCCGGTGCCGCCGCAGCCCTGGCCCATGGCGGCCTGGAGGCTGCAGGCCTGTCCGGCATCGAAGTGCCCGATTCGCTGGCCGCCCTGGGCGCGCTGGCCACGGCCTGGCGCGCGCGCTTTGCGCTGCCGCTGATCGCCGTCACCGGCAGCAACGGCAAGACCACGGTCACGCAGATGGTGGCCTCCATCCTGCGTGCCCATGCGGGCGAGGCGGCGCTGGCCACGCGCGGCAACTTCAACAACTCCATCGGCCTGCCGCTGAGCCTGATGCGCATGACCGGCCAGCACCGCGTGGCCGTGCTGGAGATGGGCATGAACCATCCCGGCGAGATTGCCGAGCTGGCCGCCATCGGCCAACCCACGGTGGCCCTGGTCAACAACGCCCAGCGCGAGCACCAGGAATTCATGCACACGGTCGAGGCCGTGGCGCGCGAAAACGGCAGCGTGCTGCTGGCCCTGCCCGCCGACGGCGTGGCCGTGTTCCCCGCAGGCGACACCTACACGCCGCTGTGGCGTGAGCTGGCGGGCGCCCGCCAATGCCTGCTGTTCGGCGAGTCTGGCGACGGCGCCCATATCCACGCGCGTGACGCGCTGTGGCTGGGCGATGCCTGGCAGTTCACCCTGGCCACGCCCGAGGGCGAGGCGCCGGTGCGCCTGCACATCGCCGGCCGCCACAACGTGCGCAACGCGCTGGCCGCAGCGGCCTGCGCCCAGGCTGCCGGCGTGCCGCTGGCCGACATCGCACGCGGCCTGAGCGTGTTCGAGCCCGTGCAGGGCCGCTCGCGCGCGCTGAGCGTTTCGGTGCAAGGTCGCCCGGTCACCGTGATCGACGACAGCTACAACGCCAATCCCGATTCGGTGGCCGCGGCCATCGAGGTGCTGCGCGAACTGCCCGCTCCCCAGCTGCTGGTGCTGGGCGACATGGGCGAGGTCGGCGACCAGGGGCCGCAATTCCATGCCGAGGCGGGCGCGCTGGCGCGCAGCCTGGGCATTGCCCGGCTGTTCACGCTGGGCGCGCAAAGCGCATCCGCCGCCACCGCATTCGGTGCAGGTGCCCGGCATTTCGAAGACATGGCCTCGCTGCAACAGGCAGCCTGTGCCGCGCTGCCCGAGGTGGGTAGCATTCTGGTCAAGGGTTCGAGGTTCATGAAGATGGAGCAGGTGGTTCAGGCGGTCGAGGCGGCCGGCAAGGATGACGGTTGCAAGAAGGAGGCCGCATGCTGCTGATGCTGTCCCAATGGCTGCAGGGCCTGTCCCCCGAGTTCGGCTTTCTGCGCGTCTTCCAGTACCTCACGATGCGCGCCGTGATGGCCGCGCTCACGGCCCTGGTCATCGGCCTGCTGGCCGGGCCGCGCCTGATCCGCATGCTGACCTCGCTCAAGATCGGCCAGCCCGTGCGCGGCTACGGCATGGAAACCCATCTGGCCAAGAGCGGCACGCCCACCATGGGCGGGGCGCTGATCCTGCTGTCCATCGCCGTGTCCACGCTGCTGTGGTTCGACCTGTCCAACCGCTTCGTCTGGATCGTGCTGCTGGTCACCCTGGGCTTCGGCACCATCGGCTGGGTCGATGACTGGCGCAAGGTGGTCAACAAGGACCCCGAGGGCATGCGCTCGGGCGAGAAGTATTTCTGGCAGTCCGTCATCGGACTGCTGGCCGCGCTCTACCTGGTGTTCTGCATTTCGGAGAACACCAATGCCCAGGTCTTCGAGCTGTTCGTGACCTGGGTGCAGTCGGGCTTTTCGCTGGACCTGCCGCCCAAGGCCGGCCTGCTTGTTCCCTTCTTCAAGGAAGTCAGCTACCCGCTGGGCGTGCTCGGCTTCGTGGTCATGACCTACCTGGTCATCGTGGGCGCCAGCAATGCGGTGAACCTGACCGATGGCCTGGACGGCCTGGCCATCATGCCCGTGATCATGGTGGGCTCGGCCCTGGGCATCTTTGCCTACGTCACCGGCAACGCCGGCTACGCCAAGTACCTGCTGTTCCCGCACATCCCGGGCTCGGGCGAGCTGCTGGTGTATTGCGCGGCGATGGCTGGAGCGGGTCTGGCCTTTCTGTGGTTCAACGCCCATCCGGCCCAGGTCTTCATGGGCGACGTGGGCGCGCTGGCGCTGGGCGCTTCGCTGGGCACCATCGCCGTGATCGTTCGCCAGGAAATCGTGCTGGCCATCATGGGCGGCATCTTCGTGGTCGAGGCGCTGTCGGTGATGCTGCAGGTCACCTGGTTCAAGTTCACCAAGAAGCGCTATGGCGAAGGCCGTCGCCTGCTCAAGATGGCGCCGCTGCACCACCATTTCGAGAAGAGCGGCTGGAAGGAAACCCAGGTCGTGATCCGCTTCTGGATCATCACCATGCTGCTGTGCCTGCTGGGCCTGTCCACGCTGAAGCTGAGGTGAGTCCATGAACACCGAAGACTTCAAGACCGAACCTCCTGCGCTGCCGGCTGGCGAGCCCGCTGTCCCGGCGCTGCATGCCGAACTGGCCAAGGGGGCCGACTTTGCCTCGGAGTCTGCCGGCGAGCGGGCGGACGAGCCGGTCGCGGATCCGGTCCTGGACGATTCGCCGGCTGCGGCTCTGGAAGGCGCAGAGCAGCCGCTGGCTGCGGAGCCTTCGCAGGCGCTTGGGCTTGAGGCAGCCCCGGCCCCTGCGGCGATGACCGAGCCTGTGCCCGACATCTCCACGCTGACGGCAGCCAGGGATGCCGCTGCCTTCGTGGCCCAGATCTTTGCCGACCCCAGCATCTCGGATTCCTCCGACGCCGAGGTCACCCCGGTCGCCACCGAAGAGGCGGTTGAAGCCGAACAGGTACTGCCACCCGTGGCTGCCGGCTGGCCCGGCGAGCAGGCCCAGCACCTGCAGGGCCAGCGCGTGCTCATCCTGGGCCTGGGCGCCTCGGGCCTGGCCATGGCGCGCTGGTGCGTGCGCTGCGGCGCCGAAGTCATCGTGGCCGATACGCGGCAGGCGCCGCCCCAGCTGCAACAGCTGTCCGCCGAACTGCCCCAGGCGCGCTTCGTGCCCGGAGATTTCACGGCCCAGCTGGTGGACGGCCAGAGCCTGGGGCTGGTCTACCGCTCGCCCGGCCTGAGCCCGGCCGCCGTGGCGCCCGTGGTCGACACGGCCCGGGCCCAGGGCCTGCCCGTGGGCGGCGAACTCGATCTCTTCGCCATGGCGCTCAAGGCCCTGGCCGCAGCCCATGGCTACCGTCCCACCGTGCTGGGCATTACCGGAACCAATGGCAAGACCACGGTCACCTCGCTGACCGGCCAACTGCTGGAGCATGCCGGCCTGCGCGTGGCGGTGGCGGGCAATATCGGCCCCACGCTGCTGGACACGCTGACCCAGGCCATCGATGCCGAAACGCTGCCCCAGGCCTGGGTGCTGGAGCTGTCCAGCTTCCAGCTCGATGGCGTGCAGATGTTCGAGCCCACGGCCGCCGCCGTCCTCAATATCACCCAGGACCACCTGGACTGGCACGGCAGCCTGCGCGCCTATGCCGATGCCAAGGCCTGTATCTTCGGCAGCAGCGGCATCATGGTGCTCAACCGCGAGGACCCCGAGGTCATGCGCATGCTGCCGGCACCCGTGGTGCCGCCGGGCAAGCGCCAAAAGCCTCAGCAGCGCGCCCACATCACCTTCGGCGGCGACATGCCGCGCCGCCCCGGCGACTTCGGTCTGGAAGTGGTCAGCGGCATGACGTGGCTGGTGCGCGCCCATGAGGCCGACGAAACCGCCAAGGGCAAGAACGCCGAAGACCTGTACATCCAGCGCCTGATGCCCGCCGACGCGCTGCGCATCCGCGGCCGGCACAACGCCATCAATGCCCTGTCCGCCCTGGCCCTGGCCAGCGCGGGCGGCTGCACGCTGGCGCCCCTGCTCTACGGCCTGCGCGAGTACCGGGGCGAGCCTCACCGCGTCCAGCCCATCGGCCGCGTCAACGGCGTGGAGTACTACGACGACAGCAAGGGCACGAACGTGGGCGCCACCGTGGCCGCGCTGTCGGGCCTGGGGCCTGACCACCGCATCGTGGTCATCCTGGGCGGTGACGGCAAGGGCCAGGATTTCTCTCCGCTGGCCGCACCCGTGTCGCGCCACGTGCGCGCCGCCGTGCTGATCGGCCGCGACGCGGGCCGCATCCGCGCTGCGCTGCAGGACTGCGGCGTGCCCCTGGTCGATGCCACCACCATGGCCGATGCCGTGGAGCTGGCCGCCTCGCGCGCCCATGAAGGCGACGCCGTGCTGCTGTCGCCCGCCTGCGCCAGCCTGGACATGTTCCGCAACTACGAGGACCGGGCCCACCAGTTCGTCGATGCCGTGCGCGCGCTGGCGCTGGATGCCGGGCATGAACTCGGAGGTGCTTCATGAGCGCGATGAACGCCATGAACCAGGCCCTGGGCCGCATGCGCTCCTGGTTCGGAGGCGCGCAGGAAAAGGCCATCGACGTGCTGCCCGTGCGCCTGGGCGGTCCCCAGTACCACCGGCCCACGCAGACGCCGGCCAGCGTGCTCGGCCTGGACCAGGCCCTGATCTGGGTGGTCATAGGCCTGCTGGCCTGGAGCCTGGTCATGGTGTATTCGGCATCGATCGCCATGCCGGACAATCCGCGCTTCGGCAAGATCGCGCCCACCCATTTCCTGATGCGCCATGCCATGTCCATAGGCATGGCCTTCGTCGGCGCGCTGCTGGCCTTCCAGGTGTCCATGGCCACCTGGGAGCGCATGGCGCGCAAGCTCTTCCTGGTGTCCCTGGTCCTGCTGGTGGCCGTGCTGATCCCGCACGTGGGCACCGTGGTCAACGGCGCGCGGCGCTGGCTGTCCCTGGGCATCATGAACTTCCAGCCGTCCGAGCTGGCCAAGTTCGCCGTGCTCATCTATGCGGCCGACTACATGGTGCGCAAGATGGAGGTCAAGGAGCGCTTCTTCCGCGCCGTGCTGCCCATGGGGCTGGCCGTGGTGCTGGTCGGGGTGCTGCTGCTGGCCGAGCCCGACATGGGCGCCTTCATGGTGATCGTGGTGATCGCCATGGGCATCCTGTTCCTGGGCGGCGTGAACGCGCGCATGTTCTTCCTGATCGCGGCCCTGGTGGTGCTGGCCTTCGTGCTCATCATCGCCACCTCCGAATGGCGGCGCGAGCGCATCTTTGCCTACCTCAATCCCTGGGATGAAAAGCATGCCCTGGGCAAGGGCTACCAGCTGTCGCATGCGTTGATCGCCATCGGGCGCGGCGAGATCTTCGGCGTGGGCCTGGGCCGCAGCGTCGAAAAGCTGCACTGGCTGCCCGAGGCGCACACCGACTTTCTGCTGGCCGTGATCGGCGAGGAATTCGGCCTGGTCGGCGTGCTCCTGATCGCCGTCACCTTCCTGTGGCTCACGCGCCGCATCATGCTCATAGGGCGGCAGGCCATTGCGCTGGACCGGGTGTTCTCCGGCCTGGTGGCCGAGGGCATTGCGATCTGGATGGGCTTCCAGGCCTTCATCAACATGGGCGTGAACCTGGGCGCGCTGCCGACCAAGGGACTGACGCTGCCCCTGATGAGCTTCGGCGGGTCGGCCATCCTCATGAATCTGATAGCGATAGCGGTGGTGTTAAGGGTGGACTACGAGAACAAGTTGCTGATGAAGGGAGGGCATGCATGACGCAGTCCACCTCTCAAGGCACGCAACGCCAGCGCACGGCCCTGATCATGGCCGGCGGCACGGGCGGCCATATCTTCCCGGGCCTGGCCGTGGCCCAGGCGCTGCGCGAGCGCGGCTGGAACGTGCGCTGGCTGGGCGCCCCCGGCTCCATGGAGTCGCGCATCGTGCCGGCCCAGGGCTTCCCGCTGGAGACCATCGAGTTCTCGGGCGTGCGCGGCAAGGGCATCATGACCCTGGCCTTTTTGCCCATGCGCCTGCTGCGTGCCTTCTGGCAGGCGCTGGCCGTGGTGCGCCGCGTCAAGCCCGACGTGGTCGTGGGCCTGGGCGGCTACATCAGCTTCCCCGGTGGAATGATGGCCGTGCTGGCCGGCAAGCCCCTGGTGCTGCATGAGCAGAACTCCGTGGCCGGCATGGCCAACAAGGTGCTGGCCAGCGTCTCCCACCGCATCTTCACCGCCTTCCCCAACGTGTTCCCCAAGGGCCGCTGGGTCGGCAACCCCTTGCGCCAGGCCTTCACCGAGCAGCCCGCGCCCGAGCAGCGCTTTGCGGGCCGCAGCGGACCGCTGCGCCTGCTGGTGGTGGGCGGCAGCCTGGGCGCCAAGGCGCTCAACGAGATCGTGCCGCAGGCGCTGGCCCTGATTCCGGCCGATGTGCGCCCCGTCGTGCTCCACCAAAGCGGCGCCGCACAGATCGACGCCCTGCGCGCCAACTACGCGGCGGCAGGCGTGCAGGCCGAGCTGACGCCCTTCATCGACGATACGGCGCGCGCCTTTGCCGAGGCCGATGTCATCGTCTGCCGCGCCGGTGCCAGCACGGTCACCGAGATCGCGGCCGTGGGCGCAGCCGCCATCTATGTGCCTTTCCCGGCCGCCGTGGACGACCACCAGACCGCGAACGCGCGTTTCCTGGTCGATGCCGGTGGTGGATGGTTGATGCAACAAAGCGCACTGACTGCCCAAAGCCTGGCCGAAATGCTACAAAATATGCAGCGTGCGACGCTGCTGGAGCGCGCTGGAAAAGCCAAGAAAATGCAAAAGACCGAAGCCACCGCCGAGGTGGTCGCCGCCTGTGAGGAACTGGCCGCATGAAGCACGCCATTCATCACATCCATTTTGTCGGCATCGGCGGCGCCGGAATGAGCGGCATCGCCGAGGTGCTGCACAACCTGGGTTACGCCGTCTCGGGCTCGGACCTGTCCGACAGCGCCACGCTGCGCCGGCTCGCAGGCCTGGGCATTGCCACCCACGTCGGCCATGCGGCCGCGAACATCGAGGGGGCTGACGCCGTCGTCACCTCCACCGCCGTGCAGTCCGACAACCCCGAGGTGGTCGCTGCGCGCACGCACAAGATCCCCGTCGTGCCGCGTGCACTCATGCTGGCCGAGCTGATGCGCTTCAAGCAGGGCATCGCCATCGCAGGAGCCCACGGCAAGACCACGACCACCAGCCTGGTGACCAGCGTGCTGGCCGAGGCCGGGCTGGACCCGACCTTCGTCATCGGCGGCAAGCTCAACAGCGCGGGCGCCAACGCCAAGCTGGGCCAGGGCGACTACATCGTGGTCGAGGCGGACGAGTCCGACGCCTCCTTCCTGAACCTGCTGCCCGTGATGGCCGTCGTCACCAACATCGACGCCGACCACATGGAAACCTACGGCCATGACTTCGGCCGGCTCAAGGGCGCCTTCGTCGACTTCCTGCACCGCATGCCGTTCTACGGCCGCGCCATCGTCTGCGTGGACAGCCCGGCCGTGCGCGAGATCCTGTCCCAGGTGGCCCGCCCCGTGACCACCTACGGCTTTGCCGAGGACGCCCAGGTGCGCGCCCTCAACGTGCGCGCCGAGGCCGGCCGCATGCATTTCACGGTGCGCCGCAGCAACGGCCAAAGCTATCCCGACCTGGACGTGGTGCTGAGCCTGCCGGGCGAGCACAACGTGCTCAACGCGCTGTCGGCCGTGGCCGTCGCCATGGAGCTGGAGATTGCCGACGAGGCGCTGCTGCGCGCCTTCGAAAGCTTCAAGGGCGTGGGCCGGCGCTTCCAGCGCTATGGCGAACTCCCTGCAGCGGACGGTGGCATCTTCACCGTCATCGACGACTACGGGCACCACCCTGTCGAGATGGCGGCCACGCTGGCTGCTGCGCGCGGCGCCTTCCCGGGCCGCCGCCTGGTGCTGGCCTTCCAGCCGCACCGCTACAGCCGCACGCGCGATTGCTTCGAGGATTTCGTCAAGGTCATCGGCCTGGCCGATGCCGTGCTGCTGACCGAGGTCTATGCGGCCGGCGAGGCGCCGGTGGTGGCGGCCGATGGCCGCTCGTTGGCGCGCGCCCTGCGCGTGGCCGGCCGGGTCGAGCCGGTCTTTGTGGAAGACGTTGCCGAGCTGCCGGCGGCCCTGGCCGCCCACGCCCGCGATGGCGACGTGCTGTTGTGCATGGGGGCCGGCTCGATTGGCGCCGTGCCCGGAAAGTTGGTTGAAATGCTTCAGAAACAAGAGCTGCAGGCGCAGCAGGGAGCTGCGCAATGAGCAGCTTCGGCACCCAGATCGATGTCAAGGCCCTGGGCAAGGTGGCCGTGCTGTTGGGCGGCCGCTCGGCCGAGCGCGAGGTCTCGCTGATGTCGGGCACGGGCGTGCTCAAGGCCCTGCTGTCGCAGGGCGTGGATGCCCATGCCTTCGACCCCGCCGAGCGGGACCTGGGCGAGTTGAAGAAGGACGGTTTCGACCGCTGCTTCATCGCGCTGCATGGCCGCTACGGTGAGGACGGCACGGTGCAGGGCGCGCTGGAGCTGCTGGGCATCCCGTACACGGGCCCCGGCGTGATGGCCTCCAGCATCGCCATGGACAAGATCATGACCAAGCGCATCTGGCGCTTCGAGGGTCTGCCCACACCCGACTGGCGGCTGGTCGCCAGCGCCGACGAGACCCGCGCCGCGCTGCAGGCGCTGGGCGCGCCCATGATCGTCAAGCCCTCGCGCGAGGGCTCGACCATCGGCCTGACCAAGGTCTGGACAGCCGAGGAATGTGAGCAGGCCTATGTGCTGGCCTCCCGGTACGACCCCGAAGTGCTCTGCGAAGAGTTCATCGAAGGCGACGAGACCACCTGCCCCGTGCTCGGAACCGGCGAGGGCGCCCACGCCCTGCCCGTGATCCGCATCGTCGCGCCCGAAGGCAACTACGACTACCAGAACAAGTACTTCACCGACGACACCCAGTACCACTGCCCCAGCGGCCTGCCTGCCGAGGAAGAGGCCGAGATCCGGCGCATCGTCGTGCGGGCCTTCCGCACGCTGGGCTGCCGCGGCTGGTCGCGCGCCGACATCATGATCCGCGGCAGCGACCGCAAGCCCTTCCTGCTGGAGATCAACACCTCGCCGGGCATGACGGGCCACTCGCTGGTGCCCATGTCGGCCCGCGCCATCGGCGTGAGCTACGAAAACCTGTGCCTGGGCATCCTGGCCAACGCCGCGCTGGACGCGCAACCGGAGCAGGAGCACGCATGAGCTACTCCCTGCCGGCCCCCTTCGACGTCAAGCTCATGAACGTGACCGCCACGGTCCTGTTCGTGGGCGTGGCTGCGCTGGGGCTGGCAGCGGTGAGCTGGTGGGCGCTGCGCCATCCGGCCTTCAATATCGGCCGCATCGTGGTCGAGGGCGAGCTGGTGCACAACAACGCGGTGACGCTGCGCGCCAATGTGGCGCCGGTGCTCACGGGCAACTTCTTCACCGTGGATCTCAAGGCCGCCAAGGCGGCGTTCGAGCAGGTGCCCTGGGTGCGGGAGGCGCAGGTGCGCCGCGACTATCCCAACAGCCTGCGCGTCATCCTGCACGAGCATGTGGCCGAGGCCTTCTGGGGGCCTGATTCGGGCACCGGCCTGGTCAACAGCTTCGGCGAGGTCTTCGAGGCCAACCTGGGCGAGCTGGACCGCGACGGCCTGCCGCGCCTGCAGGGCCCCGAGGACAGCGCCCCGCAGATGCTGCAGATGTACCGGCTGCTGGTGCCGGCGCTGGGGCCGCTGGATGTGGAGATCGACGGGCTGACGCTCAATGCGCGCGGCAGCTGGCAGCTCAGGCTGGCCAACGACGCACAGATCGAACTGGGTGGCGGCAGCGTGGAGGCCGTGCTGCAGCGCGTGCAGCGCTTCGTGCGCACGCTGCCCCAGATCACGACCCAATACAAGCGCAAGGCCGACGCCATCGAGTCGGCCGACCTGCGCTACGAAGACGGATATGCGCTGAGGCTGCGCGGTGTGACCACCGGCACGGCCAAGGCGCCGGCTGCAGTGCGTCCCCGACGCTGAAGACGAGGGAGGACAGACCTATGTACATGCACACCAAGCAGCGACACAGCGACAGGACAGAACCAACCGGGGGCGGATGCTGATATGGCAAGAGAATACAAAGATGTGATCGTCGGACTGGACATCGGCACGGCCAAGGTCATGGTCGTGGTCGCCGAGGTCCTGTACAACGGCGAACTCAAGCTCGCAGGCCTCGGCGTGGCCCCGAGCAACGGACTCAAGCGTGGCGTGGTGGTCAACATCGACGCCACGGTGCAGAGCATCCAGCAGGCGCTGAAGGAGGCCGAGCTGATGGCCGACTGCAAGATCCAGCGCGTGTGCACCGGCATCACCGGCAGCCACATCCGCGGCCTGAACTCCAGCGGCATGGTGGCCATCAAGGACAAGGAAGTCACGGCCACCGACGTGGCGCGGGTGATGGAGACGGCCAAGGCCATCAACATCTCCTCGGACCAGCGGCTGCTGCTGGTCGAGCCGCAGGAATTCGTGATCGACGGCCAGGAAGTGCGCGAGCCCATCGGCATGAGCGGCATCCGCCTGGAGGCCAAGATCCACATCGTCACGGGCGCGCAGAGCGCGGCCGAGAACATCATCAAGTGCGTGCGCCGCTGCGGCCTGGAGGTCGAGCAGCTGCTGCTCAACCCGCTGGCATCGAGCCAGGCCGTGCTCACCGATGACGAGCGCGAGCTGGGCGTGGCCGTGGTCGATATCGGCGCGGGCGCCACCGACGTGGCCATCTTCACGGGCGGCGCCATCCGGCACACGGCCGTGATTCCCATCGCGGGCGACCTGATCACCAGCGACATCGCCATGGCGCTGCGCACGCCCACCAAGGACGCCGAGGACATCAAGGTCGAAAGCGGCTATGCCAAGCAGCTGCTGGCCGACCCCGACGCCCAGGTCGAAGTGCCGGGCCTGGGCGACCGCAGCCCGCGCATGATCAGCAAGCAGGCGCTGGCCGGCGTGATCGAGCCGCGCGTGGAAGAGATCTTTTCTTTGGTGCAGCAGGTGGTGCGCGATTCAGGCTACGAGGAAGTGCTGTCCTCGGGCATCGTGCTGACCGGCGGCAGCGCCGTCATGCCGGGCATGGTGGAACTGGGCGAGGACATCTTCCTCAAGCCCGTGCGCCGCGGCATCCCCAAGTATTCGAGCGCATTGGCTGACATGGTGGCTCAACCCCGCGCCGCCACCGTTATGGGATTGCTCGAAGAGGCCCGCCTGGCTCGCCTGCGCGGTTTCAAGGTGGCACAAAAGAGTGGGTCGATGAAGACCGCTTTTGGCCGTTTCAAAGACTTCATCGTGGGGAACTTTTGATATGTGCTTTCATCGACTGCGCATTACCGGCCCGCCCACCGGCTTCCGAATACCGGACAGAAGACAGAATTTTCCCCAGACGGTGGTGACCACTTACAGAGAGCTACAGGAGAACCAACATGCCCATCGACATGATTGAAGTTGAAGAATTCAACCAGGGTACGCAGATCAAGGTGATCGGCGTTGGCGGCGGCGGCGGCAATGCCGTCGAGCACATGATTGCGCGCAACGTGCAGGGCGTGGAGTTCGTCTGCGCCAACACCGACGCGCAGGCGCTGCTGCGCAGCAGCGCCCACCGCACCATCCAGCTCGGTGGCAGCGGCCTGGGTGCGGGCAGCAAGCCCGACAAGGGCCGCGAAGCCGCCGAGCTGGCCGAGGACGACATCCGCACTGCCATCGAAGGCGCGCACATGCTGTTCATCACGGCCGGCATGGGCGGCGGCACGGGCACGGGCGCTGCGCCCGTGATCGCGCGCGTGGCCAAGGAAATGGGCATCCTCACCGTGGGCGTGGTCACCAAGCCCTTCGAGTGGGAAGGCGGCCGACGCATGGCCAACGCCGACAGCGGCCTGAGCGAACTCGAAGCCAACGTCGATTCGCTGATCGTCGTGCTCAACGAGAAGCTGCTGGACGTGCTGGGCGACGACATCTCGCAGGACGAGGCCTTTGCCCATGCCAACGACGTTCTCAAGAACGCCGTGGGCGGCATTGCCGAAATCATCAACGAGTACGGCCATGTGAACGTCGACTTCGAAGACGTGCGCACCGTCATGGGCGAACCCGGCAAGGCCATGATGGGCACGGCCAAGGCCGCCGGCCCCGACCGCGCGCGCATCGCTGCCGAGCAGGCCGTGGCCTGCCCGCTGCTGGAGGGCATCGACCTGTCGGGCGCCAAGGGCGTGCTGGTGCTGGTCACGGCCGCCAAGGGCAGCCTCAAGCTGTCCGAGTCGCGTCTGGCCATGAGCACCATCAATGCCTACGCCTCGCCCGATGCGCATGTGATCTACGGCGCTGCCTACGACGACAGCCTGGGTGACGAAATCCGCGTCACCGTGGTGGCCACCGGCCTGTCGCGCCCCAGCACACGCCGCCAGAACATGCAGGTGGTGCAGGGCGGCCTGCGCACCGGTACCGACAACATGAGCTACCAGCTGCCTTCGGCCTCCATGGGTGCCGCAACGGCAGCCGGCGGCCTGGTCGGCGGTGCCGCTGGCGGCGCCGACTATGCCAACAACATGTCGGTGCCCAGCGTCTGGCGTACCAACCGCACGCAGGCCGCTGCCCGCGTCGATGCCCTGGCCTCCGGCGGCATGGACGATCTGGAAATCCCGGCCTTCCTGCGCAAGCAGGCTGACTGAGCAGCGGCCGATACGGTCGCTGCATGGTTGTGATAGCGAATGCCGTGCCAGGGCCATGCCCTGCGCACGGCTGCCGCACTTTAAAATAGCCGGATGCTCCAACAACGCACCATCAAGACGATCACCCGTGCCGTGGGCGTGGGTCTGCACAGCGGCCAGCGCGTCGAATTGACGCTGCGTCCCGCGCAGCCCGACACCGGCATCGTGTTCCGTCGCGTGGACCTGCCGGAGCCCGTGGACATCCCGATCTCGGCCGAAGCCGTCACCGACACGCGCATGGCCTCGACCATCGGCACGGGCGGCGCCAAGGTGCATACCGTGGAGCACCTGATGTCGGCCATCGCCGGCCTCGGGCTCGACAACATCTACATAGACATCACCGCCGAGGAAGTGCCCATCCTCGACGGCTCCTCCGCCTCCTTCGTATTCCTGCTGCAAAGCGCGGGCATCGAGCTGCAGAAGGCGCCCAAGCGCTTCATCCGCGTCATCCGCCCCGTCGAGGTGCGCGAGGGCGAGGGCCAGAACCTCAAGTGGGCACGCTTCGACCCGTATCACGGCTTCAAGCTGCGCTTCGAGATCGACTTCGCCCATCCTGCCGTGGACTCCACCGGCCAGTGCGTGGAGTTCGACATGGGCGAGGACAACTACACGCGCGACATCGCACGCGCGCGCACCTTCGGCTTCACCAAGGACGTGGAAATGCTGCGCAGCCACGGCCTGGCGCTGGGCGGCGGCATGGACAACGCCATCGTCATGGACGACTACAAGGTGCTCAACAGCGACGGCCTGCGCTATGACGACGAGTTCGCCAAGCACAAGATCCTGGACGCCATCGGCGACCTGTACCTGATCGGCAGGCCCCTGCTGGCCGCCTACAGCGCCTTCCGCTCGGGCCACGGCATGAACAACCAGCTGCTGCGTGCCCTGCTGGCCCAGCCCGACGCCTGGGAACTGGTCAGCTTCGACAGCGAGCGCCAGGCGCCCAAGGGCTTCGCCCAGCCCGCGCGGGCCTGGTGAGGCGGGCGCCGCCATGCTGATCTTCCGCTGGCTGGCCACCGTGCTGCTGCTGGCGTCAGCCGTGTCCTTTGCGTTCTACCTGGGCACGGGCCAGCCCCGCTACAAGCGCTGGGGCTTCATCATCCTCAAGTGGACCGTGATTGCCGGCGTGACCTTCTTCGCCGTGCTGTTCTTTGGACGCATCGTCTGAGGTCCTGAATGGGCTGCGCTGCCGCCATTGCGGAGACTGCCGGGCCGCCATGAAGGAAATTCGGATCCGGGCCGGCGACGGCCACACCCTTGTGCTGGTGCGCAGCGGCTGCGTCCAGGGGCCTGTCGTGGCCATCACGCACGGCACCTTCTCCGGCACCGCATCCTGCGACCGGCTCGGCGCGTATCTGGCGGCGCAGGGATTCGGCACTTGGCTCTTCGACTGGCGCGGCCATGGACGGAACCCGGCCTGCGGCCATGGCCATGATCTGGAAGCCGTGGCCAGGCATGACATCGCCAGTGCCATCGAGGCCATCCGCAGCGAGGAGCAGGGCCGGCCTTTGACCCTGATAGGCCACAGCGGGGGCGGCATTGCGGCAGCCATCTGGGCCGCTCGCAATCCCGATGTGGCCCGGGACCATCTGGCCGGTGTCGTGCTGCTGGCCGCCCAGGCCACCCATGCTGCCGCCACACCGCTGGCCTGGGCCAGGATCCGGGGTTACCTGGCGTGGATAGGCCGCCGGAACTGGCTGGCAGCCAACCGCATGGTGGGGCCCGAGGCGGAAAGCGGCCAACTGATGCGCCAGTGGTGTCAGTGGAATCTCCAGCGCCGATTTGTGGGACATGACGGCATGAACTACCTGCAGGCACTCTCCCAGGTGCGTATTCCCGTTCTGGCGCTGGCGGGTGCTGGAGACCGCCTGATTGCACCCTGGCAGGGGTGCGAAGCGCTGGCAAGCGCTTTCGGCGGGACGGATGTGGAGTTCGTGCTGTGTGGCAAGGCCGCCGGTTTTGTCGAAGACTACAGCCACAGCAGGTTGCTGATGGCCGGCAACGCGCAATCCGATGTGTTCCCCCGGATCGCGCAATGGATCAGGCTCAGGGCCGAGCAGGGTGGCCAAGCACTGGTGTCCTAGTAGACGCGCCCACCTTTGTAGACCGCATGCTGACGGCGCTGCAGCTGCGTGACCTCGGCCATCTTCGTCATGGCGGCGCCTGCATGGGCGTGGGTGATGGCCAGGCCCAGGGCGTCGGCGGCATCGGTGCCGGGCAGGCCGGGCAGTTGCAGCAGGCGGCGCACCATTTCCTGGATCTGGCTCTTGGCCGCGCGGCCATGGCCGGTCATGGCCTTCTTCATCTGCAGTGCCGTGTACTCGGCCACCGGCAGGCCGGCGTTGACCAGGGCCGTGAGCGCGGCGCCGCGTGCCTGGCCCAGCAGCAGGGTGGATTGGGGATTGACGTTGACGAAGACGATTTCCACGGCCGAGGTGTCGGGCTGGTAGCGGCTGGCGACTTCCGAGATGCCGTCGAACAGCAGCTTGAGCCGGCCCGGCAGGTCGCCGAGCGCGATGCCCGTGGTGCGGATGGTGCCGCTGGCCACATAGGCCAGGCGGTGGCCGTCGACGTCGATCACGCCGAATCCCGTGGTCTGCAGACCGGGGTCGATTCCAAGGATGCGCATGGGGTGAATGTAGCTGTTCAGGGGACGACGGCGCTGGGCATTCTCTGCATGACCGTGCGCGTGCGCTGCAGCAGATAGCCGGAGTTGGGCAGCTTCTCGAAGCGCTTGGGCTGGGGCAGCATCACGGCCAGGCGCGCGGCCTCGGCGGCGCTGAGCTGGGAGGCGCTCTTGCGAAAGTAGTGGCGAGCGGCCGCCTCGGCGCCGAACACGCCCTGGCCCCATTCCACGCTGTTGAGGTAGATCTCCAGGATGCGCTGCTTGCTCAGCATCAGTTCCAGCAGCTGGGTCAGCACCAGTTCCTGCCCCTTGCGCAGCAGGCTGCGTTCGCCCGACAGCAGCAGGTTCTTGGCCAGCTGCTGCGTGATGGTGGAGCCGCCATAGATCTTGGGCGCCTTGCCGTTGTCGGCCTTCATGGCCCGGGCTTCGGCGCGCTGGTTGCGCTGCCAGGCTTTCTCGATGGCTTCCCATTGCACCCCGTGGTGTTCGGTGAAGCTGTCGTCTTCGGAGGCAATGACGGCGCGCTTGAGCGTGGGCGCGATGCGGTCATAGGGCAGCCATTGCTGGCTCCAGTGCAGGCCTTCGGAGCTGCGCAGCATCTGCCAGGCTTCGGAGCGCTGGAAGGCTGTGGACTCGGGATCGACCACCACCATCAGCGCAATGCGCAGCACGAAGAACAGCTGCAGCAGCAGGCCGGCGCACAGCACCAGCAGCAGGGCGCGTGCCAGGGATTTCATGAAGCGCTCAGCCGCCTTGAGCAATATGGGCGCGCAGCTCGTTCAGCACCTGGGCCGAGGGCGGGCGCACGCCGCGCCACAGCGCAAACGATTCGGCCGCCTGCTCCACCAGCATGCCCAGCCCGTCGCGGGCCGTGGCGCCGTGCTGTTCGGCCCACTGCATGAAGCCCTGAGCCGCGGGGCCGTACATCATGTCGTAGGCCAGGCTGCCAGGGCGCAGCACGCGGGCCGGCACGGGCACCTCGGCACCGGCCAGGCTGCTGGCGGTGGCGTTGATGACCACGTCGAAATCCTCATCCACGGCCTGCTGCTCCAGCGCCACCAGTTCCACGCCATGTTGCGCGGCAATGGCGGCATGGCGCTGCACCAGGGCCTGGGCGCGCTCGAAGGTGCGGTTGACCACGGCGATGCGGCGCGGGCGCTCGGCAAGCAGCGAGCCCAGTGCGCCGGCTGCGGCGCCACCCGCGCCCAGCAGCAGCAGGTCGCGTCCGGCCAGCGGCACGCCTGCATTGCGCACGATGTCGGCCACCAGGCCCAGGCCGTCGGTGTTGTCGGCATGGATGCCGTCCGCCGCCAGCACCAGGGTGTTGGCGGCGCCGGCCAGTTGCACGCGCTCGCTGGAGGTGGTGGCCAGCTGTGCGGCTTCCAGCTTGAAGGGCACGGTGACATTGCAGCCGCGTCCGCCTGCCGCGACGAAGCCGCGCACGGCCTCGGCAAAGCCATCCAGCTCCACATGCTGGCGCTCGTAGTGCAGGTCCTGCCCGCACAGTTCGGCAAAGCGGGCATGGATCCAGGGCGAACGGCTGTGCGCGACGGGGTTGCCCATGACGCAGTAGCGGTCGGAGGAGGTGGCGGCAACGGAAGTCATGTCGAAAAAATGGAGTGCGAAGAGGGCGGGGCGCTACTGGGCTACTGGACCGTGGTCTGCAGCGTCTGCTCACGCGTGAACTTGAAGCGCGAGACCACGGCGATCTGGTCGGCCTTGGCGCGCATGGCGGGGCCGAAGTGGCCGAAGGGGCCGGCCGCACGCGCGATGGCTTCGGCGCGGGTGTCCAGCAGGCGGTTGCCCGAGCCCTGCACGATCTCGGTGGACAGCACGCGGCCGTCGTGGTTGACGGTGAGGATCATGACCAGCTCGCCATAGAGCTTCTTGCCGGCCTGCTCGGGAAAGTTCTCCGTGCCCTTGTCCTCGACCTTGCGGCGCAGGCCGTCGTAGTAGATGGCGTAGACGGCCTCGCGCGTGGACGGGCTGATATAGCGCTTCTTGGGGCGGGCGTTTTCTTCGTTGATGCGTTTTTCGATCTCGGCCAGCAGCTTGACCAGCTGCTGGCGCTTTTCCTGCTGGGCCTGCTGCTCCTTGGTCTGCTTTGCCGCCTCGCGCGGGTCCAGCGGCGGCAGGGCCGCGACCTGCTTGCGCAACTGCGTCAGCAAGACGGTCTGCTGCTCCTGCATGGAGTCGATCTGGCGCTGGCGTTCCTCGAAGTCGTCGCCCACGGCGGTGAGCGCCGAGTAGGGCATGGGGCTGGAGGCCCGGCCCTTGTCGGCTTCGCCGCCGCCGGCCAGCGAGGTCTGCGCGATGGCCTGCGCCTTGTCGGGCTGCTCGTTGGCGCGGGCATTGACCAGGATGACTTCCAGCGGCGTGTCCTGGAACACGCGGTCGAAGCGTTCTGGATCGATGAACCGGAACGAGAGCAACCCGGCATGCAGGGCAATGGAGACACCCAGTGCCAACTGCAGCGTACTCAGGGAACGGAAGGCGGTAGGCAGTTTCACGTCAGATCTAAGGCAGTGGCTTGGATGCGAGGCAGGGGCGCGGGCAGATCAGGGCTGGGCAGGATCGGCCGCGGGCGTGCCGTCGGTCTCGTTCATGTCCACGGCGATGGCGATGGGGCCGGCTACGGCCTCCTCGTCGTCCTCCGCTCCATCGTCGGCAGCGGCGGCGTCGCTGTCCAGGCGCTCGATCAGCGTGCCCGAGACATCGAGCGCGATCTCGTCGATCTCGCCCAGGCGCACGCGCACATGGGCACCGCGCGGCAGGCCGGTGACGCCCAGCACGGGAAAGACCAGCGGCAGGTCGTCGGCGCGCACCAGCAGGCCGCCGCCCATGCCTTCCTTGATGACGGTGGCCGTCAGCTCGGTGATGGCGTTCTGCTGCAGGTACTTGAGCGTCCAGAAGCGCTCCATGCCTGCCTGGTAGCCGTTGTAGGCGCTGTAGGCGCCGTCAAAGCTGCTGATGATGCCGAACAGCTCGGCATCCTTGGGCTTGAACGGCGCGGCCAGTGCGGCGGTCTTGCCGTGGCGCGCGCAGGCAATGATCTGCCACTGGTTGACCAGGTCCACATAGCGGCGCAGCGGCGAGGTGGCCCAGGCATAGCTCTTGACGCCGATGCCCGCATGGGGAAGCGCCTTGGTGGACATGCGCACCTTGATGCCGGGGGCCAGGCTGGCCTGGCTGCGGTAGATGCCGGGCACGCCCAGATCGGCCATCCAGCCGCCCCAGGTGCTGTTGGCCACGATGGCGGCCTCTGCCACGATCAGGTCCAGCGGTGCGCCGCGCTTGCGCACGGTGATCTCGACCTGCTCGTTGCCGCGGGGCTCGGCGCTGCCGTTGCCCACCAGGCGGAAGTTGTAGTCGGGACGGTTGAAGTTCTCGGGCTTGCCTCGCACCAGTTCGCGCCCGGCCTTCAGGTGCCTGGCCCAGCGCTGCAGGAACGTCAGTTCGGCGCGCTTGCCCTGCAGCACTTCGGGCGTGCCCTCGACCTCGATGGACGGGTCGGCCAGCCACTGCTCGGTGACGATGTGGTCCAGCTTGTCATGGCGGAAGTTGACCTGCACGGGCACGCGTTCCAGGCGCGTCTCGCTGGCCGTGGTTTCCAGCGTGGTCTCGTCCACGGTGACGTACAGCGACACGGCGGGGTTGGCGCGGCCTTCGTCCAGCGTGTAGATCTGCACCACCTCGTTGGGCAGCATGGTGATCTTGTAGCCGGGCATGTAGACAGTGGACAGGCGCGAGCGGCCGAGCTGGTCCAGCGGCGTGCCCGGCACGATGGCCAGGCCGGGGGCCGCGATGTGGATGCCCACGGTGACCGTGCCCGTGCCCAGGCCGCGCACCGACAGCGCGTCGTCGATCTCGGTGGTGGCCGAGTCGTCGATGGAAAACGCCTGGACATCGGCCAGCGGCAGCTCTGCCGGAGGCTGGGGCGCCTCCAGTGGCGGAAATTGCGTGCCCTTGGGGAAGTGGTCGAAGAGGAAGCGCTTCCAGTGGAATTCGTAGGCCGATTCAATGGCGCCGGCCCTGTGCAGCAGATCCAGCGGTGCCAGGCGCGTGGCGCGGCTGGCCTCGACCACGGCCTTGTATTCGGCGGCGTTCTTGTCGGGGCGGAACAGGATCTTGTAGAGCTGTTCGCGGATGGGGCCGGGGCATTCGCCAGCGCCCAGCTGCTCGGCCCAGGCCGTGATCTGGGCCTGGATCTGCTTTTTCTTCTCTATGCCGGCCAGCGCCTGCTGCAGGATTTCGGCCGGCGCCTTTTTGAAGCGGCCCTTGCCGGCGCGGCGAAAGTAGTGCGGCGCCTCGTAGATGCGAAACAGCGCGCCGGCCTGCTGGGCCAGCGTGGCATTGTCCGAGAAATAGTCGCGTGCCAGGTCGGCGAAGCCGAATTCCTCCTCGGGGGCGAATTCCCAGGCCAGGTCCAGATCGATCTCGGCGGCCATTGCCTGGCCCTGGGCGATCAGCTCGGCAGGCGCCGGCTTGTCGAACTTGAGCAGGATGTTGGCGGACTTGACCTTGACCCGTTTGCCCGAGTCCAGTTCCACCTGGGCGGAGGTGTCGGCTTCGGAGAGGATGCGGCCGGCCAGGAACTTGCCGGCTTCTTCAAACAATGCGTGCATAGCCCGATATTCTCCCACGCTGCGGCTGGCAGCTGCCGCGCAGGCGTGTGCGGCATCAGGCCAGATTCAGGAACTCGTCGAGCTGGGGCAGGTACTCCTCGAAGTTGCTCAGCGCGTGATCGCCGCCTTCCTGGATGATCTGCAGCGCATGCGGGTAGCGCGCGCTCATCTCGCGCCAGTCCAGAACTTCGTCGCCCTCGGCCGCCAGCAGCATCTCGGGCGCGGCCGGTGTCATGGAGCGCGTGTCCAGCGCGCGCAGCTCTTCCATGTACTCGCGGCGAAAGAAAAAGCGTTCCTCGGGGTTGTGCCAGGACGTCTGCTCGCCAATGTACTTTTCAAGATCGCGCGCCGGGTTCACGGCCGGGTTGATCATCACGCTGCGGCAGCGCGCCAGCTGGGCCACCCAGCTGGCGTAGTAGCCGCCCAGCGAGGAGCCGATCACGGCCATGGTCTCTCGCGGCCAGCTGCCTATGCCGTCGGCAATCAGGGCGGCCGCCTCGCGCGGGGATGGCGGCAATTGCGGGCTCCACCAGCGCACATGGGGATGGCGCGTGGCCACATGTTCGGCCATGCGCCGGGCCTTGGTGGATTGGGGTGAGGAGCGAAAGCCGTGCAGATACAGCAAATGGGTGGTGGTCATGGCGGGCGCTCTCCTTTGCGTTGCTGGGGCCGGGCGCCGGATGCGGCCCGGACGGCTCATGGCCCATTGTGGCCGCTGCGGCGGGCGGCGCCCAGCAGGGAAGGCCCGGGCCGACAGCTGGATGACAACCGCCTCCGTGGGCAACCCTGCGCCGGGCTGGGCCGCATGCGCCACGGGATAATGGCGGCCCGTGCCCGCGACCGACCATCCCCGTGACCGAATTCGACAAGCCCTCCCTCTGGCAACGTGTTGCCCCGCTGCTGCGGGGCTTTGACTTCTGGTTGCTGCTGTTCGTGGGCATGCTGGCGTCGGCGGGGCTGATCGCCATGTACTCCTCGGGCTTCGACCACGGCACGCGCTTCACCGACCACGGGCGCAACATGCTGATCGCGGCGGCCATTCTCTTTGTCGTGGCCCAGATTCCCCCCCAGCAGCTCATGAAGGTGGCCGTGCCGCTGTACATGCTGGGCGTGGCGCTGCTGGTGGCGGTGGCGCTGTTCGGCATCACCAAGAAGGGGGCTCAGCGCTGGGTCAACGTGGGCGTGGTGATCCAGCCCAGCGAGCTGCTGAAGATCGCCACGCCGCTGATGCTGGCCTGGTGGTTCCAGCGCCGCGAGGGCCAGCTGCGCGGCACGGACTTCGTGATCGCCATGGTGCTGCTCATGGTGCCTGTCGGGCTGATCATGAAGCAGCCCGACCTGGGGACCTCCCTGCTGGTGATGGCGGCCGGCCTGTCGGTGATCTTCTTCGCGGGCCTGCCCTGGAAGCTCATCGTTCCGCCCGTGCTGGCCGGTGTGATCGGCATCACCCTCATCGTCTGGTACGAACCCCAGCTGTGCGCCGACGGCGTGCGCTGGCCCGTGCTGCATGAATACCAGCAGACCCGTGTCTGCACCCTGCTGGACCCCACGCGCGACCCCCTGGGCAAGGGGTTCCACATCATCCAGGGCATGATCGCCATCGGCTCCGGTGGCGTCTGGGGCAAGGGATTCATGGCAGGCACGCAAACCCACCTGGAGTTCATCCCCGAGCGCACGACCGACTTCATCTTCGCCGCCTATTCCGAGGAGTTCGGCCTGGTCGGCAACCTGTTCATCATCGTCTCCTTCCTGCTGCTGGTCTGGCGCGGGCTGGCCATCGCCATCCAGGCCAACACGCTGTTCGCGCGGCTCATGGCGGCGGCCGTGGCCATGATCTTCTTCACCTATGCCTTCGTGAACATGGGCATGGTCAGCGGCATCCTGCCCGTGGTCGGCGTGCCGCTTCCCTTCATCAGCTACGGCGGCACGGCCATGGTCACGCTGGGGCTGGCGCTGGGGGTGCTGATGTCGGTGGCGCGTTCGCAGCGGCAACTGCCGGGCGAGGGCGGCGGCCCGCTCTGAACACCAGTTTGCGGCGCCCAAGGCGCCTGCAAATGTCAAATAGTCTGGATGCCTGCTGCCGGAAAGCTCCGTTTCTCTCCATGATTTGGCGAGCAAGCCAAGCCTGCATGAGACTGGCATGCTCCTGTTTCCATAACGTCTGCGGGATGACCGTGCACTTGCCACGGACGCCGAGGCGCGCTACAAAGCAAGCGCGGACATGGGCCAGCATGTTCGCCATCCACGCGGATGCATGCCTACGGAATGCCGCTCAGCCTGGTGGGGCGGCATTCCGTTCTTTTTTGCAGGCCCATGAACCGTTGGCTGCCCCCGTTGCACGGCGAGGGCATGGCCGGCTCTCTACAATGGGCGAATGATCTCCCGCGAACCCACCATTGAACGCCTGGCCACAGCGCGCCAGTTGCTGCTTGAGCCCTTCGGGCTCGATGAAACCCATCTCGCGCGCGCACTGGCCGAGATCCGCAGCCACCAGGTCGACGACGCCGACCTCTACTTCCAGTACACCCGCGCCGAAGGCTGGAGCCTGGAAGAGGGCATCGTCAAAACCGGCAGCTTCAGCATCGACCAGGGTGTGGGCGTGCGGGCGGTCAGCGGCGAGAAGACGGCCTTTGCCTATTCCGACGATATTTCCGAAGCCTCCCTGCTGGATGCGGCACGCACCGTGCGCTCCATCTCGGGCGCGGCTCAGAGCAAGCGCGTGCGCGCCAACGCGTCCAAGATCGCGCAAAGCCGCTCGCTGTATCCGGGGCTGGATCCCATTGCCACGCTGGACAGCACGGCCAAGGTCGAGCTGCTGGGCAAGGTCGAAACCCTGGCCCGCGCCAAGGACCCGCGTGTCGTCCAGGTCATGGCCGGCCTGGCCAGCGAGTACGACGTGGTGCTGGTCGCCCGCGCCGATGGCACGTTGGCTGCCGATGTGCGGCCGCTGGTGCGTCTTTCCGTCACCGTGATCGCCGAGCAAAAGGGCCGGCGTGAGGTGGGCTCTGCCGGCGGCGGTGGCCGTTTTGGCCTGGCCTATTTCAGCGATGAGCAGATCACGCAATATGTGGACGAAGCCGTGAGCGCGGCCCTCACCAACCTGCAGTCGCGCCCCGCGCCGGCAGGCGAAATGACCGTGGTGCTTGGCCCCGGCTGGCCCGGCGTGCTGCTGCACGAAGCCGTGGGCCACGGCCTGGAAGGCGACTTCAACCGCAAGGGCGCCAGCGCCTTCAGCGGCCGCATCGGCCAGCGCGTGGCGGCCAAGGGAGTCACCGTGCTGGACGACGGCACGCTGGCCGATCGCCGCGGTTCGCTCAACGTCGATGACGAGGGCTGCACCAGCCAGAGCAATGTGCTGATCGAGGACGGCATCCTCAAGGGCTACATCCAGGACGCAATGAACGCCCGCCTGATGGGCGTCAAGCCCACGGGCAACGGCCGCCGCGAAAGCTATGCCCACATCCCCATGCCGCGCATGACCAACACCTACATGCTAGGTGGCGACAAGGATCCGCAGGAAATCGTGGCCTCGATCAAGAAGGGCCTGTACGCCACCAACTTCGGCGGCGGTCAGGTCGACATCACCAGCGGCAAGTTCGTGTTCTCCGCCAGCGAGGCCTATTGGGTCGAGAACGGCAAGATCCAGTACCCCGTCAAGGGCGCGACCATCGTGGGCAGCGGCCCGGAATCGCTCAAGCACATCACCATGATCGGCAACGACATGCGCCTGGACAGCGGTGTGGGTACCTGCGGCAAGGAAGGCCAGAGCGTGCCCGTGGGCGTGGGTCAGCCTACGCTGCGCATCGACGGCCTGACGGTGGGCGGCACGGCCTGACCGTCGCATGCCCGCGCCCTGCATGGCAGGGGGCGGGTCCTCTGTCCTGCCTGACGCGGCCCGCCGCGCTCCGTGGGCGCCGCCCGGCGCCGATTCCATGACCCAGCTTTCCTTTCCTTCCCGGCCAGGCCTGCAGACTTCTGCCCATCCCCTGCGCAGCCTGCCGGAACACTGGCGCACCTGGGCCGGCGAGTCGCGGCTGAACCGCGTCTGGCTGAACGAGTTGATCGTGGGCGATCTGCAGCCCATGCACCAGCAACTGGCCTTGTTGGCCGTTGCGCTGGACGAGGCCGTGCGCGTGCGCTATGCGGGCAGTGCACGCCCTGCCGTGGAAGAGGCCATACAGCAACTCGACCTGGCCGTGCTGGACCACCAGCACTTCCTCACCACGCTGGGGGCGGTATGGCACGCCCTCTACGAATTTCCCGCCTACCAGCGCCTGCTCAAGGGATTCAGGGAGGTCGTGCACGCCTGGCAGCAGTCCGTGCTGGTGGGCGATGCCCAGGAGCCCGAGCATTTCCGCCGCTGCGAGCGTCTGGGCTGGCGCCTGCTGGGAGATGCATGCCTGTTGATAGACATGTTTGCGGAATCCGCCGCTGTGGCGGGCGGGTTCGATGCCGCCGCAATGCAGCCTTGGTACCGGACGCGTCGCTGGCGTCCCTGGAGCGCCCTGCGCCGAGCACTGCGCAGGCTGCGCGACTCCTTGCTGCGGCGTTGAGGCGGGCCTGCCGCGATGCGCGGAAGCGTCATTTTCTGGAGTTTGCACGTTTTCAAAGGTGAATGCAAGAAAACTGCATGCCATCGTATTTTTATCCGTGTTGACAAAATATTTTTGCGTTGAACGGTTAGAAAAGCAGTTTAAGTGCGTGAAGGATTTTGAGGTTTCTCTCTGTGGCACTGTGAAGTGCGCCCCCCGTGCTGCCATGGCCATGTTGCACTGCGAAAAATGACTGTGCTACATTCAGTTCCCATGCAAGCCCGTACCTCCTTCTACTTTTACTTTTGGTTCTCCTCCCCGGCGGAAGAGAGGTAAGCGCGCGCACCCGAACAAACCTCCCTCAGAACCGCCGAAGCTGCAGAGCCCGGCGGTTTTTTGTTTTTCCCCTCCCGATTCTTCGCTCCGTTTTCCACGATCCATCTTTCCTCACGAAAGCAAGCAATGACTGCTCATCAAGCTTCCCTCGCCGATTCCTGGTATCGCGGCGGTTCCCAAAAGACTGGCCAAACCGACGACGCACGTATCAAGGACATCACCGTGTTGCCCCCTCCCGAGCACCTCATTCGCTTCTTCCCCATCCGCGGTACGGCCGTCGAAACCCTGATCGGCGATACCCGCCGCACCATCCACAACATCATGGCTGGCGAGGATGACCGCCTGCTGGTCATCGTCGGCCCCTGCTCCATCCACGATCCGGCGGCCGCCATCGAGTACGCGCGCCGCCTGGCGCCCATACGCGAGCAGTACAAGGACACGCTGGAGATCGTGATGCGCGTGTACTTCGAAAAGCCGCGCACCACCGTGGGCTGGAAGGGGCTGATCAACGATCCCTACCTGGACCAGAGCTACCGCATCGACGAGGGCCTGCGCATTGCGCGGCAACTGCTGATCGACATCAACCGCCTGGGCGTGCCGGCCGCCAGCGAGTTCCTGGACGTGATCTCTCCCCAGTACATCGCCGATCTGATCAGCTGGGGCGCCATCGGTGCGCGCACCACGGAAAGCCAGGTCCACCGTGAACTGGCCTCGGGCATCTCGGCGCCCATCGGCTTCAAGAACGGCACGGACGGCAACATCCGCATCGCCACCGACGCCATCCAGTCGGCCAGCCGTGGCCACCACTTCCTGTCGGTGCACAAGAATGGCCAGGTTGCCATCGTGAACACGGCGGGCAACCAGGATTGCCACGTCATCCTGCGCGGCGGCAAGACTCCCAACTACGACGCCGCCAACGTGGCCGCTGCCTGCGAGGACCTCGAAAAGGCGGGCCTGACGCCCACGCTGATGGTCGACTGCAGTCACGCCAACAGCTCCAAGCAGCATGAGCGCCAGAAGGACGTGGCCCGCGACATCGCCGGACAGATCAGCGGCGGCTCGCGCAGCGTGTTCGGCGTGATGATCGAAGGCCATCTCGTGGGCGGCGCCCAGAAGTTCACGCCCGGCAAGGACGAAGTGGCTGCCCTGACCTACGGCCAGAGCATTACCGACGCCTGCCTGGGCTGGGATGATTCCCTGGCCACGCTGGCCGAGCTGTCCGACGCCGTGCTGCAGCGCCGCGTCAAGCAGACCGAGGCGGCAGCAGCCTTGGTGGCTGCCTGAGGTGCAAAAGAAAACGGGGCGTCTGCGCCCCGTTTTTCGTGCCTGGCCGCTCCGTGGTCAGTGGGACGATGTGGCGTCCGGCGGAGTCAGACCGCACTGGTTCAGCGTGTCGTCTATGCCCTGCAGCAGGGCCAACAACTGGCGCTTGTCGAATTCCACGGGCTGGCTCCACTCATGTTCGGCCAGCGGATGAACGTGGCTCTGGCAGGGCAGCTGGCCGCCGGCCTCGATCACGGCACGCAGCCGGGGCAGGAAAACCCACTGCAGCCATTGCTGCAGCTTGAGCGTGTCGTACATGAAGGGCATGGTCGACGCCATGGCCTCGGGGCTTGGCGCCACGGCCGACCAGAGGCTCTGGCCGCGCAACTCATCTTCGAGCTGCTGCAGCTGGTCAAGCAGTTTCTGGTGTGTGGTGTCGGTCGTCATGCGATGCGGTTGATGAAGATTCGGGGTCCAATCTGCAGGCGATTGTACGTTTGCACCTTGAAGCGGGCGCCGTGCCGCCATGAAACACCTGCTGCTGGCAGTGCCAGCCCCAGGCTGCGGCGCTTGCGCCATGTCAGCTTGCCCGGGGTGTGGAAAAGGCGCTTGCGGTTAAGCTCGCGGTATGAGTAACGGCCCTGTCCGCGCGAGCAGGCACGGGGTTGTATCCAGTAATGACGAGAGGAGTTCCATGCGCAGCGAAGTGATTGTGGTGTTGGATGCCGGAAAAGAGTACCGCACGGACACCAACGGGCTCACCCCCATGAGTTCCGATGAAGGACGGCATTGGCTGGACCAGCAGTTCATCTCCATGGACTGCGAACCCCTGCGTGCCAGCGGCAAGGTACTGCTGGCCGACAAGCTGGTGGTGGTGGCGCGCGCGGCGCGTTCGCGTGCCGGGCTGTTCGACGACGAGCAGTGGCGCAACAGCTATGCCGTTGCAGCCCAGGCCGTGCTGTCCAAGCCGCTGATCCGTGTCGACGTGCCCGCCATGTCCATCAGCTACTGACGGCTGACAGGCGAAGGCACATGAAAGAAGCCCGGGCATGTCCCGGGCTTCTTTCATTGGGGTGGGGCCTGCTTGCGCTTTGTTCAGCCTGCGGCCTGCAGGGCGGCCAGCAGCTTGAGGTGTATGCCGCCGAAGCCGCCGTTGCTCATGCACACCACATGGTCGCCCGGCCGGGCGGCTGCGAGGATCTGTCCGATCAGCGTGTCCATGTCGCCTGCCACCTGCGCCTTGCGGCCAGGGCCCACGCCCAGGGGATGCAGCGCCTCGGCGGCGTCCCAGTCCAGGCCGGCCGTGTGGCAGAACACCAGATCGGCGCTTTCCAGGGACCAGGGCAGTTGCGACTTCATGGTGCCCAGCTTCATGGTGTTGCTGCGCGGCTCGAACACCGCAAGGATGCGTGCCTGGCTGCCGAGTTTGCGGCGCAGGCCGTCCAGCGTGGTGCGTATGGCCGTGGGGTGGTGGGCGAAGTCGTCGTAGACGGATATGCCGCCCGCCATGCCGCGCAGCTCCATGCGTCGCTTGACGTTCTGAAAGCGCGCCAGCGCCTCGCAGGCCTGTGCCGGCGTCACGCCCACGTGCTCGGCTGCCGCAATGGCGGCCAGCGCGTTGAGCTGGTTGTGTTCCCCGGTCAGCGCCCATTCCAGGCGGGCCACCTTGCGGCCACGGTGCAGCACGTCGAAGGCGCTCGGATCGCCCTCTGCGCTGAAGTCGCTGACCACCGCCCCGAAGCTGGAAACCTCGCTCCAGCAGCCCTGGTGCAGCACGCGGGTGATGCTTTCCTCGATGCCGTTGACAACAAGCCGGCCCGAGGCGGGGACGGTGCGCACCAGATGGTGGAACTGGCGTTCGATGGCACCGAGATCCTCGAAGATGTCGGCGTGATCGAACTCCAGGTTGTTGAGCACGGCCGTGCGCGGGCGGTAGTGCACGAACTTGCTGCGCTTGTCGAAGAAGGCCGTGTCGTATTCATCGGCCTCGATGACGAAGACGGGCTCCGCGCCGGTCGGGCCCTCGCCTGGCGTCGGGCGCCTGGATGCACCCAGGCGGGCCGAGACGCCGAAGTCCAGCGGCACGCCGCCGACCAGAAAGCCCGGGGCCAGGCCTGCGCATTCGAGAATCCAGGCCAGCATCGACGTCGTGGTCGTCTTGCCATGCGTGCCGGCCACGGCCAGCACATGGCGCGGGCAGGACGGATGGTGCAGCACATGTTCGCAAAGCCATTGCGGCCCGCTGGTGTAGGGAGCGCCGCTTTCGAGGATTGCCTCCATCAGCGGGAACTTGGGGCTGCCGTCGGGCAGGCGCGCGCGGCTGACCACGTTGCCTACGACATACATGTCGGGTTGCAGGGTCATCTGGTCGGCGCCGTAGCCCTCGATCAGCTCGATGCCCAGTGCACGCAGCTGATCGCTCATCGGCGGGTAGACGCCGGCGTCGCAGCCTGTGACGCGGTGCCCAGCCTCGCGCGCCAGCGCGGCCAGTCCGCCCATGAAGGTGCCGCAGATGCCCAGAATATGTATGTGCATGGCCGGGCATTCTACGGTTGCCGCCATGTCCGGGATGGCTGGCCTGCAAAAACAGGAGCTTGCGGCCCAGCAGGCACCGGGTCCCGGAAACACAAGGTTGCGAAATCGCCGGTGCAAGGCGCTGGCAGGAACATGCAAAGCCCGTCAGCGGCCGGCGTTGCCGCGGCTTGGGTCACAATGGCCCGGGGCCATCCGCAGGGAAGGCCTCTTATATATATGTAGGGATACAGCGGATCGTAAAGCCATGGACCAAGCCACTGCCGAAATTGCCCAGACTGCGGCCCGCCTCGTGGTCGAGGAAGGTCTGGAATGGGGGCCTGCCAAGCACCGCGCTGTGCGCCAGCTGGGACTGCCCTCGCGCACTGCGCTGCCGGGCAATGACCTGGTGGAAGAGGCTGTGCGCGAATACATCGCCCTGTTCTGCGCCGACACCCAGCCCCAGGAACTGCAGGCCCTGCGCGAGCTGGCTCTGCAATGGATGGATCGCCTGGCCGAGTTCCGTCCCCACCTGGCCGGCGCCGTCTGGCGCGGCACGGCCACGCGCCTGTCCGATATTTATCTGCAACTGTTTTGCGACGACCCCAAATCGGCAGAGATCGCACTGATCAACCAGCATGTGAACTACGAACCCAGCACCGTGACGGGATTCACTGGCCAGAGCGTGGAGGCGCTGAGCATCCATGCCTTCTGCCGCCCGCTGAACGAGGATGTGGGTGTGCACCTGCTGGTCCATGATCTTGACGATCTGCGCGGCGCGCTCAAGCCCGATGGACAGGGGCGCAGCCCGCGTGGCAGCGCAGAGGCATTGCGCAAGCTGTTGAACCAGGACGAAGGGGAGGCCGACCGTGGCTGATTCCGTGGATGCAGGTCAAAACACATCTTCCCGCCGCCGCTGGCTGATGGGCGGCGTTGCCGCCGCTGCGGGACTGGGTGGCGCCGGATTGGCCTGGTGGCGATTTCAGCCCCATGCCATGGAGTCCAGCGCCGAAGAGCAGCTGTGGCAGCAGCGTTTCATCACGCCGGATGGCTCGGCCATGACGCTGTCGCGCTGGCGTGGCAAGCCGGTGCTGGTCAATTTCTGGGCCACCTGGTGCCCGCCGTGCGTGCGCGAACTGCCCATGCTGGATGCCTTCTCGGCACGCCAAGACCAGCATGGCATTCAGGTCATTGGCCTGGCCGTGGACAAGCCCGAGGCAGTGCAGCGCTTTCTGGGCCGCACACCCCTGCGTTTCCCCGTGGCGCTGGCGGTGGAAGGCGGTCTGGGCCTGACCCGCTCGCTCGGCAATCTGCAGGGCGGACTGCCCTTCACCGTGCTGCTCGGCGAGGATGGCCTAGTGCGGCAACGTAAAATAGGTGAGCTTACTACCGAAGATCTGGCTTCCTGGAGCGCAAAAGGCTGATTTCCGCAGCGACCGAGCCTGTGCAGGCTCAGGAAATCCCCCGAATTCCATGGCGACGTTGATGAAAAATATGCCTCAAAGCACGCAGAAGGGCGAAATTGGAGTAAATTCGCGCCCTATTTAGTTGTTAGCCGCTGGAGCTCCCATGGATTTGCGAAAACTCAAGACCCTCATTGATCTGGTGTCCGAATCGAACGTGTCGGAACTGGAGATCACCGAAGCAGAGGGCAAGGTCCGGATCGTCAAGAGCGAAGGCGCCGTGGTGCAGCACTACGTGGCTGCGCCCATGCAGGCTCCGATGGCTGCGCCCGTGGCAGCACCTGTGGCCGCTCCCGCAGCAGCGCCCGTGGCAGCCCCTGCCGAGGCAGCCGTCGCGGGACATGTGGTGAAGTCGCCCATGGTCGGCACCTTCTACCGCGCATCCAGCCCTGGCGGCAAGCCTTTCGTGGAAGTGGGCAACCAGGTCAAGGAAGGCGAGACCATCTGCATCATCGAAGCGATGAAGATTCTCAACGAGATCGAGGCCGACAAGAGCGGCACCATTACCCGCATCCTGGGTGAAAACGGCCAGGCCGTCGAGTACGGCCAGCCCCTGTTCGTGATCGAGTAACCTGCAGGCGAGCGATGCCGCAAGCGGCACGACGCCCTGGCGCGAACGCATGCCGCGGCGCGACAGAGCAATTGGCTCAACTGACGGCTTCGGCCTGCGTACCGCCGCAGGCACCAAGCCGCGAGGACCTTCATGTTTAAGAAAATTTTGGTTGCCAACCGGGGCGAGATCGCCCTGCGCATCCAGCGCGCCTGCCGTGAACTGGGCATCAAGGCGGTGATGGTGTATTCCGAGGCCGACCGTGACGCAAAGTACGTCAAGCTGGCCGACGAGGCCGTGTGCATCGGCCCCGCTCCTTCGCCGCTGAGCTACCTCAACATGCCGGCCATCATCTCGGCCGCCGAGGTGACCGACGCCGAGGCGATCCACCCTGGCTACGGCTTTCTCAGCGAGAACGCCGACTTTGCCGAGCGCGTGGAAAAGAGCGGCTTCACCTTCATCGGCCCCACGCCCGACAACATCCGCACCATGGGTGACAAGGTCTCGGCCAAGCAGGCCATGATCAAGGCGGGCGTGCCCTGCGTGCCGGGCTCGGACGGCGAACTGCCCGACGATCCGGTGCAGATCCGCCGCATCGCCAAGGCCGTGGGCTATCCGGTGATCATCAAGGCCGCAGGCGGCGGCGGTGGCCGTGGCATGCGCGTGGTGCATACCGAGGCGGCGCTGATCAATGCCGTGCAGATGACCAAGGCCGAGGCCGGTGCGGCCTTCGGCAATCCGGCCGTCTACATGGAGAAGTTCCTGCAGAACCCGCGCCATGTGGAAATCCAGATCCTGGCCGACAACCATCGCAATGCCGTCTACCTGGGCGAGCGCGACTGCTCCATGCAGCGCCGCCACCAGAAGGTCATCGAGGAAGCGCCGGCTCCCGGCATTCCCCGCCGCCTGGTCGAGAAGATCGGCGAGCGCTGCGCTGCAGCCTGCAAGAAGCTGGGCTACCGTGGCGCAGGCACCTTCGAGTTCCTCTACGAAAACGGCGAGTTCTACTTCATCGAGATGAACACGCGCGTGCAGGTGGAGCATCCGGTGACGGAACTGATCACGGGCGTGGACATCGTTCGCACCCAGATCATGGTGGCCGCAGGCGAGAAGCTGCCTTTCACCCAGCGCCAGATCAATGCCCAGCTCAAGGGCCATGCGATCGAATGCCGCGTGAATGCCGAGGACCCCTACAACTTCATGCCTTCGCCAGGCCGCATCACCATGTGGCATGCGCCCGGTGGCCCGGGCGTGCGCGTGGACTCGCACGTCTACAACAACTACTTCGTGCCGCCGAACTACGACTCCATGATCGGCAAGATCATCGTTCACGGCGACACGCGCGAGCAGGCGCTGGCACGCATGCGCACTGCGCTGCTGGAAACCGTGGTCGAAGGCATCAAGACCAACATCCCGCTGCACCAGGACCTGATGGTGGACGCCAAGTTCATGGAAGGCGGCACCAACATCCACTACCTGGAAGAGTGGCTGGCGCACCGCAACGCCAACAAGCGTTGAGCGGGTCACCCGATCGACCATGCATGCTGGCCCCCGGCGACGGCGGCCGGCATTTTTCATTGATTGCTTAGAAAAGGATGGGCCCATGTTCGAGTTGAGCCTGCTGTGCCCGGAAGACCGGGTCGAAACCATCAGCGATGCACTGGATGCGCTGGACGCCCTGAGCGTATCGGTCGAGGACGCCGACGCGCAGACCGAGGCCGAGCAGGCCCTGTTCGGCGAGCCCGGCATGCCGCCACCCAAGGACGGCTGGCAGCGCAGCCGCCTGGTGGCGCTGTTCCCCACGCAGCAAGCGGCCGAAGAGGCACGTGATCTGCTGCTGCCCCAGGACTTCTTCGAGGGCTGCAGCATCATCGCCGTCAAGCAGGTGCCCGAGCAGGACTGGGTGCGCCTGACGCAGTCGCAGTTCGCCCCCGTGGACATCACCCCCGAATTCTGGATTGTTCCCACCTGGCACGAACTGCCGCCGCAGGCGCGCGTGAGCATCCGCCTGGACCCGGGCCTGGCCTTCGGCACGGGTACGCACCCGACCACGCGCATGTGCCTGCGCTGGATCGCACGCCAGCCCGAGGGCAGCCTGGGGCGCACGCTGGACTACGGCTGCGGCTCCGGCATCCTGGCCATCGGTGCGGCCAAGTTCGGTGCCACCGACATCGACGCGGTGGACATCGACCCGGCTGCCGTGGAGTCCACGCGCTACAACGCCGATGCCAACGCCGTGCAGTTGAAGGCCGGCCTGCCCGATGCCGTGACGGGTGAATACCGCACCGTGCTGGCCAACATTCTGGCCACGCCGCTCAAGGTGCTGGCGCCGCTGCTGTGCGCCCGCGTGGCGGAGGGTGGAAGCCTGGTGCTGGCCGGCATCCTGGAGCGCCAGGCCGACGAACTCAAGCAGGCCTACGCGCCGTACCTGGCACTCGAAGTCGCCGACAGCGAAGATGGCTGGATCCTGATGACCGCGCGCCGCGCGGCCTGATTTGCGCCACGAGTCCCTGCGCGGCTGCCGCCTTCATGGCGCGTGCCGCGAGCAGCTGCCTACAATCGATCGCTGATGAGCCAAGTCACCCGCTGTCCTGCCTGTGGAACCCGCTTCAAAGTGGTGGCCGACCAGCTGCGAATTTCGCAGGGGTGGGTGCGCTGCGGCGTCTGCCATGAAGTGTTCGATGCCTCCGAGGATCTGCAGCCCCTGCCGGCCACGCCTGCGCATGCCGCCGGCAATCCCGTGGCGGGCGGGGCATCGCTCGATGGGCCGGAATTCGAGGACGATGACATCCGCGAATTCCGGGAGTCCATGTGGCTGCCGACGGCGCCCGTGGGGCTGCCTGGGCGGGGTGCTCCGGCACCGGCTGCAGCCACGGCAACTGCTGCAAGCACGGCGCCTGCTGCCAGGGTCGAGCCTTCGCCTGCCGTGCCGCCTGCCGAAGCTGCGGCTCCGCAGGCGCCCGCGTCCACGTCCACGGCGCCGCCTGCGCCGACCCCTTCGGCTTTTGGCGCCGACGATCCGGGCCGCGAGCTGCCTGGCGCGTCGCTGGTGGACGAGATCCTGGCGGCGTCCGTGGCTGCACCAGCGGCGCAGCCCCAGCCTGACGCGCGGCATGAGCCGGCGGTGGCGTCCCCGCCCGGCCTGGAGCCCGAACCCGAGCCTGAACCCCAGCCCGAGCCTGAACACAAGCCTGTTTCCGCGCCATCGCCGCACAAGGTGGATGGTGCCGTGCCGTCCCAGAAAGCCGATGCGCCTTCGCTGTCCGTCCCGACGGGCCTGGTCCGTGAATCGGAGCGGCAGGCGCAGGTATCCGTGCCTTCGCCGGAGTTCTCCCGCTGGCCCGACAGCGACGGCGAGGGTGGCAGCGACGACCAGCCTGCGCTGCCCGAGGCCGAGCCCGGCTTTGTGCGTCAGGCGCGGCGCAAGGCCTTCTGGCGCCGGCCTGCCGTACGCGTGGCCCTTGTGCTGGGCTGCCTGCTGGGCGCGGGCGCTTTGGCAGGCCAGGTGATGTGGGGCCAGCGCGATGCGCTGGCCGTGCAGCATCCTTCGCTGGCGCCCACGCTGCAGACCCTGTGCGCCATGGCGGGCTGCGAGCTGCAGCCGCGCCGACAGATCGGCGATGTGGTGATCGGCAGTTCGGGTTTTCGGCAGCTGCCGCGCAACGGCCAGTACCAATGGAGCCTGAGCCTGGAGAACCGCTCGGACTTCGCTGTGGCCATGCCGGCGGTCGAGCTCACGCTCACCGATGCGCAGGACAAGCTGCTGCTGCGGCGCGTGATCCGGCTCGACCAGTTCGGTGCCCCCGCGCAGATCGAGGGCCATGGCGAATGGAGCGTGACCGCCCCGGTCGAAGTGCAGGGCCTGGAGTCCGCCGTTGCCGGTTACCGCGCCCTGGTTTTTTATCCCTGATTCCCCTGACTCTTCAAGAAAGCCGAGACACACCATGGCCGCTCTCATCTGCGGATCGCTTGCGTTCGACAACATCATGACCTTCGACGGAAGGTTTGCCGACCAGATCCTGCCTGACCAGTTGCACATCCTCAATGTGTCCTTCCTGGTGCCCACGCTGCGCCGCGATTTCGGCGGGTGCGCGGGCAACATCGCCTATGCGCTGAGGCTGCTGGGGGGCGATGCCTGGCCCATGGCCATGGTGGGCAGTGACGGTGCCGACTATGTGCAGCGTCTGCAGGAGCTGGGCGTGCACACGGCGCACATCGGCCAGTTGCAGGACACGCACACGGCCCAGTGCATGATCATGACCGACCGCGACAACAACCAGATCACGGCCTTCCACCCGGGCGCCATGATGCAGGCCCACGGCAACCGCATCACGCCCGAACTCAGGGAGCAGGTGCGCGTGGGCATCATCGCTCCCGATGGCCGCGAGGCCATGATCGAGCATGCCCAGCAGTTCAAGGCTGCAGGCATTCCCTTCGTCTTCGATCCGGGCCAGGGCCTGCCCATGTTCGACGGGCAGGATCTGCGCCGCTTCATCGAGCAGGCCGACTGGGTGGCCGTGAACGACTATGAAGCCCGCATGCTCAGCGAGCGCACGGGCTGGAGCCTGGAGCAGATTTCAGGGCAGGTGCAGGGCCTGGTGGTGACGCTGGGCGCGCAAGGCTGCGAGGTCTGGGTGCAAGGCACCAAGACCCCGGTGGCGCCTGTGCAGCCCGCTGCCGTGGTCGACCCCACGGGCTGTGGCGACGCGTGGCGTGGCGCCCTGCTGTTCGGCCTGGAGCGTGGCTGGGATCTGGTGCGTTGTGCAGAACTGGGCAACCGCCTGGGTGCGCTCAAGATTGCCAGCCGCGGCCCGCAGAACTACGTGCTGGACTTCGCCAAGCCCTGATGCGGTGATCGCCGGGTGGCGGTACAGCCGCCATCGTCGCAATGAAAAAAGCCCGACTCGAAAGAGCCGGGCTTTTTGCTTTGAGACCGGAGAAGTCTCAGGGCTTGCTGCCTGTGGGGAAGGGCCATGCGGCTTGGGGTGCCAGGCGGGTTTGCGCGATGGGCGCGGGTGCGGCAGCGGGAGCTGCAGGCGCGGCAGCGGCGGGAGCTGCTGCGGCCTTCTTGGGAGCAGCGGCCTTCTTCGGCGCTGCAGCCTTCTTGGCGGGAGCGGCAGGAGCTGCTGCAGCCTTGGCGGGTGCTGCTGCGGGCTTGGCAGCCGGTGCAGCGGCGGGCTTCTTGGCCGCAGGAGCTGCAGCCTTCTTGGCGGGAGCTGCGGCCTTCTTGGCGGCAGGAGCAGCAGCCTTCTTGGCAGGCGCGGCAGCCTTCTTTGCAGCAGGAGCAGCAGCCTTCTTGGCGGGAGCAGCGGCCTTCTTGGCAGCAGGCGCAGCAGCCTTCTTGGCGGGAGCAGCGGCCTTCTTGGCAGCAGGAGCAGCAGCCTTCTTGGCGGGAGCTGCGGCCTTCTTTGCAGCAGGAGCAGCAGCCTTCTTGGCAGGAGCGGCGGCCTTCTTTGCAGCAGGCGCAGCAGCCTTCTTGGCAGGAGCGGCGGCCTTCTTGGCAGCAGGAGCAGCAGCCTTCTTGGCGGGAGCAGCGGCCTTCTTTGCAGCAGGAGCAGCAGCCTTCTTGGCGGGAGCAGCGGCCTTCTTTGCAGCAGGCGCAGCAGCCTTCTTGGCAGGAGCGGCGGCCTTCTTGGCAGCAGGAGCTGCAGCCTTCTTGGCGGGAGCAGCGGCCTTCTTCGCAGCAGGCGCAGCAGCCTTCTTGGCAGCAGGAGCAGCAGCCTTCTTGGCGGGAGCGGCAGCCTTCTTTGCAGCAGGAGCCGCAGCCTTCTTGGCGGGCGCTGCCTTGGCAGTGGCCGTGGCTTTCTTCACGGCTTCAGCCTTGGGGGCGGCCGCCTTTTTGGCGGTGGTCTTCTTGTCGGTGGGGGCCTTGGTAGAGGCCGTCTTCTTCGCAGTTGCCATCATCTTCTCCTTCGTTGATTTGCACAAAACACTTCGGGGTACGGGGCTCCGAAGCGATTCAATGCGATGTGGAGTGACGCATCGCAATGAACACGGAGACGCCCCACGCCGCAACACCATCGGTATTGCAAAAGCGTGAAGCGCGTCATGGTTCGCATTGTGCCTGCAGAGAAGCGATTAATCCCAGGAAAGTGCGCCTCCGGTTTGATACTCGATGACGCGTGTCTCAAAGAAGTTACGTTCCTTCTTCAAATCGATCATCTCGCTCATCCAGGGGAACGGGTTTTCCTCGTTCGGGAACAGGGCCTCCAGGCCGATCTGCGTGGCGCGGCGGTTGGCGATGTAGCGCAGGTAGCCCTTGAACATCGATGCGTTCATGCCCAGCACGCCGCGCGGCATGGTGTCCTCTGCGTAGCGGTATTCCAGCTCGACGGCCTTGACGAAAAGCGCCGTGATTTCTTCCTTGAATTCGGGTGTCCACAGCTGCGGATTTTCGAGCTTGAGCTGGTTGATCAGGTCGATGCCGAAGTTGCAGTGCATGGACTCGTCGCGCAGGATGTACTGGTACTGCTCGGCAGCGCCGGTCATCTTGTTCTGACGGCCCAGGGCCAGGATCTGCGTGAAGCCCACGTAGAAGAACAGGCCCTCCATCAGGCAGGCGAAAACGATGAGCGACTTCAGCAGCGTCTGGTCGGTCTCGAAGGTGCCGGTCTTGAAGCTGGGGTCCATGATCGCCTCGATGAAGGGGATCAGGAATTCGTCCTTGTCGCGGATGGAGGGAACCTCGAGATAGGCGTTGAAGATCTCGCCTTCATCCAGGCCCAGCGACTCCACGATGTACTGGTAGGCGTGGGTGTGGATGGCTTCCTCGAAGGCCTGGCGCAGCAGGAACTGGCGGCACTCGGGTGCGGTGATGTGGCGGTAGGTGCCCAGCACGATGTTGTTGGCAGCCAGCGAGTCGGCCGTCACGAAGAAGCCCAGGTTGCGCTTGACGATGCGGCGCTCGTCCTCGGTCAGGCCGTTGGGGTCCTTCCACAGGGCGATGTCGCGGTTCATGTTCACTTCCTGCGGCATCCAGTGGTTGGCGCAGGTGGCCAGGTACTTTTCCCAGGCCCACTTGTACTTGAAGGGCACCAGCTGGTTGACGTCGGTCTTGGCGTTGATGATTCGCTTGTCGGCGGCGTTGACGCGCTGGTGTGTGCCGGTGGCGGGGGCAGCTCCTGCGCCGGTCGGCGTGTTCGAGAGGGTGGCGTCGTCGTCAAAGGTCAGCATTTCAATTTTCTCCGGCATGCCCTGAGGCATATGTTCAGTTCATTCGGTGCGAAAGAGGCCTCTCTTTCTGCTCCGGTCAATGTAGGACCATGGGTGGCCTGGCATGTTGAGCAGGCCCAAGGTCCATGGCGAAGATCCTGCGCATGGCGCTGGCTGGCGGGCAGGGCGCGGGGCCTGCGCCGTGGCGAGGCCCCGCGCTGCGCGGCTTACTGGCAGGCTTCGCAGCCGGGATCGTCGATGGCGCAGAACTTGATGTCCGTCGCCGGGGCCTGGGCGCGTGCGGCGGCTGCCGCGGCTTCCAGGGCGCTGGAGGTGCTCACGGCAGCGGGCTGGGCGGCAGCCGTGGGCACTGCGTTGAGCACGCGGCTTTGCACCGTGGACTTCTCGATGTTGGTGGCGCTGGTGGTGCGCAGGTAGTAGGTGGTCTTCAGGCCACGCAGCCAGGCCAGCTTGTAGGTGTCGTCCAGCTTCTTGCCCGAGGCGCCGGCCATGTAGATGTTCAGGCTCTGGGCCTGGTCGATCCACTTCTGGCGGCGTGCAGCGGCCTCGACCAGCCAGGTGGGCTCGACCTCGAAGGCGGTGGCGTACAGGTTCTTGACGTCCTGGGGCACGCGGTCGATGGGGCGCAGCGAGCCGTCGAAATGCTTGAGATCCATGACCATCACGTCGTCCCACAGGCCCAGGCGCTTCAGGTCGCGCACCAGGTACTGGTTGATGACGGTGAACTCGCCGGACAGGTTGGACTTGACCGACAGGTTGCCGAACGAAGGCTCGATGGAGGCATCGACGCCGACGATGTTGGAGATGGTCGCCGTGGGCGCGATGGCCACGCAGTTGGAGTTGCGCATGCCGTGCTGGCCGATCTTGGCGCGCAGCGCATCCCAGTCCAGGCGCGAGGAACGGTCCACTTCCACGTAGCCGCCGCGGGCCTTCTCCAGCAGGTTCAGCGTGTCCAGCGGCAGGATGCCCTGGTCCCACAGCGAGCCCTTGTAGCTGGAGTACTGGCCGCGTTCCCTGGCCAGTTCGGTGGAGGCCCAGTAGGCGTAGTAGCAGATGGCTTCCATCGACTGGTCGGCGAACTCGACGGCCGCGTCGCTGGCGTAGGCGATGCGCATTTCATAGAGCGCATCCTGGAAGCCCATCAGGCCCAGGCCCACGGGGCGATGGCGCAGGTTGGAGTCCTTGGCCTTCTGCACGGCGTAGTAGTTGATGTCGATCACGTTGTCCAGCATGCGCATGGCCGTGGTGATGGTCTTGCGCAGCTTGCCGTGGTCGATGGCGCCGTTGGTGATGTGGCGCGCCAGGTTGACCGAGCCCAGGTTGCAGACGGCGGTCTCGGTGTCGCTGGTGTTCAGCGTGATCTCGGTGCACAGGTTGGACGAGTGCACCACGCCGGCGTGCTGCTGGGGCGAGCGCACGTTGCAGGGGTCCTTGAAGGTGACCCAGGGGTGGCCGGTCTCGAACAGCATGGACAGCATCTTGCGCCACAGGTCCACGGCCGGGATGCGCTTGAACAGCTTGAGCTCGCCGGTGTCGGCCTTGGTTTCGTAGGCCGTGTAGGCGCGCTCGAAGGCTGCGCCGAAGAGGTCGTGCAGGTCGCCGACATCGGAGGGCGAGAACAGGGTCCACTGGCCCTTTTCCATGACGCGCTTCATGAACAGGTCGGGAATCCAGTTCGCCGTGTTCATGTCGTGCGTGCGGCGGCGGTCGTCACCCGTGTTCTTGCGCAGCTCGAGGAATTCCTCGATGTCCAGGTGCCAGGTCTCCAGGTACGTGCAGACGGCGCCCTTGCGCTTGCCGCCCTGGTTCACGGCCACGGCCGTGTCGTTGACCACCTTGAGGAAGGGCACCACGCCCTGCGACTCGCCGTTCGTGCCCTTGATGCGCGAACCCAGGGCGCGCACGCGCGTCCAGTCATTGCCCAGGCCGCCGGCGAACTTGGACAGCAGGGCGTTTTCCTTGATCGACTCATAGATGCCGTCCAGATCGTCGGGCACCGTGGTCAGGTAGCACGAAGACAGCTGCGAGCGCAGCGTGCCGCTGTTGAACAGCGTGGGCGTGCTGCTCATGAAGTCGAAGGAAGACAGCAGTTCGTAGAACTCGATGGCGCGCGCGTTGCGGTCCTCTTCCTGCAGCGCCAGGCCCATGGCCACGCGCATGAAGAAGGACTGGGGCAGCTCGATGCGCGTCTTGCGCACGTGCAGGAAGTAGCGGTCGTACAGGGTCTGCAGGCCCAGGTAGTCGAACTGCTGGTCGCGTTCGGCCTTGAGGGCGGCAGCCAGGCGGGGCAGGTCGTAGTTCAGCAGCTCGGGGTTGAGCAGCTCGTTGTCCACGCCCTTCTGGATGAAGCCGGGGAAGTAGGCGGCGTAGGCCGACTGGATGTCGGCAGGCTGCACGTCATGGCCCATGACCTCGCGCACGATGGTGTGCAGCAGCAGGCGGGCGGTGACGTAGGTGTAGTCGGGGTCCTTTTCGATCAGCGTGCGCGCGGCCAGGATGGAGGCCTTGAAGACTTCTTCGATCGGCACGCCGTCGTACAGGTTGCGCAGCGTCTCGGCAACGATGGGCGCGGCCTGGATGTCGGCATTGAGGTTGCGGCAGGAGGCCTCGATCAGGGCCAGCAGGCGGGCCTGGTCCAGCGGAACGCGCTGGCCGTTGTCGGTCACATGCAGCACGGGGGCGGGCGCGGCCGCAGCGGCGGCAGCGGCCTCGGCGGCCTTCTTCTGCTCGGCACGCTCCTGGTTGCGGCGGTCGCGGTACAGCACGTAGGCGCGCGCCACGTCGTGGTGGCCGCCGCGCATCAGGCCCAGCTCGACCTGGTCCTGCACGTCTTCAATATGGAAGGTGCCGCCGCCCGGACGCGAGCGCAGCAGGGCGCGCACCACGGCCTGGGTGAGCTCGTCCACGGTCTCGCGCACGCTGGCGGAGGCAGCGCCCTGGGCGCCGCGCACGGCCAGGAAGGCCTTGGTCAGCGCGACGGCGATCTTTTGCGGGGTGAAGGGCACCACGTCGCCGCTGCGGCGGATGATCTGGTAGCCGTCCTGCACGGACAGGTGATGGGCGGAGGAAGGATTGGCAGCATCACCGTGCGCAGCGGGAGCCAAAGAATTCAGTGCTTCTTGCATGAGTTTCCTCAACGGGTGTTTGTGGATAGAACGGACGCGGACCTGCACTGGGGGCAGGCTTGCTGGGAGATGGAATCGATGGCCGGATGTGCACACCGTTTTCACAGGGTGTGCACAGCTTGTGAACACTAGATATGGTGTCCGGCGTGCTCTCAGGCACTACCTGTAGTGTATCGCCGTCTCATGTACACGGGGTACTCACGGCCGGAAAACCGCTGTTTGCGCTGCGCCAAAACAGTGCCCAGCATGCAAGCCCATAGCAGCAGATCACCGCTGCGCGGTGGCTGGCGGGCGATGGCCTGTCGCAAGCCGCTACAGCCTTGCCGCTGCGCCGGTCGGACCGCCGAAAGCCCCATGAACAGTGGGGCTGCGACACATGCGTGAATTTGTAAAAAAAGATCAGGCCGGCCCGGCGTGCGCCTGCGCGCCACATGGGTTGCTTTCTGGATTGACAGCGCACTTTTCCTGGGCCTGTGGACAAGCCGGCCTGCGTGCAAGGCCTGGCGCAGTCCGGCAGGAGGGTGTGTGCTTACGTGGAGGGCTGGCCGGCGCGGGGCGGCAGCTGCCAGTTCGCCGTGGCCTGGTGACGGGACAGCAGCCCGCGCAGCCGGGGCCAGTCGAAGCCGGGGCCGGGATCGCGTTTGCGGCCGGGCGCAATGTGCTCATGGCCTGCGAGATGGGCGACGGGGTAGCGTGCGGCGATGGCTTCGCACAGGTTCTCCAGGGCCGCATATTGCGCCGGCTCGAACGGCAGTCCCTCCAGGCCCTCCAGCTCTATGCCGATGGAGTCGTCGTTGCAGCGGTCCTTGCCGCGCCAGCTGGAGGCGCCCGCATGCCAGGCGCGCGCGTCACAGTCCACAAATTGCCAGACCTCGCCCAGGCGCGTGACGAAGAAATGGGCCGACACCTCCAGGCCGCGTATGCCCTGGTAGTAAGGATGGGCGTCCCAGTCGAGCTGGTTGGTGAACAGTTGCTGGACCGCCCCCGTGCCGTACTCGCCGGGGGGCAGGCTGATGGAGTGCACGACGACCAGATCGACCAGGGCCTGGGCCGGGCGCTCGCCGAAGTTGGGCGAGGGCAGGTGGCGTGCCTGTTGCAGCCAGCCGCCTTGCCAGGTCCAGGCCGGGCCCATGGTCGTGGTGGCTGGTGCCTGCGGATCAGGCTTCGCCATGGCCGCCTCCGTCCGCCTCGGCGCTGGCGTCGCCGGGCAGGGCGATGTTCAGCCGGTCGATGCGGTAGCGGATCTGGCGCAGGCTCAGCCCCAGGCGCGCGGCCGTGGCCGTGCGGTTGAAGCCGTTTTCCTGCAGCGCCTGCACCAGGATGCCGCGCTCGCGCTCGTCCAGCCAGGCCTGCAGGTCGCGGGGCAGCTCCATGTCGGCAGGCTCCGGCGGCGGTGCGGCGCCGTCGTGCGCCTGGGTCTGCGTCGATGCGGGTGGAGCCGGCGGAGTGCCGCAGGGCAGCTGCATCTCGGGGTCTATGCGCAGCGGCCCTTCCTCGCCCAGCGTGATGGCGCGGTGCAGCAGGTTCTCCAGTTCACGCACATTGCCGGGCAGGGGCAGGCGGGCGATCTGCTCCAGGGAACGCTCGTCGATCTCGGGCATGGGCAGGCCCGACTCCTGCGACAGCCGTGCCAGCAATGCACGGCACAGCGCGGGCAGGTCCTCGCGGCGCTCGCGCAGCGGCGGAAGAAGTACTTCGATGACGTTGAGGCGGTAGTACAGGTCCTGGCGAAAACGTCCTGCCTGCACGTCGGCGGCCAGGTCGCGGTGGGTGGCGCTGACGATGCGCACGTCGGCCGCTTCCTCCTGCGCCGAGCCCAGGGGGCGCACGCGGCGTTCCTGGATGGCGCGCAACAGCTTGGCCTGCATGGGCAGCGGCAGGTCGCCGATTTCGTCGAGGAACAGGGTGCCGCCGCGTGCCGCCTGGAAATAGCCGTCGCGGTCCTGGGTGGCTCCGGTATAGGAGCCCTTGCGGGCGCCGAAGAACTCGGCCTCCAGCAGGTTTTCGGGAATGGCGCCGCAGTTCACGGCCACCATGGGGCCGTGGGCGCGCTGGCTGCAGGCGTGCAGGGCGCGCGCCACCAGCTCCTTGCCCGTGCCCGACTCGCCGTGCACCAGCACCGGCGCCATGCCGCGCGCCACCTTGGCAATGCGCTGCTTGACGGCCTGCATGGCGGGCGACTCCCCAACCATGGCGTCGAGCGCCCCGCCGCCGCTGAGCACGGGGCTTGCGGCCGACGCCGCCGAGGGGCTGCGCGCCGGCATCACGCCGGGGGGCGGCACGCCGCCCACGCCCTGGGCGGCCGAGGCCACGACCAGGCGGAACTGCTTGAGGTCCACGGGCTTGGTCAGATAGTCGAAGGCGCCCGAGCGCAGGGCTTCGACGGCATTTTCGGCCGAGCCGTAGGCGGTCATGACCACGCAGCGTTCTCGCCGTTGCTGGTTGCGCAGGTCCTGCAGCAGCTCCATTCCCATGCCGTCGGGCAGGCGCATGTCGGTGATGACCACGTCGAAGCGCTGGGTCTGCAGCTGTTCGCGCGCCTCGCCCACGCTGGCGGCGGTTTCCACGCGGTAGCCTTCGCGCAGCAGGGTCAGTTCATAGAGGGTGCGCAGATCCGGCTCGTCGTCCACGACAAGAATCGATGCGGCAGCGGGCAGGGAGTTCAAGGGCATCACACCACAATCTGGTCAAACAGGGAGGCCGGCAGAGCCGATGCGGCGCCGGCGCGGAACACGATGCTGAAGGCATTGCCCTCGACAGGGCCGTGCGGCGCGGGCCGCGACAGCCGCTGGTAGCTGATGCCTGCATCGTAGCGCTGGCACAGCTCGCGGCAGATGTACAGGCCCAGGCCGCTGGAGCGGCTTTCCGACGAGAAGAAGGGCTCGAACAGATGGCGCTGCACCGTGGGCTCCAGTGCGGCGCCGTCGCTCCAGACCTGCAGCCAGATCTGGCCTGCGGCCGGCGCGCCGGTCAGCACCTGCAGCGTATGCGGCTGCTGGGCGTTGCTGCGGTAGCGCTGGGCGTTGTCCAGCAGGTTCACCAGGATGCGGCGCAGGTGCTCGCCGTCGAACACCACGGTCCTTGCGCGCGCGTCCAGCAGCAGCTGGACGCTGCGCGCAGGCTGGCCCTGGGCCTGCCACTCCTGGCAGGCCTGGGCCACATGCTGGTCCAGGTCCAGCAGGCCGGCGTGGGCCTCGCCAATGTGCTGCTGGGCCCGCGCGATGTTGAGCACGTCCTCGACGGTGCGCGCCAGCCGCTCGGCGTTCTGGCCCACGATGCGGCACAGCTGCTGCTGGGCCGGGTTCTGCGCCAGATCTTCTGCCAGCAGGGCGTTGGCCTGGGTGATGGCGGCCAGCGGATTGCGGATCTCATGGGCCACGGCGGCGGACATGCGGCCCATGGAGGCCAGCTTTTCCGTGCGCAGCCGCGCCTCCATTTCGCGCAGGTCGTGCAGAAAGACCACGCACAGCTGCTGCAGCAGCGCGGGCTCGGCGGCATCGGTGGCGTCGGACGGGGTGGCGACCTCGGTCAGCCAGGTGCGCAGATGCAGTCCCGTCATGCCTTCCTGGCCGATGGACTGCAGATGGATGGCGGCCGATATCGGCAGGTTCTGGGCAAAGCTCTGGGCCACGGCATCCTGCAGCCGCTGCCAGCCGGCGTGCTCCTTGAGGGCGAAGGGCAGGGCATGCGCGTCGGCCAGTCCCAGCAGGTGCAGCGCGGCCGGGTTGGCCTGCTGCACGCGGAATTGGGGATCAACCACCAGCACGCCTTCGCCCAGGTGGCGGATCACCAGGGCATTGACCTGCTCCTGGGCCTGGGCCTTGCGGCTGCTGTGCTGTGCCAGGTGCCGCTCGCGCCGCACGCGGCGCGCCAGCTCGTGCGTCAGATAGGCCACGGCGAAATAGCCTGCGCAGGCAAAGCTGGCCTGGTAGTAGGCCTGGGTACTTTCTATGCGGCCCGCTAGGTCCTGCCATGCGACCCAGCCCAGGGTCAGCAGCGTGACGCTGGCCGTGGTGGCCAGCGCCAGCGTCAGATTGCCCAGCACGGCCGAAATCAGGATGGGGATGGCCAGCAGGGCCGAGTAGTTGAGCGGGCCTGTCTGCAACACCTGCAGCAGGCAGATGGCCGCGATGTCCACGCCGATCACGGGCAGCCAGTGCACGCCGGCGCGGGCAGAGGGCGGCTGCTCGCGTGCGGTCAGCCGCACCAGCAGCGTCAGCCCCAGGTAGCCCAGGCAGACCAGCCAGACCAGGGGATTGCCGCCGGGCTGCACGCTGAGCAGCGCCAGCTGCAGCAGCAGCAGCGCGGTGGCGATGAGAACGCGGCCCGTCAGAAATCCCTGCCACAGCCGGACGAAGGGGGCGTTGGCGTCGTGCGGCGACTGCGCCGTGGCCTCGTCGATGGTGGGCGGCGGGGAGCGGGCGGCGTCCTGCATGCTCAGCGCCGTTGCGCCAGGGCCCGGTGCTCGGCGCTGCAATAGCTGCGGCCTGCGGCCTCGATGGCTTCGCTGCGCGGCAGGTGCAGTCCGCAGTGCGCGCATTCGACCATGTCCTGTGGAGCCGCCAGCGGCGCGTTGGCCGGGTTGGCCGGGTTGCGCGGCGCAGCCGCCTGGCGCCGCTCACGGGCCTCGGTGCGGCGCTGGCCGCGCCAGACGCCGACGGCAATGACGATGACGATCAGGACCAGCAGGTACTTCATGCGGCGCGCTCCAGCAGCACTTCCATTACGAAGCGTGATCCCGCATAGGCCAGCAGCAGCAGCGCGGCGCCTGCGTAGAGCACGCGCACGGCGCTGCGGCCACGCCAGCCAAAGCGCGCACGGCCGATCAGCAGCACGGCAAAGGTCAGCCACGACAGCAGCGAGAACACCGACTTGTGGTTCCAGACCCAGGCCTTGCCGTAGAGCTGTTCGCCGAACAGCCAGCCTGCGGCCAGCGTGGCCGTGAGCAGCACAAAGCCTGCGGAGACGAAGCGGAAGGTCAGGCGCTCCAGCGTGAGAAGGGGCAGGCCGCTGTCATGCCCGCCACCGCCCAGCCGCATGTGCTGCTCGGCGCGTGTCATCAGCGAGGCATGGACCACGGCGGCGGCGAACAGTCCGTAGGAGGCAATGCCCAGCGCCAGGTGCAGCGGCAGCCAGGGCGAGGCGTTGACATGCAGGGGCGTTCCCGGAAACAGCGCGGCCAGGAGCACGGCGGCCGTGCCCAGCGCTGACAGCGCCAATTGCGCGCGCATCTTGGGGAACAACTGCTGTTCGACCCCATAGACGGTGAGCACCAGCCAGGCCGTCATGGACAGTGCTGGCGCGAACCCGAAGTGCGGCTGTTCCCCGAGCAGGCCCCAGGCCAGGGCCAGGGCGTGGAGCACCCAGGCCAGGCGCAATGCGGCGCGGGCGCCAGCATGGCTGATGCGTCGGGCACCGGCGGCCGGCACGGCATAGGCCACGGCTGCGGCAAGCGCCAGCATCCAGCCCAGGGGCGATGCGTTGGCGGAAATCAGGGGGACGGAGAGCATCTTTCTATGATAGCTGTGGCTTTCCTGCCGCCGGTTGTGCAGGCTCAGAATCCGGGCGCCGTGCCGTGGTTCGGAGCGCATTTTCTTCAGGGCTCGATGGCTGCCTCGATGCGATTGCGCCCCAGGGCCTTGGCCTGGTAGAGCAGGCCGTCCACCTTCTGCAGCCAGGTTTCCAAAGGCGCGGCAGACGGCTGCCGCACGGTGAGTACGCCGCAACTGACGGTGAGCAGCGGCGCCGTGGGAGAGGCGGCGTGGGCGATGGACAGGCGCAGCACTTCCTGGCGGAAATTCTCGGCCATGACCTGGGCGTCGCTTTCGCCGGGGAGGATGAGCGCGAATTCCTCGCCGCCAAAGCGCGCTGCCAGGTCGTAGGGCCGGCGCGCATGGCGCTGCAGCGTGGCAGCCACTGCCTTGAGCGCCTCGTCCCCCTGCACATGGCCATAGCAGTCGTTGTATTGCTTGAAGTGGTCTATATCAATGAGAGCCAGGCCCACGGACTCGCCCGTGCGCAGGCTGCGGCGGTGGGAGCGCTCCAGCATGTCGTCGAAGTGGCGGCGGTTGGCCAGCCCTGTCAGCCCGTCCACCATGGCCAGGCGCTCCAGGGCCTGGCGCTGCAGGGCCAGGCGTATCTGGTTGCGCACGCGCACCTCGACCACGGCGGGACGTATGGGCTTGGAGACATAGTCGGCCGCGCCCAGGCGCAGGCCGTATTCCTCGGCCTGGGCATTGCTCTGGCCGGTGATGAAGATGACGGCGATATGGGCGGTGCGCTCCTGTGCGCGCAACGCACCCAGCACCTCGTAGCCGTTCATGCCGGGCATGGCCAGGTCCAGCAGGATCAGCTGCAGCCGGTGGGCTTCGCGCTGGGCGATCACCAGCGCACCCGGGCCGTCCTTGGCCAGCAGCACACGGTAGTGGGGGCTCAGCAGCTCGGCCAGCATGCTGCGGTTCAGCCGTTCGTCGTCAACGATGAGGACCGTGGGCAGTTCCGGCCCGGTCAAGGCTTCAAACATCTGCAGCTCCCGGTAGGGCCGTCAGGTTCACGGCCATGCTCCGCGCCAGCTGTTCGAGCGCCTGCAGCGCCGCCTCGGTTTCCAGGGACTCGGTGCAGCGCTGGATGCGCTGCAGCACGGACGCATGGCGCCCGTCGACCAGGGGCCGCAGCCGATCCAGTTCGGCCATGGCGGCATAGTCGCTGTCGGCAATCTGCAGCCGCAGCCGAGCCAGGGTGGACGAGACTTCTTCCGCGGTCATCGGCTGCCGCTGCGGGGGGGGCGCGGCAGTGGTCACGGCGGTCACGGCGGCCGCGGACGCCACGGCCACTACGGCCGTCTGCCCGGACCGCCGGGCGATTTCCGCCAGCAGGCCCTGCAGTCCATCGGCCAGCGCCTGGACCAGGGATTGCAGATCGCCGCCGGGCCGTGCGTTGCCGCCATTGCCGTCGCCTGACAGGCAGGCTTGCGCACCGGTCTCGGCCATGGCCGACCATTGCTCCAGCAGGTCCGCGCCCAGGTAGCCCAGACTGCCCTTGAAGGTGTGCACCAGCGTTGCCACGGTGTCCCAATGTCCGCTGCGCACGGCATCGCGCAGCCGTTGCGGCGCATCGGCAAAGTCCTGGGCAAAGCCTTCGATGGCGTGGAGCATGCGCGGCGATTGGCCGGCAAGGCGTTGCCGCAGCCGTGCCGGATCCCAGGCCTGGGCAGGACTTGACGGCGTCGGCTGCAAGGGCGCGGCCGGCGCAAGCGCTGCCGTTGGAGGAGGGCCCGCGCGCAGGCAGCGCTGCAGTGTCTCGTACAGCAGCACATCGTCAACGGGTTTAGTCAGATGGGCATTCATGCCTGCGGCCTCGATCCGGGCGCGCTCCTCGACATAGGCCTGCGCAGTCAGCGCGATCACCGGAAGATGCCGCAGCGCGCTGCGCGTGCGGATGGTGCGCGTGACACTGAGGCCGTCCATGCCGGGCATGTGCACGTCCATGAGCACGGCATCGAAAGGCTGGGTGTCCAGCAGCTGCAGCGCCTGCAGACCGTCCTGCGCAGTCTGTACCGATATGCCGGCCTGCTCCAGCAGCTCGGTGGCCACCTCGCGGTTGAGTACGTTGTCATCCACCACCAGCACCCTGCGCCCAGGCAGGCCCGGGTAGCGCTGCTGTGGCGAGGGGCCGGCCGCCGGGCTTTCCGGCGGGGGCGATTCGGGGTCCCGCAGTGCCTCCCGGATGCACGAGCGCAGTGCCGATGCGGTCAAGGGCTTGATCAGCAGGCCCCGCGGGCCCAACTGCGCGGCCTGCAGCTGCACTTCGTCGCGCCCGAAGGCCGTGACCATGAGCGCAGCCGGGGTCTTGGCCAGGTCCTGCTGCTCGCGCATGCGGCGTGCCAGGTCCAGCCCGTCCATGCCGGGCATGCGCCAGTCCAGCAGGGCCAGGCCGTAGGGGGATTCCTGGCGTGCGGCCTCTTGCAGCATGTGCAGCGCCTGCATGCCGTCCGCCGCCGTATCGCAGCGCATGCCCAGTTTGCGCACCATGGCGGCCAGGGCCTCGCGCGCGCTGGCGTTGTCATCGACGATGAGAACGCCGGTGCTGCCCAGGTTGTCGTGGCCGTCCAGCGGCGCATCCGTGGCAGGCCGGACCTTGGCCGTGAAGCGGAAGTTGCTGCCCTGGCCGGGCTGGCTGCAGACGCTGATCTCGCCGCCCATGAGCTGCACCAGCCTGTGGCAGATGGCCAGGCCCAGGCCGGTGCCGCCGTGGCGGCGCGTGGTCTGGATGTCGGCCTGGGTGAAGGGCTGGAACAGCCGTTCGGCCCGCGATGCATCCAGGCCTATGCCGGTGTCGCGCACGTTCACGCACAGGTGGTGCAGGGGCGCTGCCGTGGCGTGCGCGCCGGCCTCCACCGGCGCGCACGCCAGCGGCGGCTCCAGATGCAGGGAGATCACCACCTCGCCATGCTCGGTGAACTTGATGGCATTGCCGACCAGGTTGGTCAGCACCTGGCCCAGGCGCAGCGGGTCGCCGCGCAACCGGGGCGGCAGGTGCGGGTCCAGCGCATAGACCACTTCCAGTCCCTTTTCCTCTGCGCGCAGCGCCGTGGAGGCCGAGACGGTCTCCAGCACATCGTCAAGGGCGAAATCCACTTCCTCCAGCGCCAGCATGCCCGCCTCTATCTTGGAAAAGTCGAGGACGTCGTTGATCACGGCCAGCAGGGCGCTGGCCGAGCGCTCCACCTTCTCCAGGTAGCCGCGCTGGCGTGATGTCAGCGCGGTCTGCTGTACCAGGCGCGTCATGCCGATGACGGTGTTCATGGGGGTGCGGATTTCGTGGCTCATGATGGCCAGGAAATCCGACTTGGCCCGTTCGGCCGCTTCTGCGGCCTCCTTGGCCTGCTGCAGCGCCTGCTCGGCCTCGCGCTCGCGGGTGATGTCCAGCATGATGCCGTCCCAGACCATGCCCTCGTGGCTGCTCCGGGGGGCCGATCGGCAGCGCAGCCAGCGGATCTCTCCATCGGGCCTGATCACGCGGAAGCGGCAGTCGAAGACCCGCAGCGTATCGACCGAGCACTGCAGCATCTGCTGGTAGTGCGGCAGGTCCTCGGGATGGATGGCATTCAGGTAGGCCTGACGGTCGGCCATGATGGCGTGGGCCGGCACGCCGATCAGGTTCTCTATGCCGGCACTGATGTAGCTGAGCCGCAGTTGCGCCAGGCCGCCTTCCAGGCGGTAGATGGCGCCGCTGGGCAGGTTGTCGGCCAGGGCTTCGAGGCGCATGCGTGCGTCCTCGCGTTCGGACAGGTCCTGCAGCGTGCCGCTGAGCGCGACGATGCGGCCTTGCTCGTCGCGCAGGGCGCGGCCCATGAGGCGGGCCGCGAACCGCCGTCCGTCCGGGCAGTGGTGCACGACATCGAGGCTGTAGGACTGGCCGGTGCCGATGCACAGCTGCACGGCAGCGGTGAGCCGGGCAAGATCCTGCGGTCCGAGCATGGCGCGCAGGGCATGGCGCGTCAGCGGCGGACCCTGGGGGTCCAGGCCGTTCATCACATACATCATCTCCGAGGCCTGGAAGTGTTCGGTGTCCAGCTCCCATGTCCAGCTGCCCAGGCGCGCCAGCTGTTCGGCCTGGCGCAGCACGTCGTAGCTTTTTTGCAGCTGGGACTCGGTCTGGCGCATGAGGGTGATGTCGCGCGCAATGCCCAGCACGCCCACGGTCCGGCCCTCGTCATTGCGGTAAGGAATTTTGGTGGACTGGAAGAGGCGGCGCTGCCCGTTGACCAGCAAATGATCCTCCGACACCACGGGGGCGTCGCTGTCCAGCACCCGGCGGTCGCTGTGGGTGAAGCTGCTGTCGGGGAACAGTTCCTGGTCGGTCTTGCCCACGATGTCTTCGGGCGTGCGCCCGGAAAAGCGCGCGGCGGCGGGGTTGACGAAGGTGTAGCGGCCCTGCCGGTCCTTGGCGAAGACCAGGTCGGGCGTTTCGTGCATCACGGCTTCCAGCAGGCGCGTCGAATCCTGCCACGGCCCGGTGCTTTTTCGCAGGAGCGGCTCCAGCTGCGCATCGGGCTGGCCGATCGGCTCGTCCTGGCCGGTGCGCTCGCTGAGCTCGTGCCAGGTGGTGAAGAAAAGCCGCCCGCCCGACAGCGACTGGCAATAGATATGGAGCTCGGCGGGGACGCTGGTGCCGTCGCGGCGGATCAGTCGGCCGCAGAGATGGGCCTGGCTGTCCACGGCCATGTCCTGCCAGGGACCGCGCCTCAGTCCGTCCGCGTCGGGCCACACGTCCATGATGCCCAGCCCCAGCATGGCGGCCTTGTGATGGCCCAGGCTGGCGCAGGCATGGGCATTGGCATCGAGCAGGCAGCCCTGCTCGTCAAACAGAAGAAAACCGTCGGGCACACGGTCCAGGAACTGGCCATACGGCGTATCGGGCATGAAGACTCCTAGGCGGTAGCAAGCCGGCACTGCACAGGGCGATAGCCATAATCTATGGAAACAGTGTGGATGTTACTGCCGGCCGGTGCCCGCTGCGCGGCAGGGAAGGCCGGTACTTACCCCTGCAGGGGCAGCGGGTAGAATCGTCGGGATCTGCAGGGTCCGTGCCGCGACCCGGCCCCGCCTGGCCCCATTCGGCAACCTGGCCCCGGCTGGCTCGCTGCAGCACACCTTTTCCTTTCCGACGACTCCAGTTCCTCCCCGCTTATGGCCTCCGCTCTGACCGACAAACTTTCGCGACTCGTCAAGGAGATGCGCGGCCAGGCCCGCATCACCGAATCCAACGTACAGGACATGCTGCGCGAAGTGCGCATGGCCCTGCTCGAGGCCGACGTGGCCCTGCCCGTGGTGCGCGACTTCGTTGCGCGCGTCAAGGAAAAGGCGCTGGGCCAGGAGGTGCTGGGCTCCCTGCAGCCCGGCCAGCTGCTGGTGTCCATCGTCAACAAGGAACTGGCCGCCACCATGGGCGAGGGCGTGGCCGACATCAATCTCAACGCCCAGCCGCCTGCCGTCATCCTGATGGCCGGCCTGCAGGGCGCCGGCAAGACCACGACCACGGCCAAGCTGGCCAAGCACTTGATTGAAAAGCGCAAGAAAAAGGTGCTGACCGTGTCGGGCGACGTGTACCGCCCGGCCGCCATCGAGCAGCTCAAGACCGTGACCGGCCAGGCTGGCGCCGAGTGGTTCCCCTCCACGCCAGACCAGAAGCCCCACGACATTGCCGTGGCCGCGCTGGACTACGCCAAGCGCCACTTCTTCGATGTGCTGCTGGTCGATACGGCCGGCCGCCTGGCCATCGACGAGCTGCTGATGGCCGAGATCAAGGATCTGCATGCCACGCTCAAGCCCGTGGAGACGCTGTTCGTCGTCGATGCCATGCAGGGCCAGGATGCGATCAACACGGCCAAGGCCTTCAAGGAGGCCCTGCCCCTGACCGGCATCGTGCTCACCAAGCTCGATGGTGACTCGCGCGGCGGCGCGGCGCTGTCGGTGCGCCAGATCACGGGCGCGCCCATCAAGTTCGCCGGCGTGTCCGAGAAGATCGACGGCCTGGAAGTCTTCGACGCCGACCGCCACGCGCAGCGCGTGCTGGGCATGGGCGACATCGTGGCCCTGGTCGAGCAGGTCACCAAGGGCGTGGACATGGAGGCCGCCCAGAAGCTGGCCGAGAAGGTCAAGAGCGGTGACGGCTTCGACCTCAACGACTTCCTGGCCCAGATCCAGCAGATGAAGCAGATGGGCGGCCTGTCCAACCTCATGGACAAGCTGCCGGCACAGCTCACCGCCAAGGCCGGCCAGGTGGACATGGACAAGGCCGAGCGCGAGATCCGCCGCAAGGAAGGCATCATCTGTTCCATGACTGCCAAGGAGCGCAAGAAGCCCGAGATCATCAAGGCCACGCGCAAGAAGCGCATTGCCGACGGCGCGGGCGTGCAGGTCCAGGAAGTCAACCGCCTGCTCAAGGAGTTCGAGCAGATGCAGGAGATGATGAAGAAGATGAAGGGCGGCGGCCTCATGAAGATGATGAAGCGCATGGGCGGCATGAAGGCCATGAAGGGAATGATGGGCGGTGGCGGCGGCATGCCCAAGCTGCCGTTCTGAGCGGGCCGGGCCCCGCCGATGGACAGTCAAGCCGCAGCACAGCCTGCGGCTTTTCTTTGGCCGCTGCGGGGCTTTGTGAGAACATGCGGCGCCATGAAGGCTGGCGTTTCGACTTCCCTTGCGGCTTCCCGCGTGACTGCATCGCGGCTGTCTCGCCGTGACTGGGGCCTGCTGGCGGCGGCTGCGCTGCTGGCCGGCTGCTCGTCTGCTCCCCGCAAGGGCGCGGGTCCCGGGCCTGCTCCTTCGCCGCAGGCCCTGAACCTGGATGGCGAGTTGCGCGAGGCCCTGCTGGCGCGCACCATGCTCGTGGTCAACACGCCGTATACCTACGGCGGCAATTCGCCCGACGGCGGTTTCGACTGCAGCGGCCTGATCCAGTGGGCCGTGGGCGGCATTACCGAAAGCCGCCTGCCGCGCACCACGGCCCAGTGGGCGCAGTTCAGCAATCCCGTGGGCAGCCGCAGCCTGCAGCGCGGCGACTTCGTGTTCTTCAACACCCTGGGCTCGCGCTATTCGCACATGGGCATCTTTGTCGGCAACGGCCAGTTCGTGCATGCGCCGTCCAGCGGCGGCACGGTGCAGCGCGTGCGCATGGACAACCCCTATTTCGCCAGGCGCTTCACCGAAGCGCGCAGCATCTTCGCCTGAGCGCCTGCCAGGCAAGGCGCCGGGCTTGGCGCCGGCTCTTGAATCGATGGTCCAATGAGAGCTCCATAGAAATCCAGGGTTTCGGAATGGATAACAAGCTCGAATTCGCACAGCGCCTGCGCAAGGCCATCGAGGCTGCGGGTCTGGAGCCGCGGCCCAGCGTGCTGCTGAATCTGTTCAATTCCAGTTACTGGGGTCGGCCGATTTCGTTCCAGGCGGTTGCGCGCTGGCTCAACGGCGAGGCCGTGCCCGAGCAGGACAAGCTGGTGCTGCTGGCCGAGCTGCTCAGGATCGAGCCCGAAGTGCTGCGCTTTGGCGACCCTGCCCAGCGGTCACTGCCGCCTCAGCACGAATGCCAGGAACCGGGCGTGGGCTATCTTGAACGCGAAACCTTCGACGCCTTTCTGAGGCTGCCCGCGCCGCAACGCCAGGTGGTGCGGGAGGTGATCCTGACCTTCGCCAAGGTGCACGGCGAAGGCTGAGGGCCGGGCTACCGGGCAGCCGTCACCGCACCGCCTGCGGCTGCCAGGGCATGGCATGCCAGGGATGGCGCGGATCGGCCACCCATTGCTGCACCTCCTCGGGCGTCACGCTGCGGCCCAGCACGTCGGCCCGGCCACGGGCCAGCCATTGGCTGCGGCCCCGCGCATAGGCCTGGCCGAAGGCCTGCCAGCTGTCAAAGCAATCCCGCGCGCGGCATGCGTTCAGGTGAAGGATCTGCTGGTGCAGGGCCTCGTCCAGCCAGCCCAGCAGCCAGGCACATCGCACGTGGAAGGCCACGCGCGCGCAGGCAAAGGCCATGGCGGCATGGGGATCGTCGCCGGCCTGCAGGCGCTGCAGGTCCAGCGTGAACCAGCGCTGGCGCAGGCCGTCGGGCAACTGGCGTGCGATCTGGGCATCGTCCAGGTCGGTGCGCAGGCCCAGGTGGTGCAGCACCATGGGGCGCAGCTGGGTGGTCAGGGCGTCGTCGGCACCATGGAGCTGCCGGTCTGCAAAGCCGCCCTGGATGGCGTGAAAGGCCATGGGATGGGCCAGGGCCAGGGCCCAGTCCAGCGCCGCATCGCCGCTGCGGTAGCTGCTGAAGTCGCCGCGCTGGCGCGCCGCACGCCTGCGGCGCAGGCCGGCGCGCACTGCCCACCAGACCAATGCAGACAGCACAACAAGAGTGAAGGCGTTCATCGCGGATTTCCTGTCCTGCCCGGCGATCCTGCCCGGCGCCGCGCCAGCTCCAGCGACTGCTGCAGGGCCGCGCTGCGCGGCATGCGCTCGAAGGCGGGCACGGGCACGGGCACGGTGTCGCGGCGTGCCGCGACCAGCCATTGCATCAGGGGCGACCGGATATCCAGCTGCTCCAGCAGCGCCGGGTGGGCCTGGAGCAGCCACAATTGCTCGGCTTCGGTGTGCAGCTCGCTGGCCGCGCACCAGGCGCCGGTGTGGCCCGAGGCCAGCAGATGCGCCGGACGGCGCACGATGCCCATGGCCAGGGCATCCGCTGGCGCCTCGCCATCGGCATCGAGGTGGTTGAGCAGGGCCAGCACGTCGGCCAGGTAGCGCGCAATCGGCGGGCGGTTCTGCTTGCCCTTGATCTGGTCGATGCGCAGCCGCCCGCCGTCAAGCACCTGGGCGCTGACGGTGATGCGCGGCTGGGCCGTGCCCGTGCGGTAGCTGAACAGGCGCAGCCGGCCCTGCTCGCAGGCTTCGGCGTAGTGCTCGCCGTAGCCGCCGCGCAGCGCGCCGCGCGCGCTGAACTGGCCCAGGCAGTGCCGCATCATCTGGCTTTCATAGGCCATTTCGGCGCGCAGGTCCGGGCTTTGGGCATCGAATTCCACGAACACGCCCAACTGGCCGCGCAGCAGCGGACGCACGGCGCCGGGCCGGTGCTCGGCCCAGCCGCTTTCTCTTTTTCTGGCGAAGGCCAGGTGCTCCAGCGTCCAGCGCGCCAGGGCCTGCGGGCAGTTGATGCGCTGCAGCTTGCCCTCAAGCGCCGTGCCGCGCCGGGTGGACAGGAACTCCAGCAGCCGGCTTTCCAGCGCCAGCAGCGGGGCGCTGTCAGGCTCCACCCACCACAGCGGTGCGCTGGCGCCGGCTGCAGGGCTGTCCTGTAGAGGTGGCTGGCGGGCCGCATGCGCGCGCAGGCGCTCCAGCGCCCAGGCGGCAGGCTCGGTGCGCCGGTGCAGGCGCAGCAGTTCGGCCTGCGTGGAGATGGGCTGAACGGCCGGCGGATCGGCGTCGAGGTTGCCGATCACGTGGCGGTAGAAGTGGTTGGCCAGCCAGGCCGCGATCTCCTGACTGTCGCCGCGCGCCGCGCTGCGCTCACGTATGCGCTGCTTGATGTCCGGCGCATTGACCACGTCGCGCGGGCGGTAGGCGCTGGCTGCCGTGGCGGCTCCCGGGTTCACCACAGCTTCCACCAGGGCTTGCTGTCCGAGCGCAGCTTGAGGCAGCGCTGGAGGCCGTCCCTGGCCATCTTGTGCTCGGCCTCGCTGTCATCGGGGGTGAGCTTGGCGATGGCCTCGCGGTGCAGGGCCACGGCCTGATCGATGGGGCCGCAGCTTTCCATGGCGCAGGCCAGGCGGCGCAGCGTGTAGCACTCGCCCAGGGCGCGCACTTCGGGCAGCAGGGCCTCCAGGCGGGGGCGCACCACGTCGCCATGGCTTTCGGAGAAGAAGTCGAGCAGGGACATCAGGGCCGCCAGGTAGTCGCGCCGCTGTTCGCGCTGCTCGTCTGCGTCCAGTTCCTCGAACCACTGGTCCAGGCGTTCCAGCCAGATGCCGATCTCGCCCGCGCGGCCGAGCTGGTAGAGCACCAGCGCCACGCTGGGGAAGTAGTCGGTGGGGCAGTGGCGGCTGTAGCCGTAGTCCTGGGTGAAGTGCCACAGCTGCTCTGCCGCCGTGACGATGCCGGGTCGGTCATCACGGCGGATGGCACACCACAGCAGGCCGTCATGGTGCTCGGCGAAGGGGCTGCTGGACAGGCCCTTGTGGTGCAGGGCTGCAGCCTCGTCATAGCGCTGCTGCGAGCGGTACTTGATGGCAAGGTTGTTGCAGAGCATGGAGTAGACGTGCAGGTGCGCGTCCTTGTACCTGCCCTGGCCGCTGGCCCAGAAGGCCTCGAAGCGGGCCAGGCCCTCTTCGTAGTAGCGCTGCACCAGCGGCTCGCGCACCTCGTCGTCCGGCACCTGACGGCCTTCGCCCATGAGGGCGGCCAGGTCGTCCTCGTCGTCCAGGGTCACGCCCGCTGCATAGCACCAGTGGGCGCCGAAGCCCTGGGGAAAGGGCTGCTGCAGCGCCTGCGCGGCGGGCAGCACGGCGAAGCGCGCGGCCCAGAGCATGGGCAGCAGCTCGGAGTTGGCGTGCCGGGGCTGCTCGCCCACGCCGCGCTCGAGCAGCGGCAGGGCCTGTTCCCATTGGTGGTTCCTGGCCAGGCGCCAGCCGTCGATCATGTCCAGCAGCGGATGGCCGGGCGCCTGGGCACGCGCCAGGGCCAGGTAGTCGTCGGCGCTGCGCGCAGCAGCCGGGCTGTCTTCCAGGATCTCCTGCATGTCGGAATCCAGTCCCGCCCAGGCCAGGATCAGCGCCCAGGCGGGGGCGTGGGCGGTGTCGCTGTCCACCATGCGCAGTGCCAGCTCATAGCCCTGGCGGGCCGATCCGGGGCGGCTGTGCAGCACGCTCTCCAGCGCCAGGTCCGCCGCATCGGCCAGGCGGCCCGCCTCTTGCAGCCATTGCAGGACCAGGCCGCTGAAGGCGTCGTCGGAGTCGTCCACCAGGCCGAAGCGGCCCAGCTCGGCCAGCTGCAGCGCGGCCTCTGGCTGGCCCATGGCATGGCAGGCCATGGCCTGCAGCCGTGCCTCATGGACCTTGCGGTGCGCGCGCACCGCCTGCGATGCGGCGGGGCTTTCCGTGCGGGCCAGGTGCTGCTGCGCCGCCATCAGCACGGCCGGAACGCTTTGCGGGGCCAGCGGCAGCACTTCGCGCGCAAGGTGCAGCCAGTCGTCGAAGTCCACGTTCTGGTCGGCGTCTGCCAGGGCCAACTGCGCCGTGGCGGCCTGCACATGGCGCACGGTGGCCGGCACGTCGCCGCGCAGGCGGGCCAGCTCGGCCTTGCGCAGGCTGGCACGCGCGTCGCGGCGCGCGGGGGATGCCTCGCCGTCGGGGTCGCTGCGCTCGTGGTTGCGCTGCAGGTCCACGCCTTGCTCGGCCAGTTCCCAGGCCTGGGCCTCGCGGGCCAGGTAGTGCCAGCCATTCCAGTAGCGATAGGGCTCGCCGGTGTGCGGCAGCCGGCCCATGAGATCGGCGGCAGGCGCGAGCAGGGCCACGCCGCCTTCGCGGTCAAAGCGCAGCCGGCTCTGGATGTCGCTGAGCGCCAGGCTGGCCGTGGCCAGCAGGTGGTTGTCACCCTGCAGGTGCTGCAGCGTGGCATCGCGGTGCTCGCGCAGCAGGGCGTTGGCGGTCTCGGGCCGTTCCAGGTCGAGCCAGAGATCGTGCAGACGCTCCAGTTCGCTCACCGTGGCCGGCGCGAAGCGCTGCTGCGAGAGCAGCTCCATGACGGCCGCCTGGCGTTCGGCCGGGGCGATGGGGCTGATTTCATCTTCCTGTTGCAGCAGGTCGTGCGCCTGGTCCATGAAGGCATGCAGGGCTTCGCCCTCAAGGATGGCCTGGGCGTTGGCGGGCTGGGAGGTGTTCATGGAATCGATAGCAAGCAAGCGAAGCTGGAAAAGCCATGCAGGCCGACAGACCTCAGGGCGGCAACCCGCGATGCTAGCGGGCCGGCCCGCGCCAGGCCAGTGTGGCCGGGATGTTTTCACGTCCTGTTACACGCAAAAAGCCCGGCATTGCCGGGCTTTCGTTACGCCAGAGGTCGCTGGGCCACCGGGGCCGCCGGGATCGGGTTGGGATCAGTGGCGCACCACGACCTCGCCGCGCAGCGTGAAGGTGCGTGCCTCGGTGATCTTCACATCGATCATCTGGCCGATCAGGCGTTCGTTGCCCGGGAAGTTGACCACGCGGTTGCACTCGGTGCGGCCCATGAGTTCGCTGCCATCGCGCTTGGACAGTCCTTCCACCAGCAGGCGCTGCACCGTGCCCACGCGCTCGTCGCTGATGTCCTTGATGTTGTTGTTGATCACGGCCTGCAGCTCCTGCAGGCGGCGCAGCTTGACCTCGTGCGGCGTGTCGTCGTGCAGGTTGGCGGCCGGCGTGCCGGGGCGGGGGCTGAAGATGAAGCTGAAGCTGTTGTCGAAGCGCACGTCGTGGATGAGCTTCATCATCTTCTGGAAGTCTTCCTCGGTCTCGCCGGGGAAGCCCACGATGAAGTCGCTGCTCATGGCCATCTCGGGCCGGATGGCGCGCAGCTTGCGGATGGTGCTCTTGTATTCCATGGCCGTGTAGCCGCGCTTCATGGCCATGAGGATCTTGTCGCTGCCGTGCTGCACGGGCAGGTGCAGGTGGCTGACCAGCTTGGGCAGCCGAGCGTAGGCCTCGATCAGGCGCGGCGTGAATTCGTTGGGATGGCTGGTGGTGTAGCGGATGCGCTCGATGCCGGGGATCTCGGACACGTACTCCAGCAGCAGGGCAAAGTCGGCGATCTCGGCCGTGTCACCCATCTTGCCCAGGTAGGCGTTCACGTTCTGGCCCAGCAGCGTGACCTCCTTCACGCCCTGGTCGGCCAGGCCCGCGACCTCGACCAGCACGTCCTCGAACGGGCGGCTGACTTCCTCGCCGCGCGTATAGGGCACGACGCAGTAGCTGCAGTACTTGGAGCAGCCTTCCATGATGGAGACAAAGGCCGAGGAGCCTTCCACGCGCGCCGGTGGCAGGTGGTCGAATTTCTCGATCTCGGGAAAGCTGATATCGACCTGGGGCTTGTGCCTGGCGGCGCGCGCATTGAGCAGCTCGGGCAGGCGGTGCAGGGTCTGCGGGCCGAAGACCACGTCCACATAGGGCGCGCGCTTGATGATTTCCTCGCCCTCCTGGCTGGCCACGCAGCCGCCCACGCCGATGAGCACGCCGCGTTCCTTCAGGTGCTTGTAGCGGCCCAGGTCGCTGAACACCTTCTCCTGTGCCTTCTCGCGCACCGAGCAGGTGTTGAACAGGATCAGGTCGGCCTGCTCCGGGTCGTCGGTGGACTCGTAGCCCTGGGCGGCGCCCAGCACATCGGCCATCTTGTCCGAGTCGTACTCGTTCATCTGGCAGCCGAAGGTTTTGATAAAGACTTTCTTGGACATGGTGGGGTTCCGTCAGGCAGCCGCCGCACTGCAAGCGGCGGTCTGCAGAAAAATGAAGATGGCCGGGCCAGGGCGGGCGCTGTGCTCCCTGGCCCGAGCCGCTGCGCCCCGCAAGCTGCGGGCCGCGTCCATCGTGCGCGTGCGGTGTGCGCCGGCCTCAGTTGAAGAAGCGGTGCAGCATCGACTTGGGCTTGTAGTGCTTGTCGGCCTCGGCCTTGGTCAGGATCCAGGCCTGGTGCAGCCACTGCGTCTGCGGCTCGATCACATAGCCCACCACGAGCTTGCTGCCCTGGTAGTTGATGGCCTGCACCAGCGTGCGCTCGGGGCTGAACAGGCGAAAGCCCGGGCTGGTGCGAATGGTCTTGCCGTCGATTTCGACCACGGGAAACTGCGCGGTCACAACCAGCTCGCCGAACTGGGCCTGCGGCGGGAAGTTCCGTGTCTCGTTGGAGGGCAGGCCCTGCGCGGCCGCGCCCAGGCTGGCGCAGGCCAGGCCGGCGAGCAGGGCGCCGGCGCACAGGCGGCGGACGGCAGAGAAATGGGGCTTGCAGCGGTTCATGGTGTACATCCAGGGGCTGAACCCGCGATTCTACGAACTTGCCGCCGCGCAGGCGCAGCACTCGGGCATTTGTTCAGGTGCGGCCCGGCGCATACAGCACCGCCTTGGGCGGGCGGCACAGGCCCCAGAAGCGCAGGCCGATCAGCTCGGCCATCTGCACGCCCATGGCCGTGGGGGCGGAGATGGTGGCCAGGGCGGCGATGCCGACCCTGGCGCATTTGCGCACCAGCTCATGGCTGCCCCGGCTGGAGAGCACGACAAAGCCGGCCTCGCCCAGGCGGCCGGTGCGCGAGAGGCGGCCGACCAGCTTGTCCAGCGCGTTGTGGCGGCCCACATCCTCGAGCACATCCGTCAGTTGCCCGTCCAGCCCTGCCCAGCCTGCGGCATGCACGGCGCCGGCTTCGGCGTTGAGCCGCTGCAGCGGCGGCAGGGCATCGATGGCAGCGCACACCGTGGTGGCATCGACACGGGCGATCCAGTCGTGCGCGGGCAGGGGGTCGAAGGACAGGTCCAGCGCCGCGAAGCTGTCCACGCCGCAGACGCCGCAGCCTGTGCGCCCGCTCATGCTGCGGCGCCGGTCCTTGAGGCGCGCGAAGCAGCGCGAGGCCACGTCCAGCTGCACCTCGATGCCGTCCATGCCGGACGGAAGGCCTGCGGCCTGTGCAGCCACGGTGCGCACCTCGATGCCGTAGCAGTCGGCAGCGCTGTCCAGAATGCCTTCGGTGAGCGCAAAACCCAGCGCAAAGTCTTCCAGGTCCGAGGGCGTACCCATCATCACGGCATGCGAGATGCCATTGAACACCAGGGCGATGGGGACTTCGCTGGCCAGCACCTGCGGCTCGGCCTGGATGCTGACGGCGCCGCCATCGGCGATCCGGTGGCGCACCACCGCATGCGTGCGCAGTGCGGCAATGGCGGGCGCGGTGGCGCAGGCAGCATCTGCCGGGCCCGAGTCCGGGGCGGGTGCGGGAGCGTGTTCGGTGGTGGCGTTCATGGCGTGGGCCGCGCAGGCGGCCTGCGCATGATATCGGTGCCGCCGCGCAGCTTCAGTCCAGCAATGCCATGCCCTTGATCTGGGCGAAGACATGCATGCCCGGCGCAATGCCCAGCTGCCGGGCGGAATGCAGGGTGATGCGCGCCAGCAGGCGGGATGGGCCCAGCTGCAGCGAGACCATGACCTGGCCCGGGCCGTCCTCGCGCAGATCCTGCACGGTGGCCGCCAGGATGTTGAGGATGCTGCTGTCTTGCGGGTGCTGCAGGCTCAGGCTCACATCGCGCGCCTGCACGCGCAGCTGCACGCTCTCGCCGATGGGGCGCGGGCGGGCCATGACAAGGCGAAGGCGCCCGCCGTCGAAGGACAGCGTGCTCAGGTGGGCATCCGGATCGTGCTGCCGGATCTGCGCACTGAGCATGGCCGCTGCCGTGTCGCCCATGCTCAGCGGCAGGTCCAGCCGTGCCAGCAGTTCGCTGGTGGCGCCGGCCGCGACGATGCCGCCTGCCTTGAGCAGCACCAGGTGCTGGGCCAGGCGCGCTACCTCGTCGATGGAGTGGCTGACATAGACCACGGGAATGTCGAGTTCACGGCGCAGCTGGTCCAGGTAGGGCAGGACCTCGGCCTTGCGCTGGGCGTCCAGCGCGGCCAGCGGTTCGTCCATGAGCAGCACGCGGGGGCTGGTGGCCAGGGCGCGCGCAATGGCCACGCGCTGGCGCTCGCCGCCCGACAGGGTGGAGGGCATGCGGTCCATCAAATGGCCTATGCCCAGCAGGGACACGGCCTGGTCCTGGGACACCTTGCGCCGCTCGGCGGGCGTGCGCCGCATGCCGTAGTCGATGTTGCGCTGCACGCTCAGGTGCGGGAACAGGCTGGCTTCCTGGAACACATAGCCCAGTGCGCGGCGGTGCGTGGGCAGCCACTGGCTGGCCGCATCGTCCTGCCAGACCTCCCCATTGACGGCGACACGGCCCCGTGCGCGCTCCAGCCCCGCCAGCGCGCGCAGGCAGGTGGTCTTGCCGCAGCCCGAAGGGCCGAACAGGGCCGTGACGCCGCGCCCGGGCAGCTGCAGCAGCACATCGAGGCGGAAGTCGGCACGCTCCAGCGCCAGCGCAGCAAGGATTTGCGAAGGGCTCGCGGCGGGCGGGGCGCCGGCCGAAGCAACGGGAGAGAAGTCAGTCATCATGCGCGGCGCTCCTCGCGCGGCTGCAACAGGTGCAGGGCCAGCAGCACCAGGAAGGAGAACACCACCATGCCGCCGGCCAGCCAGTGGGCGTGGGCGTACTCCATGGCCTCCACGTGGTCGTAGATCTGCACCGAGACCACGCGCGTCACGCCGGGGATATTGCCGCCCAGCATCAGCACCACGCCGAACTCGCCCACGGTGTGCGCGAAGGTCAGCACGGCTGCGGTGATGAAGCCCGGGCGCGCCAACGGCAGCGCCACGGTGAAGAAGCGGTCCAGTGGCCCCGCGCCCAGGCTGGCCGCGGCCTCCATGGGGCGCGTGCCCAGCGACTCGAAGGCGCGCTGCAGCGGCTGCACCGTGAACGGCAGGGAATAGACCAGGGACCCGATGACCAGGCCTGGAAAGGTGAAGGGCAGGGTGCCCAGCCCCAGCGCCTGCGTCAACTGGCCCACGGGGCCATTGGGCCCCATGGTCACCAGCAGGTAGAAGCCGATCACCGTGGGTGGCAGCACCAGGGGCAGCGCCACCACGGCGCCAATCGGGCCGCGCCAGCGCGAGCGCGTATGGGCCAGCCACCAGGCCAGCGGCGTGCACAGCGCCAGCAGCAGCACCGTGGTCACGCTGGCAAGTTTCAGCGTCAGACGTATGGCGGCGTAGTCGTCGGCGGTAAGAATCATGCTGGAAGAATTCAGTGGTTCGCAGCGCTGGCGTCGTCCCCCTACCGCGCAGCGGGAGGGGGGAAGGCGCGTCAGCGCCTCAGGGGGAGCCTAGAGCCCGTAGCCGTAGGAGCGGATGATGGCACGCGCTTTATCAGCACGCAGGTACTTCATCAGCTCGGTGGCGGCTTCGTTGTCCTTGCCGCTGTTGAGCACGATGGCGTCCTGGCGGATGGATTCGTGCATGGCGGCGGGCACCTGCCAGGCCGAGCCTTCGCGCAGCTTGCCGTTTTCCATCACCTGCGACAGGGCCACGAAGCCCAGCTGGGCATTGCCCGTGGCCGCGAACTGGTAGGTCTGGGCGATGTTCTCGCCCATGACGATGCGCGGCTGCACCTGGGCCGTGATGCCCAGCTTGTCCAGCACTTCCATGGCGGCCGTGCCGTAGGGCGCGAGCTTGGGGTTGGCCACGGCGATGTGCCTGTAGTCGCCGGTCTTGAGGACCTCGCCCTTGTCGTCCACATAGCCGGGCTTGGGGCTCCACAGCACGAGCTGGCCGATGGCGTAGGTGAAGCGCGAGTCGGGCAGGCCACGGCCTTCCTTGACGATCTTTCCGGGCGTGGTGTCGTCGGCGGCCAGCAGGATCTGGAAGGGCGCGCCGTTGACGATCTGCGCATAGAACTTGCCCGTGGCGCCGAAGGACAGCAGGGCCTTGTGGCCGGTGTCCTTCTCGAACTCGGCGGCGATCTTCTGCATGGGCGCCGTGAAGTTGGCGGCAACGGCCACCGACACTTCGGCAGCCTGCGCAGCGACACCACCCAACAGGGCAAGGGCGGCAAAGGCGGTGGCACGCAGGGGCTGGTTCACGTTCATGGGTCTCTCGCTATTCCGTTGGTGAATAGCGCAGTGTAGCGACCTGAAAATGCGCATGCAGGGTGCAGGCGTTTTGCTTCGTGGGAAATAACGCTTGGCGGGCATGATGTCGCGCATGACTGCCGACGCTCCTGCCTCCCCTTCCGATCTGGTGCCCGCGCTGGGCCATGACCTGGCTGACCGCCGCCTCGCCATCCTGCGCCATATCGCAGCAGGGCATTCGATTTCACAAGCGGCGCGCGAGGCCGGCGTCAGCTACAAGGCGGCATGGCAGGCGCTGGATGTGCTGACCAATCTCGCGGGCTGTGCCCTGGTGGAGCGCTCGGTCGGCGGCGCCGGCGGCGGCGGCGCGCGCATCACCGCAGCCGGGCAGTCCCTGCTGGCCATGGCCGATGCGCTGGAGCAGGCCCGTGCACAGGTGCTGCAGCGCTTTGGCGGGCCGGCCAGCGTTTCCTCGGCGGCTCCCGGACTGGGGCTGGGCCTGCGCACCAGCATGCGCAATCTGTGGCCTTGCCGGGTCGGGGCCCTGCAGGCGCAGGGTGCCCAGGTCCGCGTCTGGATGCTGCCCGATGGCGGTGGCGATGCACCAGGCATTGCCGCTCGCATCACCGCCGAAAGCGCCCAGTTGCTGGGCCTGGCCCCTGGCCTGCCCGTGATGGCGCTGTGCAAGGCCACTGCCGTCCAGGTGCTGCCAGTGGCGCCGCTGGCCGGTGCGCAGGGCCTGGCCAATGCCTGGCCTGCCAAGGTGCAACGCCTGGCCCGTGCCGAGGGGGACGGGCCGCGCGAAGTGGTGGCCAGGCTGCCCTGGGGCGGCAGCGGCGTGGGGTATGCGGCGCAGCAGGCGCAAGGCGAGCCCTGGACGCTGCGCACAGGACGCAAGGTCTGGCTGTCGGTGCCGGAGTCCGCCGTGGTGCTGGCCGTGGCCGACTGACACGACTGACACGACTGACATGACAGGGTCGATTGAGCTGACTGTGCCGATTGGGCGTCGAGAAGGCCGCAGCGCGTTGCGCGTGCGCTGCAGTGGCTGCAGATTCGGACGGGTCTTATGGCGCATCCCGGGCGGGATACGAAAAATTGTGCCGCAGCGCAACCTGCGCGCTCCGGTGGCGCAGGCTTTCCCGGCGACCGATCCATCGAAACCTCCCTGGCCCCATGACCATCCTGAAATTGCGCAGGCAAGAGAAAGTGGCGTTCTACACCGCCTTGCTGTGTTCGTCCGTCGCGGCGTTCATCTTCTTCGCGTCCCAGGACGTGGCGGACAGTCTGGAGCAGCGACTGGGTGCGCTGGCCATCTGCATCGTCATCGGCGCCGTGGTGACCCTGTTCAATCACTGGTGGTTCAGAGTCTGGGGCTGGCACCTGGTGCCGGTCACCCTGCTCCTGTTCTATGGCGGCACGCTGGTCGCAGGCTGGCTGTTTGGCGGTCGATGATCGCGATGGCGCCGAAGGGGAACCTGCCGCAATGCTTTGCGTCGAAGAGCCTTTGCGACTGCATCCCAGGCCTCACACGGCCTTGCCCCTGCCATGAAGACCACCCTGTCCGCCGCCCTGATCTGCCTGTTCCTGTCTGCCCCGGCCCTGGCCCGTCCGCTGGACCCGGCGCCGCTGGATGCCTCGCAGTTCAACCTGGGACTGGTCGGCCTTGCCGGCGAGATTTCGCCAGCGGAGCGGCACCTGGAGGCCATGCTCAGGCGGCCCGAGGCCAATGCCGTCCTGCTGTCGGTGATCGACGATCCGCGCCGATCTCCCGTGGCCAAGCTCTATGCGCTGTGCGGGCTCAAGCGCATGGGCAGCGGCGGCTACGAGGCAGCGCTGGTCAAGCTGCGCGGCTTCGAGGGCCAGGTTTCCGTGATGCTGGGCGACCAGATGTTCCAGGAAGACATCCGAGAGGCGGCAGACCGCATCGAAAACCTGGAATGCAGCGAGGGCGGCTGAGCCCCGGGCCGGCCGGTCCCGGGACAAAAAAAGAGCTGCCATCGGCAGCTCTTTGCATGGCAGGGCCGTTGCCCGCACCGCTCAGGACAGCTCGCGACCCTTGAGTTCGGGGATCAGAAAGGCCGTGGCCAGCATGTCCAGCACATAGATGGCCGCCAGCAGGGCGATCGCCACCTGGAACGAATAGCTCATGGCCAGCGCACCGATCACCACCGGGCCCAGTCCGCCCACGGCGCGGCCGATGTTGAACAGCACGTTCTGCGCGGTGGCGCGCGCCTCGGTGGGATAAGCCTCGCTCATCACGGCGCCGTAGCCGCCCATCATTCCATTGACGAACAGGCCCATGAGGGCCCCCGCCCAGAGCATGGCCGCAGGGCCGGACAGCTGTGAATAGAGCACGACCATGATGACCGAGCCCAGCTGGAAGATCAGGAAGCTGGGCTTGCGGCCGATGCGGTCGGCCAGCTGGCCGAAGACCCAGATGCCGACCATCATTCCCACCACGGTCACGGCAGTCCATATCGAGGACTTGGTCAGGCTGAAGCCCAGTTGCTTGGACAGGAAGCTGGGCATCCAGATCATGATGCCGTAGTAGCCGAAGTTCTGGACCGAGGTCAGCACGATCACACCCAGGCTGACCTTGGCCGTGGCGCGGTCCTTCACCAGCAGCTTCAGGCTTTGCAGCACCGGCACGCGGGCCGAGGGCGTGGCGGACTGCTGGCGCTTCACGAAGACCTCGGGCTCGTGCAGCTTGTTGCGGATCACCCAGGCCACCACGGCCGGTATCACGCCCACCAGGAACATGCCGCGCCAGCCTATGAGGGGCAGCAGCAGCGGCGTCAGCAGCGCCGCACCCAGCACACCCATTTGCCAGCCCAGGGCCACATAGGACGAGACGCGCGCGCGGTGGCGGGCAGGCCAGGCCTCGGCAGCCAGTGCCATACCGATGCCGAACTCGCCGCCCAGGCCGATGCCCGCAATCGTGCGGTAGGCCAGCAGGTCCCAGTAGCCCTGCGCGAAGGCGCACAGGCCCGTGAACACGGCGAACAGCATGATGGTCCAGGTCAGCACGCGGATGCGCCCGTAGCGGTCGCTGAGCAGGCCGAAGAAGATGCCGCCGAACACGGCCCCTATCAGCGTCCAGGTCACCAGCGAGCCGGCCTGGCCCGGCGTGAGGTGCAGGTCGGCCGAGATGGCCGACAGCATGAAGCCCAGGATCAGCAGGTCGAAGCCGTCCATGGCATAGCCGACGGCCGAGCCGGCCAGGGCCTTCCAGCTGTAGCCATTGACCTGGGTGGCATGGGCGCCGGCATGCGTGTCTGTGCTGGCGCCGGCAGCATTGGCTGCGAGCGCCCCGGAGGAAGTGGTGGTCACGTGAAGATCCTTGAAAGCCAGGACGGCGCGCGCTCTCGCTGGGGTGCGGCACCGCGCAAAACGCCTGCGCCGCCGGCTGAGCCGGCGTGCGGGCACGCTGCGCGTGTGCTGCATCCTGGGAAGGCGATGGGCACGGGAGTCCTGGTGGGAAAACAAGCTGGGCGGCCGGCATGCCGGAGCATGGCAGGGGCTGCGCGCAAAGACAGAGCGCAAGGTGCAGCGCCAAAAGACCGCTTCTGCAAAAAGCGAAAGCCCTGAATCGGCTGGGCGATCAGGGCTTGGAGGCTGCGGGCAGGCCCGGTGAAAAGGGCGCTCCCATGCGGGCGGGCGCAATGGTAAGGGAAGTGGCCGGACAAGGCAAGTAGGGCAGTCTTGCCAGACAGCTTCTACGGCATGGACGGCTGGTACTGCCCGGCGGGCGCGGGACGGATTCGGGTGTTGCGCGGATGCAGCAGCCCCTGTGCTGCCGATGGCCCAGACAATTGAAGAAACGATAATGAGAACAAATCGCATTCGCTTTCTCTTCATGCCCTTCGACCCATCGGAGGGCATGGCGAGGAAGTTTTTTTATTGCCGTATTGCTGTTCTCCCGGAGCATTTCATGCCACTGCATCGCCTTCAACCCGGCCATCGCCCTGCGCCTCTTGCGCTGGCCATCTCCCTTGCCATCGGCGCCCTGTCCGCTCAGGCTCAGGCATTGCCGGACACGCAGAACCCGGCCACGCTGCCCACGGTCAACGTGATCTCCAACCAGTTGGGCGAGGTGACCGAAGGCTCGGGCTCCTATACGCCGGGCACCATTGCCACAGCCACGCGCATGGTGCTGACGCCGCGCGAGACGCCGCAGTCCATCAGCGTGGTCACACGCCAGAAGATGGATGACTTCAACCTCACCTCCATCGATCAGGTGATGGAGCACACGCCCGGCATCAGCATCGTCACCTATGACAGCGAGCGCACCGAGTACTACGCCCGCGGCTTCGCCATCCAGAACTTCCAGTACGACGGCATTCCGATGATGCGCGACTCCGCGTACTCGGCCGGCAACACCCTCAGCGACATGGCGATCTATGACCGCGTCGAGGTGCTCAAGGGCGCAACCGGCCTGCTCACGGGCAGCGGCACTCCGGGCGCGACCATCAACCTGATCCGCAAGAAGCCCACGCGCGATTTCCGCGGGCATGCGTCCATCTCTGCGGGCAGCTGGAGCAACTACCGCACCGAGGTGGATGTGGGCGGCGCACTCAATGCAAGCGGCAGCGTGCGCGCGCGTGGCGTGGCCGCCTACCAGGACAAGGACTCGTTCATGGACCGCTATTCGCGCAAGACCGCGACGCTCTACGGCATTGTGGAAATGGACCTGACGCCACGCACTTTGCTGACGCTGGGCGGCGATGCGCAGAACAACCGTCCGGTCAACTCCACCTGGGGCGGCATTCCGCTGCTCAATGCCGATGGCCAATTCAATGACATGCCTCGCTCGCACAACAACGGCACGCGCTGGAGCCGTTGGGACCAGTACACGCGCACGGCCTTTGCCACGCTGGAGCACAGCTTCAGCAACGGCTGGGTGGCCAAGGCGCAGTTCAACCACCAGATCAACGGCTACAACGCCAACCTGGGCGCGGCGGCTGCGGGCTTCCCCAACCCGGCCGACGGCTCCGGCGTGTCGCTGTGGCGCGGCCAGTACATAGGCCGCACCACCAGCAATGCGCTCGATGCCTACGCCAGCGGGCCCTTCTCGCTGGGCGGGCGCGAGCACGAACTGGTGCTGGGCGCCAGCGTAGCAAGGCGCCACTGGAAGAACGATGGCTACTGGCAACTGCCCGCCGACTATGTGTCCACGGTCAATGACTACTACCACTGGAATGGCGATTCGCGCCTGCCGGTGTGGGGCGCCTCACCCGACTACGTGAACAGCGAAGTGACCAAGGAGCAGGGCTTGTACACGGCGGCGCGCTGGAACCTGGCGGCCGACCTCAAGCTGATCACGGGCGGGCGCTGGTCCAACTATCGCAACCAGGTGCAGGGTCAGCGCGAGACCGGCGTTTTCGTGCCCTATGTGGGCGCGATCTACGACCTCAATGGCAACTATTCGGTCTACGCCAGCTACACCAGCATCTTCAGCCCGCAGTCCAAGCAAAACGAGAGCGGCAAGGCGCTGGACCCGCTGCGCGGCAACAACGCCGAGGTCGGCGTCAAGGCGGCCTTCATGGACGGCCGCCTCAATGCATCGGCGGCGCTGTTCCAGCTTCAGCAAGACAACTTCGGTATCGAGACCGGCGGCCTGACGCCCGGCGGCGCCACGGCCTACCGGGCCGTCGATGGCGTCAGGACGCGCGGCTTCGAGGCGGAGATATCCGGCCAGATCACGCCCGCCTGGCAACTGCAGGCCGGTTTCTCGCATGCCATTTCGCGCGACCAAGGCAAGCGCGTGGCCACGCTCACGCCCTCCAACCAGTTCAGCCTGCACACCAGCTACAGGCTGGACGGCCCGCTTTCCGGCCTGACGGTGGGCGGCGGCGCGCGCTGGCAGGACAAGACCTGGGGCGACATCTCCACGCCATCGGGCGGCACGGCCGTTCACACCGTCAAGGGCTACTGGCTGCTGGACATGATGGCGCGCTACGAGTTCAGCAAACAGCTGTCGGCCACCGTCAACGTGCGCAACCTGCTGGACAAGAAGTACTACACCATCTTCAGCTACTACAGCACCTACACCTGGGGCGAGCCGCGCTCGGTGAATGTCAGCCTGAACTACAAGTTCTGAGGCCCGGCCCGCGCTGCGCCAGCGCGGGGTCTTTGGCCCTGGCGCCAAGGGCGCCGTGCTAGGCTGGCGCCCGCTGCGGCCCGTGCGCCGCAAGCGCTCCCATTGCCGTCCGTTCACTGCCCGTTGGCCGCCCGGGTCCGTCTATGACCTTGCGGTGCAGTGCGGCGATATCTCGCAGGTTTTGCCAATAAAAACAATTCTCATTACAGTTTGGCATTCCGAGTTCTCCAACCTCCGATCCTTTCTGCCATGCATCCCATCCTGATTGCAGCCGCCCTCGCTTTGGGCGCGGCCGCCCCGATGAGCCAGGCCGCAGCCGCCGGCACCGTTCAACAGCCCGTGAAGAAGAACCTCTCCGTTGCAGAGGTGGTCAAGCATTACGGCACCCTGGTGCACGCCAATTACTCGGATTCCATCAGCTCGGCCAAGACCATGCAGAAAGCCATCGGGGCCTTTCTCGCATCACCCAGCGAGCAGGGCCTGAACAATGCGCGCAAGGCCTGGCTGGATGCACGCGAGTACTACGGCCAGACCGAGGCCTTCCGCTTCTACGCCGGTCCCATCGACAACGATGAAGGACCCGAAGGCCAGATCAACGCCTGGCCCATGGACGAGTCCTATGTGGACTATGTGGAAGGCAACCCCAATGCCGGCATCATCAACAACCGCAAGGAAGCCATCACCAAGAAGCGCCTGGCCGAGCTCAACGAGCATGACGGCGAGGAGAACGTTTCCACCGGCTGGCACGCCATCGAGTTCATGCTCTGGGGCCAGGACCTGAATGACAAGGGACCGGGCGCGCGTCCCTACACCGACTTCGTCGATGGCAAGAAATCCAATGCCGACCGCCGCCGTGAGTACCTGAAGGTGGTGACCGAGTTGCTGATCGAGGATCTGCAGTCGGTGGCCGACCAGTGGAAGCCCGGCTCGGCCAAGAATTTCCGCGCCCAGTTCGAGAAAAAGCCCGACGACGCGCTGCGCCGCATCTTCGTGGGCCTGGGTTCGCTGTCGCGCGGCGAGCTGGCCGGCGAGCGCCTGGAAGTGGCGCTGGCCAGCCGCGACCAGGAAGACGAGCACTCCTGCTTCTCGGACAACACGCACCGCGATGCCGTGACCAATGCCCAGGGCATCCTCAACGTCTGGCAGGGCAGCTACAAGCGCCTGGACGGCAGCGAGCTGCAAGGCCCGGGCATCAGGGACTGGGTGGCCTCCAAGGACAGCGCGCTGGCCGACAGGACCACGCGCCAGATCACGCAGTCGGTGCAGGCGGCCCAGGCCATTCCCGCGCCGTTCGACCAGGCCATCCAGGGCGCGCGCGACTCGGCCTCGCGCGCCAAGATCCAGGCCACCATCGACAGCCTGGTCCAGCAGAGCAAGGACCTGGTGGAGGCGGCCAATGCCGTCGGCATCACCCAGCTCAACCTGGTGGACCCCAAGGCCAACTAAAAGAACATTCACCCCAAGCGTCCAACCCCTCTCACGCCCATGCGCCAAGGCCGCCGCCCCCGAAAGGGTTCGGCGGCCCTGGCATTTGCAGGGTCGCCCTCACCATGAAATTTTCCCCATTGCTGCTGGCCGCAGCCTGCCTGAGTCTGCTGGGTTGCTCGGCGCAACAGCAGGAGTCCAAGGCTGCCGCGCCGCCAGAGCCGATGCCCGCGTCCACGCCTGCGGCGCAACTGCTGTTCGCGGCACCGGGCGAGCCGCTGCCCCCGGGTGGCCAGACCACGGTCCACGCCACGGGCCGCAACGCCTTCTCGCTGCCTGCCGCCAACCTGGACGATGCCGAGCGCACGCGCTTCGTCATCGGCAACTCCTTCTTCAAGCGCAACTGGGTGCAGGCGCCGGCCTCCACCACGGCGCGCGATGGCCTGGGCCCGCACTTCCTGGCGCGCTCCTGCGGCGGCTGCCATGTGCAGGATGGCCGCGCCCAGCCGCCCGACTTCCACAACCCGCTCAAGCCCCAGCCGTTCGCGGGCCTGCTCATGCGGCTGTCCATTCCGGGCGAAGGCCCGCACGGCAGCCCGGTGCCGGACCCGGTCTATGGCGACCAGTTCAACACTGAGGGCGTGCTGGGCGTCAAGGGCGAGGGCCAGCTGCGCATCCGCTATGAACAGGTGCATGGCCGCTTTGCCGACGGCACGGCCTACACGCTGGAAAAGCCGGTCTACGAGCTGGCTGCGCTCAACTACGGCCCCCTCGCTGCCAACCTGATGACCAGCCCGCGCATTGCGCCCCAGGTCATCGGCCTGGGCCTGCTGGAGCACATCCCGGAGTCCGAGATCCTGGCCAACGCTGCCGCCCAGGCGGCCCTGGGCGGCCCCATCAAGGGCCAGCCCAACTATGTCTGGGATGCCTACGGCGAACGCATGATGCTGGGCCGCTTCGGCTGGAAGGCCAACGTGGCCTCCATTGCCCACCAGACGGCTTCGGCCTTCCTGGGCGATATCGGCATCACATCTAAGCGTTTCCCGCACCAGACCTGCACGCCCGCGCAAAAGGACTGCCTGGCCGCGCCCAACGGCAACGGCGCCGAAGGCGTGGAGATCGAGGACCGCGTGCTGGACGACGTGATCTTCTACCAGGCCACGCTGGCGCCGCCTGCACGGCGCAACGCCAGCGACCCTGCCGTGCGCCGTGGCGAGGCACTGTTCCACCAGGCCCAATGTGCGCAGTGCCATCGGCCCTCGTACAAGACGGGCGGGGCGCTGTTCCCCGCGCTGTCGCCGGCACTCAGCAGCAAGGGGTTGTCGGGCCAGACCATTGCGCCCTACACCGACCTGCTGCTGCACGACATGGGCGATGCGCTGGCCGATGGCCGGCCCGACTTCAAGGCCTCAGGCCGCCAGTGGCGCACGCCGCCGCTGTGGGGCATAGGCCTGCTGCCCGATGTCAACAACCACCAGCGCCTGCTGCACGACGGCCGTGCGCGCGGCGTGCTGGAAGCCATCCTCTGGCACGGCGGCGAGGCCGAAGCCGCGCGCGAACAGGTGCGCCAGTTCAGCGCCGAAGACCGTGAAGCCCTGGTCAAATTTGTGGAGTCCCTCTGATGCAAGACATGCGCATGACCCCTCGCCAAATCCTTTGTGCCGCCGCGCTGGCGCTGCTGGCCACCACCCCGGCCCAGGCCCAGGAAGTGGAGGCCAACATGGCCATCCCCTTCTACAACACGGCCCATGCCGTGCAGGGGCTGTATGGCCAATGGTTCTCGCCCCAGGCCAAGGCCGCGCAGGCATCCGCCCAGGCGCTGAGCCAGGCGCTGCGCGCGCACTGCACGGCACCTGCGGCACCTGCGGGATCGGCTGCCGCCACGCTGCAGACGGCGCGCCAGGCCTATGTGCAATCGTCGCGGCAGTGGAGCAGCTTCTCGGCCGTGGCCCTGGGGCCGCTGGTGGAGCGCCGCTCGGCGCGTCTGGTGGACTTCCGCCCCATGCGCCCGGCTCTGCTCAAGAAGGCCATACAGTCGGCCCCCGCCGATCTGGCTGCCATGGAGCGCATCGGTGCACCCGCCAAGGGATACCCGGCGCTCGAGAACCTGCTGTGGACCCAGCCCGTGGAGCCGCAGACGCCGGCTTGCGCCTATGCCACCCTGGTGGCCGAGGAAATCGGCGCCGAGATGGGCATCCTCAGCAACGGCTTTGCCAAGCTCGCGACCCAGGATTGGTCCGAGGATGGCGATGCCACCACCGAAGCCATGGCCGAGTTCATCAACCAGTGGGTCGGCGGCCTGGAGCGCCTGCGCTGGGCGGACATGGAAAAGCCCTTGCGCAGTGCGGGCAGTGCAGGCAGCAAGCCCCCCGCCTGGGAGCACCTGGCCAGCGGCAGCACCGTCGAGGTCTGGCGCGCGCACTGGCAGGGCCTGCGCACGCTGGCCGTGAGCGTGGACCGCAAGGTGCCCCGGCCCGGCGTGGACATCGTGCCCATCGAGTCCTACCTGCGCGGCCGTGGCCTCAACCCGCTGGCCGACCGCTGGCTCAAGGCCGTCAACGAGGCCGATGCCGGCATGCGTGCCCTGACCGAGCCGAGTGCCAAGGCCGTCGATGCCGCGACCAAGCCGCTTTCGCGCCTCAAGCGCCTCATGGAAGGCGAGGTGGCGCCTGCGCTGGAAGTCAACATCGGGTTCTCGGATGCCGACGGGGATTGAGCAGGCGCTGAATCGCCGCCGCTGGCTGCAGGGCCTGGGTCTGCTGGCTGCCATGCCGCTGGCAACCTCCCATGCGGCCAGGCCGTCTGGACCGGCACGGTCGCTGGCTGCGGCCTGGATGCAGGGCGAGCAGATGCGTGTCGGCATCGTGCAGGCCAGTGCGCAGGTGGACAGGCCGCTGCAGGTGCTGCAGGCCCTGGATGTGCCCACGCGCGCCCATGGCATGGCCGCGCTGCGCGACGGCTCCGTGGTCTTCGCCAGCCGCCGCCCCGGCGACTGGCTGGTGCGTCTGAAGCCGGGACAGGCCGCCGAGGATGCGCAATGGCAGTGGATAGAGCCCGACCGCTTCTTCAACGGCCATGTCATCGAAAGCGCCGATGGCCGCCATCTCTACACCACTGAGACCGACCTGGAAGATGCCCAGGGACTGATCGGCGTGCGCGATGCCATCACCTTGGAGAAGATCGCCGAATGGCGCACGGGCGGCATGGACCCGCACCAGCTGCTGCTGGACGCCGACGGCACGCTCATGGTCGCCAACGGCGGCATTCCCACGCAGTCCGAGACCGGCCGGCGCAAGCTGCAGCTGGACCACATGGACTCATCCATCGCGCGGCTGTTGCCGGCAGAAGGCGGCGCCCGTGCCGGCCTGTGGAAGCTGGACGACAGCCGCCTGAGCCTGCGCCACCTGGCCTGGGGCCCGCAGGTCGCCCACGCGCCCGCGCGCCGCTGGCTGGGCATTGCGCTGCAGGCCGAGCACCGCGACACCGAAGCGCGCGCCGCCGCGCCCGTGCTGGCCCTGTTCGATGGCCACCGTTTGCATGCCGTGCCCCTGCCCGAAGGGCGCGAGCCCCTGGCCGGCTATGGCGGCGACATCGGTTGCGACGGCCAGCTCTTCGCCGTCAGTTGCCCGCGCGTGAACACCGTCACCTGGTGGCAGGTGCCCGGCAACGGCCAGGCCAGCGGACGCTGGCTGCGTGGCGATGCCATGCCAGGCGTGTACTGCGTGGCCAACGCAAGTGTCTCGCTCGATGCCAAGGGCCGGCCCCTGCCTGCCGAGCCCGCGCTGTGGATGGGCGGTGCGCGCCAGGCCCAGCTGCGCCAACGCGGCCAGGTGTTGCGCACGGTGGCAGTGCCTGGAATGGCGCTGGACAACCACTGGATTGAGCTGAAGAGCCGCCGCTAGCAGCCGGGGGAGGGCGCCGAGCAGGGTGCGCTCCCGGCGTGCCCGCGCTCTGTTCGTCGGGCAATAAAAAAGGGTCTACGCTTGCACGTAGACCCTTTTCTTTGTTTGGTGGCGCTTCACGGACTCGAACCGCGGACCTGTGGATTATGATTCCATCGCTCTAACCGACTGAGCTAAAGCGCCGTAAGACCTAAATTATATGCAGAATTTTTGGTCGATCCGGGAAGTTGTGCAAATTTCTCGAAATTTCTTTGCGAGAGGCCTGCAGTGCCTTGCCGGAAGACGCGCATTGTAGCGTGTCTTTCAGCAGGTTCAGAGATGTTTGAAGTTTGCGGGGCGCTTGTTGACGAAGGCGTCCATGCCTTCCTTCTGGTCCTGTGTGGCGAACAGCGCGTGGAACAGGCGGCGCTCGAACATGACGCCGTCGGCCAGCGAGCCCTCGAAGGCGCGGTTCACCGATTCCTTGGCCGCCATGACGGCGATCTGCGAGAAGCCGCTGATGATGATGGCGGCGCCCAGGGCTTCGTCCATGAGCTTGTCGAAGGGCACGACGCGGCTGACCAGACCGGCGCGCTCGGCCTCGGTGGCGTCCATCATGCGGGCTGTGAGGGCCATGTCCATGGCCTTGGACTTGCCCACGGCACGTGGCAGGCGCTGCGTGCCGCCGGCGCCGGGGATGACGCCCAGCTTGATTTCCGGCTGGCCGAACTTCGCATTGTCGGCGGCGATGATGAAGTCGCACATCATCGCCAGCTCGCAGCCGCCGCCGAGGGCAAAGCCGCTGACGGCGGCGATCACGGGCTTGCGGATGCTGCGGATGGTCTCCCAGTTGCGCGTGATGTAGTCGCCCTTGTAGGCGTCGGCAAAGCTGTACTTGGCCATGGCGCCGATGTCGGCGCCGGCCGCAAAGGCTTTCTCGCTGCCGGTGATGATCATGCAGCCGATGGCCTCGTCGGCATCGAAGGCCTGCAGGGCCTGGCCCAGCTCGTTCATGAGCTGGTCGTTGAGCGCGTTGAGCTGCTTGGGGCGGTTGAGCGTGATGATGCCGACCTTGTCGGCTTCGACGCGAACTTCAATCATTTCGTAGGCCAAGGGAGTCTCCTGCTGGGGTTGTCGTCGTGATGCTCAAGAATAACCGGCCAGGGGCGCGGGTGCGCGTGTGTGCATGTGCGCGCGTGCACCGCGTTTCACGGCGTGCCGGGAGCCTGCGGGCTGTCGGCGCGGCCGCCCAGCCAGCGTCCCACGGCCTCTTCGTCGGTGATTTCCAGGGCGAGGTTGCTGGGAGACGGGGGCTGTGGAGCGCTGGAGATGGCAGCTTTTGCATCGCCGTTGTCCGTTTTCTCGACCATGGCGGCCTCGCTCAGCAGGGCCGAGCCCCAGGGCAGGGTGAAGGCCAGGATCTGGCGGTCGCGGGCCACCCAGGCCACGACCTCCAGCGCCGTGCCTGCGTACAGCGCCACATCGTCCAGGCGGGTGATGCGCCAGCGTGCGGGCTGTGCATCCTCGGCCCCGGTGGGCAGCTCGATGGCCAGCCATTCGTCGCCGGCCATGAAGCCTGCGCGCTCGGCCAGGCTGCCGCGCAGCACGGTCTTGACGGTGATGCCCTGGCTTTCCTGTACGCGCAGGCCCAGCCGCTGGGCAGTCTGCGCCGGTTCGGCCTTGGCCTGCACGCCCTGGGCGGCCAGCAGCTCGGCCAGCGGCAGGTCGTCGGTGCCGTGCACCCATTGCGTGATCTCGGGGGCGAAGCTGCGCCCGCCCAGCTCCTGCAGCACGGCCAGCACATCGGCCTCGCGCATGGGGCCGCCCTGGCAGCGCTGCCACAGCGCGCGCATCACGTCGTCCAGCGTGCTGCGGCCTTCGCGGCGCAGTTGCAGGTCCAGGGCCAGCGCGACCAGGCAGCCCTTGGTGTAGTAGCTGACGGTCTGGTTGGGCGTGTTCTCGTCCTGGCGGTAGTACTTGACCCAGGCGTCATAGCTGGCCTGGGCCACGGACTGCAGGCGGCGGCCCGGTGTCTGCAGCACCTGGTTGATGGTGCGCGTGACCAGCTTGAGGTACTGGGCGTTGTCGATCAGGCCGGCGCGGCGCAGCAGCAGGTCGTCGTAGTAGCTGGTGAAGCCTTCGAAGAACCACAGCAGCTCGGTGTAGTTCTCCTGCCCGTAGTCGTAGCGTGCGAATTCTGCGGGGCGCAGGCGCTTGACGTTCCAGGTGTGGAAGTACTCGTGGCTGATCAGGCCCAGCAAGGTGGTGTAGCCCTCGGCGGCCTTGCGCTCGCCCACGCGCGGCAGGTCGCGCCGGCCGCAGATCAGGGCCGTGGAGTTGCGGTGCTCCAGGCCCCCATAGCCGTCATCGACCACGTTGAGCATGAACACATAGCGCTGCATGGGCGCGGGCGTGGCCTGCTCGCCCGTACCGTGCCAGAAGGCCAGCACGGTCTCGCAGATCCTGCGTGCATCGGCAACCAGGCGCGCGCCGTCGAAGCTGGGCGCGGCGCCCGCAACGACGAAGCTGTGGGGCACGCCCGCGGCCACGAAGTCGCCACGCCAGAAGCTGCCCATCTCCACGGGGCAGTCCACCAGTTCGTCGTAGTGGGCAGCGCGGTACAGGCCCCAGCCGCGCGCATCGGCGTCCACGGCGTCCAGGCCGGTGGCCACCTGCCACGATGCCGTGGCGTCCGATGCAAGCAGCTGCAGCGTATGCGGCGTGTCTTCCTGGCCGTGCACGCGCAGGCACAGGCTGGTGCCGTTGAAGAAGCCGCGGCGGCGGTCCAGCCAGGCCGTGCGCACCGAGCTGTCGTAGGCGCAGAACTGGTAGCTGAGCACCAGCGGCACGCCGGCTGCGCAGTCGACCTGCCAGAGGTTCTTGCCCTGCTGGGCCAGCGCGACGGGACGGCCGTCCTGCTCGGCAGACAGGTCCTGGAGGTTCTTGGAGAACTCCCGCACCAGATAGCTGCCGGGAATCCAGACCGGCAGCGACAGGGTCTGGCCGGCGGCCGGGCGGGCGATGTGCAGCTGCACGCTGAACAGGTGCGCATCCACATCAAGGGCCTGCACGCGGTAGTGGATGTCCGCTGCGGCAGTGGCAGCGGCGGTGGCGGCGAGGGGAGAGGTCATTCGGGCTCCTGCAGGTGTGGCCTGGAGGCTGCCCGGGCCCGCTGCGGCGGGCTGGAGCCGGGAAGCTCCGGCCAAGGGGAATCAGAGGGGCGGGCCCGGCATCGGGCCCGCGAGGCGGCGATCAGCGTGCGGCTGCGGCCAGGTTCTTCTCGACTTCCTGGGCGCTGATGGCGCCAGGCACTCGGGTGTTGTTGGTGAAGATGACGGTGGGCGTTCCCGTGATCTTGTACTTGCGGCCGAAGGCCAGGTTGCGCTGCACGGCCGAGGTGTCGCATTGGGCAGCGGCCGGCACCTTGTCGCGCAGCATGTGGTCGGCCCATGCACCGGCCTGGTCCTTGGCGCACCAGATGTTGCGCGATTTCTCGGCCGAATCGGGGCTCAGGATGGGGTACAGGAACAGGTAGATGGTGACGTTGTCCACGTTCTGCAGGTCGCGTTCGAAGCGCTTGCAGTAGCCGCAGTTGGGGTCCTCGAACACGGCCATCTTGCGTTCGCCCTTGCCGTGGACGATGGTCACGGCGTCCTTGAGCGGCAACTGCTTGAAGTCCACCGCCGTCAGCTGGTTCATGCGGTCTTCGGTGAGGTTGCGGCGTGCCTTGGTGTCGATCAGCTCGCCCTGGATCAGGTAGTTGCCCTTGGCGTCCGTGTAGAACAGATCCGTGCCGATGCGCACCTCGAACAGGCCGGACATGGGCGTGGGGCGGATTTCGTCGATCTTTTCCAGCTGGGGAATGCGCTCGGTCAGCGTCTTGCGCAGGTTGGCGTCCTGGGCGTGAACACCGAGGCTCCAGGTCAGGCTGGCAGCCGTCAGCAGGCAGGCGAAGAGTTTCATGGCAATGCGGAGGTGGGCGGGGCCGCGTTCAGGCCGGCCGCGCCGTGGTTGAGGGGGAGTGCGCAGCGCAGTGCGCCACGGAGCACGGGTACGAGTCGCAAATCGGCAAAGGGTTCAACGGCAAGCATTCCTGCATGCCGGGCTCAGGCGCCGCTGCGCGGGTCCAGGCCCATGGCCTGGCGCGCCATCCAGTCCTTGAGCGGGCCGAAGCGCTCGAAGCCCTTCATGCCCCAGTTGCGCAGCATCTGCACCGGCACCTCCGGTCGGCTGAACAGCTGCTGCAGCCCGTCCATGGCCAGGCCCATGGGCGCCAGCGCGGCCTTGCGCTCGCGTTCGTATCGGCGCAACAGGCGCAGATCGCCCGTGCTGCGCCAGTAGCCGCGCTCCTGCAGCACGCGGGCCAGGGCCTGCACATCGCCCAGGCCCAGGTTCAGGCCCTGGCCTGCCAGCGGGTGCACGTTGTGGGCCGCGTCGCCCACCAGCACCCAGCTGCGGGCCGAGCGTGCATCGCCGTCAGGCATGGAGCCGCACCAGTGGTCGGCCACGGCCTGCTGCAGCGGCCAGGCCATGCGCGGTGCGCTCAGCTCCAGCCGGCCCAGTGCGCCCTGGCTGATGGCTTCCAGCCGCGCCGTGAAATCCTGCGTGTCGGCGGCCAGCCAGCCATCGGCCAGCTCGCGCGCAATGGACCAGACCACGGCCACGCTGTGGCCTTGGGGACCTTCCAGCGGAAGCAGGGCCAGGATGCCTTCGGGCGTGAACCACTGGCGCGCCACCTGGCCGTGCGGCAGCTCGCAGTGCAGCCGGGTGGCGATGGCGTGCTGTGCATAGGGCGTGACGGCGAAGTCCACGCCGAACTCGCTGCGCGTGCGGCTGGCACGGCCTTCGCAGATGGCCGTCAGCGGCGCGGCCACGGGCTGGTGCACCACCTCGACCATGGGCTGGTAGCGCACGGCCTCGGCCAGGCGCTGCTCCAGCGCGGGCACATCGACGATCCAGGTCAGGGCGTCGACGTCCTGGCGGGCAGCGTCGAACAGCACATGGCCGTCCAGGTCGCCAAAGACTTCCATCTGCGTCACGGGCGTGGCGTGCTCGTCGTCCGGCCAGCAGCGCAGGCTGTCCAGCAGGCCGCGTGCGCTGGCATTGAGCGCGTAGGCGCGCACATCGGGCGCGTTGCCGGTGGGAGCGGCCACCACCAGGGCCACGCGCAGCCGTTCCCGGGCCAGCAGGAGAGCCAGGGTCCGGCCTGCGATGCCGGCCCCGCGTATACATACATCAAAGGTTTGCGCCATGGCCGGCATTGTAGGAGTCCGGGCCATGCCGGGGATTCCAACTGGCGCAAACTCCGGCTTTGGCGTGATGTGCCGCAGCCTGCGTCGCCATCTGGCATATTGCCGCCCATCGCATGGCGCCATTCGCGCCATGGATGGCATACACACTCCAGATTTCCCCAAAAAGAGCTATCCGATGTTTGACCAAGAAAGAGACGTGCAGGGCCGCATTGCCCAGTTGTGGGTATATCCCGTCAAATCCTGCGCGGGCATCGCGCTGCAAAGCAGCGGCGTCGGCGCCACGGGCCTGGCCTGGGACCGCCATTGGATGGTGGTCGATGCCAACGGCGAATTCCTGACCCAGCGCGACCATCCGCGCATGGCCTGGATACGCCCCGAGCTGGAGGCCGGCCACCTGGTCCTGCATTTCCCCCAGCTCCCGCCCCTGCGCATCCCGCTGCAGGCCACGGGCCCGGTGCGCCAGGCGCGCGTCTGGTCGGATGGGGTCCAGGCCTGGGACATGGGGCCGGAGGCAGCGCGCTGGCTGACCCAGGCCCTGGGCGCGGATTGCGCCCTGGTGCGTTTCGACCCGGCCGCGCCGCGCCGCACCAGCGAGCGCTGGACAGGCGGCGAGGCCGCGCCCGTGCACTTTGCGGACGGCTACCCGCTGCTGGTGCTGAGCCAGGCGGCCGTGGATGAACTCAACCAGCGCCTGCAGGCCGCCGGCCAGCCCGCCGTCGATGCCCGCCGCTTCCGACCGAACATCGTGATCGAGGGCCTTGAGGCCCACGACGAGGACCGGGTCGACGGGTTCGACGTGCTCGATGCCCGGGGCCTGCGGCTGCGCATGGCCAAGCCCTGCACACGCTGCCCCATTCCCGACATCGACCCCGTCACGGCCGTGCAGGGCACCGCCGTGGGTGATGCCATCCGTGCCTACCGCCAGGACGACCGTGTCGATGGTGCCATCACCTTCGGCATGAATGCCGTGCTGGAAAGCCTGCACGACGGGGCTGAACTGGCTGTTGGCCAGTCCGTGGCCGGCGACTGGCAGTTCGCCTGAAACGACAGGAAATGCCCGGTTGACTAAAATACGGGGTTTGTCCCCAGAATCCCTGTAGAAAGCCCTGCCATGAGCCTCAAATGCGGCATCGTGGGCCTGCCCAATGTGGGCAAGTCCACTCTCTTCAACGCGCTGACGAAGGCCGGCATCGCCGCCGAGAACTATCCCTTCTGCACCATCGAGCCGAACACCGGCGTGGTGGAAGTGCCCGATCCGCGCCTGCAGAAGCTGGCCGACATCATCACGCCCGAGCGCATCGTCCCGGCCATCGTCGAATTCGTGGACATCGCCGGCCTGGTGGCCGGCGCCTCCAAGGGTGAAGGCCTGGGCAACCAGTTCCTGGCCCACATCCGCGAAACCGACGCCATCGTCAACGTGGTGCGCTGCTTCGAAGACCCGAACGTCATCCACGTGGCCAACAAGGTGGACCCCATCGCCGACATCGAGGTCATCCAGACCGAGCTGTGCCTGGCCGACCTGGCCACCGTCGAGAAGGCGCTGAACCGCTACAGCAAGGCCGCCAAGTCGGGCAACGACAAGGAAGCCGCCAAGCTGGTGGCGCTGCTGACCCCCATCCAGGCTGCGCTGGACCAGGGCAAGCCCGCACGCACGGTGCCCGTCTCCAAGGAAGACGCGCCCCTGCTCAAGCAGTTCTGCCTGATCACCGCCAAGCCCGCCATGTTCGTGGGCAACGTCAGCGAAGACGGCTTCGAGAACAACCCGCTGCTCGACAGCCTCAAGGCCTATGCCGAGGCACAAGGCGCTCCCGTCGTGGCCATCTGCGCCAAGATCGAGGCTGAAATGGCCGAGATGAGCGACGAGGACCGCGACATGTTCCTGCAGGAACTGGGCCTGGAAGAACCGGGCCTGAACCGCCTGATCCGCGCCGGCTTCGGCCTGCTGGGCCTGCAGACCTACTTCACGGCCGGCGTCAAGGAAGTGCGCGCCTGGACCATCAAGGTCGGCGACACCGCCCCCCAGGCCGCAGGCGTCATCCACGGCGACTTCGAGCGGGGCTTCATCCGCGCCCAGACCATCGCCTTCGACGACTTCATCGCCTTCAAGGGCGAGCAAGGCGCCAAGGACGCGGGCAAGATGCGCGCCGAAGGCAAGGAATATGTCGTCAAGGATGGCGACGTGATGAACTTCCTGTTCAACGTCTGAGGCAACGGATGCCGCGGCAGAACTGCTGAAAAGCAGTTCTCGCCCACCTCAGGAAACCGCGCTTGTGCGCGGTTTTTTCATGTCTGGATCGATTCGGTCCCACGCACCGAACGTCCATGGACAATGGCGCCTTTCCATTGGGGAAAGAGAGACCTTGAAATGGACCGCCCGCATTTCAGATTCCATCCCGGTGCCTACGAAGCCGTCTTCGAGCAGGAAGAGGGTGTGTGTTCCTGCTGCGGACAAAACCGCAGCCTCAAGTACGAAGGCCCGTTCTACAGCCAGCAAAGCCCCGACTACCTGTGTCCCTGGTGCATTGCCAGCGGGCAGGCTTGCGAGACATACGACGGCGAACTTGTGGGATACACCGATATCGAAGGCGTGTCGCCTGATCCGGCAGACCCGGAGCCCGCCATCGCCAGGGAGCTGCTGCTGGAAGTATCGCTGCGCACGCCCGGCTACAGGGCCTGGCAGCAGCCCGTGTGGCTCACGCACTGCAACGAGCCCTGCGTCTTCCTGGGTCACGCCGACAGGCAGACCGTAGAGCCTTTCCTTGCTGAAGTCCTGCCCGACATGGAAGGCATCTACAAAAAGGATGCCCAGTGGATGCTGGAGCGGATGTCCAAGGACGGCATGATTTCAGGCTGCCTTTTCCGGTGCGTGCGTTGCGGCGAGCATAGGCTGCATATGGATGTGGGATGAACCCGATGATCGACTACGAAACGCTCTCCACCCAGACCGGCATTGCCTTGCCGCCACTGTTGAAGGAATTTCTGGCATCGGGAAAGACCCACTACGGCCCGGATTGGGCTGATACCTGGCGCCAGCGCTGCCTGCAGGACCCGCCCTTGTTCATGAGTTGGCAGGACTTCGAATGGATAGACGCCGAAGCCAGCCGGGAAATCATCGAGGGCTGGCTCAATCCTTCCGCGCAGAACGGCAGGCGCTTTTTGCCATTCGCCCAGTCGGGCGCCGGCGATGCCTGGTGCCTGACGCCGCTGGACACGCATGGCGTGGGCGTGGCGCTGGTGTTGCACGATGACGAGGCCAGCAGCGTTTCGCACGCCTGCTTCGATGACTTTGTCTGCGCGGGATTTCTGCAGGCCTTTGCGGACCTGAGCGATCAGCTGGATGAATTCTCGGAGCCGGAGGCTTTGCAATTGTTGCGGGCCGATGTCGCACAGACCACGCGCTTCATGACGCAGGAGTTGGGAGGCTATCTGCAGGATTTTTGCCGGCGTCCCTTGGAGATCAGGCCTTGGCGCGACGGGCCCCGGGCGCGTGTTCGCCAGGTGGCTTCATTGATTTCACAGGATGAACTGGCGGCCGAACTGGACCGGCTGCCCGCCGTGGACCTTTCCTTTCCCGTCGTGGCGCGCTGGGAAGTGTGTTCATCGGACGAGGGCAGCACGCAGCCCGGCCTGGTGCCAGAGCCCGCAAAGATCGACTGGCGCACCCTTGCCGCCGATCCCCTGCAGAAGATGGCGGCCATCAGGGCCTGCCAGAGTGAGCATGGCTGCAGCCTGGGACAGGCCAAGGCCATGGTGGACCAGCACCTCGGCGGCCGTGTGAACGCGCACGCCTGACCGGGGGCAGGCCGGCGCCTTCAACCCACCATAGCCATCCATCCCGCCAACCGACCGCCTTCACCCTCCAGTTCCGCAGCCCCTCCCATCCGTGCCGAACTCTTCTTCGGGAATGCAAGGCAGATGCTCCGGGGGGGCCTGGACATTGAGCTTCCGATCGTGCTGGATTGCTTGGCAGAGGCCCAGGCTGTTTCGGAGCGAGCGCCGTAAGATGACCCGTCGTCACCCGACAGGGTGAAAAGACAGGCCCGAGCAAGGTAACGCCAGCAAGAAAGGAATCACGTCCTATGGATAAGCAGGCGCTTGGCGAACGCGATATCTGTACCAAGCGCATCACGCAGGCTATGGAAAAGGCTGGATGGGACGCCCGGACCGAGGTGCGCGAAGAATTCCCTCCGGACGGACTCAGGGCCACCAGCGGGGGCGCAGTATGAGCACCCACCTGCCCGCCGACTACCCGGCACTGCTGGCCGATATCAAGCAGCGTGTCCGCCATGCCCAGACGCGGGCCATGCTGGCGGTCAATGCCGAATTGATCCGCCTGTATTGGGATATCGGGGCACTGATCGACCAGCGCCAGAAACGGGAAGGCTGGGGTGCCGCAGTCATCCCTCGGCTGGCCAGGGATCTGCACAACGAACTGCCGGAGGAAAAAGGTTTTTCCGAGCGCAACATCAAGCGCATGCTGGCTTTTTATCGCGAGTATCCCTCTCTGGCTGCCACAGCCGGGAGCACAGAGAAAGTGCCACAGGCCGTGGCACAACTTGCCCCCAGCGAAAAAGTGCCACAGGCTGTGGCACAAAGCCGCCTGGCGCCGGGGGTGGCGGCAGATGGCGCACAGGTGTTTGCTCCTGATGTTCTGCTGTCCCTGCCGTGGGGCCACCATGCCGAGCTGATCGCCAAGGTCAAGGAGCCGGGCGCACGCCATTGGTACATGTGCGCAGCCATCGAAAACGGATGGAGCCGCAGTGTCCTGCTGATGCAGATCGAGACAGCCGCGCACCTGCGACAAGGCAGAGCTGCCAGCAACTTCGCCTTGCGCCTGCCTCCGCCGGATTCCGACCTGGTACAGCAAACGCTCAAGGACCCTTACCTGTTCGACTTCCTGACGCTGGAATCAGGTTTCCATGAGCGTGAGTTGGAAACCGGTCTGATCACCCATCTGGAAAAATTTCTCCTGGAGCTGGGCCAGGGCTTCGCCTTTGTGGGGCGCCAATATCACCTGGACCTTGGCGGAGACGATTTCTACATAGACCTGCTGTTCTACCATCTCAAGCTGCGTTGCTACGTGGTCATCGACCTCAAGCGGGGCGATTTCAAGCCTGAATACGCGGGCAAGATGAACTTCTACTGCAACGTTGTGGACGACAGGTTGCGACACGCAACCGACCAACCCACCATCGGTTTGATCCTGTGCCAGAAACCCAATCACGTGCTGGCCGAGTATGCGCTGCGCGGCGTGGACAAGCCCATCGGCGTTTCCGGTTTCGAGCTCACCCGTGCCTTGCCGGAAACCCTGCAAAGCAGCCTGCCCAGCATCGAACAGATCGAGCGCGAGCTGGGAGGCGGGCATGAATGAGCACACCGCTGAACTGCTGGAAAAGTACCTGCGACAGCTCGAACGCCGCGGGTAGTCATGCGATAGAAAAACACGCCGGCGCTCAACAGGTTGAATTTGACCGTCCGATGGCCCGTGGCGGTCTGCTGTGCCGGGCTCGAAGCCGCCCCTTCAACCCACCATAATCACCCATCCCGCCAACCGACCTCCCTCACCTTCGTGCCCCACCCCACCAGTCCCGCAGCCTCTCCCATCCATGCCGAACTCGTCGCCGTGCTGGCGGCGGTGACCCAGGGCACACCGCGCGTGCTGACCACGGCGGACGGGCAGTTGCTGCCGGCGGGGCCGTTCGAGGTGGGGCACCGTTCGCTGCAGGCCGGCCTGCGCGCCTGGGTGGAGGAGCAGACCCATCACCCGCTGGGCTACATGGAGCAGCTCTACACCTTTGCCGATGGCGATCGCACCGATGCCAGCGGGGCGCGCGTGATCTCGGTCAGCTACCTGGGGCTGACGCGCGAATCCGCGGACCGCAGCGCGGGGCAGGCCGTCTGGCAGGACTGGTACCGCTACTTTCCCTGGGAAGACTGGCGCGGCGGCGAGCCGGCCCTGCTGCGCTCCCACATCGCTCCGCGCCTGCATGCCTGGATGGCCGAGGCGCGCGGCGCCCAGCGTGCGCTGCGGCGCCAGCGCGCGGACATCGCCTTCGGCCTGGACGGCGGGCCCTGGAACGAGGACATGGTGCTGCAGCGCTACGAGCTGCTGTACGAGGCCGGACTGGTGCAGGAGGCTGCCCACCGCGTCCATGGCGCGGCCGCCATGCTGCCTGGCGAGGCCATGCACCACGACCACCGCCGCATCCTGGCCACGGGCATGGCGCGGCTGCGCGCCAAGATCAAGTACCGGCCCGTGGTGTTCGAGCTGATGCCGCCCGAGTTCACGCTGCTGCAGCTGCAGCAGACGGTGGAGGCCCTGGCCGGGCGCGGGCTGCACAAGCAGAACTTCCGCCGCCTGATCGAGCAGCAGGATCTGGTCGAGGAGACCGGCCAGCTCACGGTGGGCTCGGCGGGCCGGCCGGCCAAGCTGTTCCGCTTTCGCAGCGATGTGCTGCTGGAGCGGGCCATCTCCGGCAGCAAGCTGCCGCTGGCCAAAGGCATCGACGGTTCCCCCTGAGCCGCACGGCACTTGCCCGATTGTGACAATGGCTTGACAGTACTTATGCTCGTATCTAGCATAAGTTCCTCGCTCAAGCCCGCAAGGCCGCGCGCCACATTTTTTTGACCTACATATACTCAAAATGAGCATTAATATTGCCAATGCCCTCAGTGCCCGCCTGCCTGTGCCGCCGCTGCCCGACCTGATGCTGGAGCCGCTGGTGCGCTCGGCCCTGCTGGAAGACCTGGGCCGCGCGGGCGACCTGACCACGGATGCCATCGTCCCTGCCGACGCACAGGCCGAACTGCGCCTGGTGGCGCGCCAGGAGGGCGTGCTGGCCGGGCTGGACATGGCGCGGCTGGCGTTCCGTGCGCTGGATGCGCAGTCGCGTTTCGAGCCGGTGCTGCGCGATGGCAGCGAACTGGCGCCCGGCCAGGAGATCGCGCGCATCCACGGCAGCGCGCGCGCCATCCTCACCGCCGAGCGCGTGGCGCTCAACTACCTGTGCCACCTGAGCGGCGTGGCCACGGCCACGGCATCGATCGCGCGGGCCATCGCCGACACGGGCGCACGCGTGACCTGCACGCGCAAGACCATGCCGGGCCTGCGTGCGCTGCAGAAGTACGCCGTGCGCGTGGGCGGCGGCAGCAACCACCGCTTCGGCCTGGACGATGCCGTGCTGATCAAGGACAACCACATCGCGCTGGCCGGCGGCGTGGCCGAGGCCCTGGCCCGGGCGCGCGCGGGCGTGGGCCACATGGTGCAGATCCAGCTGGAGGTGGACACGCTGGAGCAGCTGGAGGTGGCGCTGTCCCTGGGCGTGGAAGTGGTGCTGCTGGACAACATGGACCTGGACACGCTGCGCACGGCCGTCTCCATGGCACGCGGGCGCGCGGTGACCGAAGCCTCGGGCCGCATCACGCCCGAGACGGCGCGCGCCGTGGCCGAGACCGGCGTGGACCAGATCGCCGTGGGCTGGATCACGCACAGCGCCCGGGTTCTCGACATCGGCCTTGACACCTGAAATGAGGCACCCCCTGAGCCGCTGCGCGGCTTCCCCCGTGTGCACGGCGCCCTCTCTCGCTGCGCGGGAGGGGGCGTCCGGGCAACCGGCGACGCCCTGGCTGCGGGGCGGCGCGGCCGGCTCAGGCCCTTGCTCGGTGTCCCTGAGTTGGGCTGCGCCGGTTTTTTGCACCTAGCCCAGTGGAGCAGTTGCCATGTTTTTTGAAGGGCGTACCTTGAAGCGACGGAGACTCTGGACGCTGGCGGCCTGCGCGCTGCTGGCGGGCGCATCGGGGCTGTGGCTGGCGGCGCCGGGCAAGGCCGGCACGCGCCTGGAGCGGCCCATCACCATCGTCGTGACGTTTCCGCCGGGCGGCGGCACGGACCTGCTGGCGCGGCGCCTGGGCGAGCAGCTGCAGCAGCGCCTGGGCCAGCCCGTGGTGGTGGAGAACCGGCCCGGCGCCAGCGGCAACATCGGCGCCCATGCCGTGGCCCAGGCCGCGGCGGACGGCAGCACCTTGCTGATGGCCAACAGCTCGTTCGCCATCAACCCCGGTGTCTACGAACGCCTGGACTTCGACCCGCGCAAGGACTTCACGGCGGTGTTCAACGCGGGCTCCATCGCCTCGGTGCTGGTCGTGCCTGCGGACAGCGCGCTGCAGACGCTGGAGGATGCGCTGGCCCAGGCACGCCAGGAACGGCCGCTGCTGTTCGCCTCCTGCGGCAACGGCACGCCCCAGCACCTGGCCGGCGAGATGCTGGCCCGGGAGGCGAGGCGCTTTGTGCAGCATGTGCCCTACAAGGGCTGCGGCCCGGCCATCACGGCCGTGGCGGCAGGCCAGGTGGCGGCGGGCATGGTCACGGCCAGCAGTGCTGCGGCCATGATCGCTGCAGGCCGCGTGCGCGCCCTGGCCGTCACGGCGCCGCAGCGACTGCCGCAGCTGGCCGGCGTTCCCACGGTGGCCGAGCGCGGCCTGCCGGGCTTTGCGGTGGAGCAGTGGCACGGCCTGCTGGCACCTGCCGCCACGCCACGGGCCACGGTGCAGGCATTGCATGACACGCTGGAGCAGGCGCTGGCCGATCCCGCCGTCAGCGCTGGCTTGCGCGACCAGGGCTACACCCTGGCGCGGCAGACACCGGGCCAATTCCAGGCGCTGATCGCGGCCGACATCGACCGCTATGCCGCCGTGACGCGTGCGCTGGGCCTGAAGGCCGATTGAGGGCCGATTGAAGGCCGATTTGAGTGGCCGACTGGCGACTTACTGCATGAACCAGCCGTGGCTGACCACCAGCGACTGGCCGGTCAGCGCATTGCTGGGAAAGCCCGCGAACAGCAGGGCCACGCGGGCCACGTCCTCGGTGGTGGTGAACTCGCCGTCCACGGTTTCCTTGAGCATCACGTTCTTGATGACCTCGTCCTCGCTGATGCCCAGCGTGCGGGCCTGCTCGGGAATCTGCTTGTCCACCAGCGGCGTGCGCACGAAGCCCGGGCAGATCACATTGGCGCGCACGCCGTGCTTGGCGCCTTCCTTGGCCACGGTCTTGGCCAGCCCGATCAGGCCGTGCTTGGCCGTGACATAGGGCGCCTTGAGCAGCGAGGCCTCCTTGGAGTGCACCGATCCCATGTAGATCACGCTGCCGCCGCGGCCCTGCGCATACATGTGCTTGAGGCAGGCGCGCGTGGTGAGGAAGGCGCCGTCCAGGTGGATGGCCAGCATCTTCTTCCAGTCGGCGAAGCTGAATTCCTCCACCGGATGCACGATCTGTATCCCGGCATTGCTGACCAGGATGTCGATGCCGCCGAAGGCCCGGGCGGCCTCCTCGACCGAGGCGTTGACCTGGGCCTCGTCGGTCACGTCCACGGCCACGCCCATGGCCTGTGCTCCCGTGGCGCGCAGCTCGGCCGCCGTGGCATCGGCCGCCTCCTTGTTGAGGTCGGCAATGACGATGCGCGCGCCCTCGCTGGCGAACAGCGTGGCGATCTCCTTGCCGATGCCGCTGGCCGAGCCGGTGATGAAGGCGACCTTGTCCTTGAGTTGCATGGTGAGTCTTTCCTGGAGAGTGGATGAAACAGGCCGGTGCCCATCTTCGGCGGGGCCGGCCGCGTGCCCTTGTCGGCGCAGGGACCAGTCTGGCGCCGGTTTCTTAGACGAAACTGAGTCGGCAGGCCAGGCTAGTGTTGGCAGCCCGCAAGTCATGCCCGTGACGGCCGGCCCTTCAGGGCGTGACGGCCGGCCCTTCAGGGCGCGGCGGCCTCGCGGTGCCGGGGCTGCTGGAACAGCTCGCAGACCAGCTCGCGCAGCCAGCGCTTGGCCGGTTCCTGTTCGAAGCGCCAGCTCCAGTGCAGCGACACGTCGAAGCGGTGATCGGGCAGGTCGGCGTCGCGCACCGCATAGCCGCCGCGCTCGACAAAGCCGGCCGCGATCTCGGCCGGCATGATCACCGCCAGGTCGGTCTTGCCCACGATGGAGGGCACGGCCATGAAATGTGCGGCCGACAGGCGGATGCGCTCATCGAGCCGCAGCGCCTGCAGGATGCGCAGCGTCTCCGAATGCGAGCGCACCGCCGCGAAATCCAGCTGGCGCAGCGTGGCCAGAGCCAGTGGCGCGTCTTCGGGCAGGTGCGCCAGCGCGGGGTGGCCGCTGCGCAGCAGCACGCCGTAGTGGTCGGACAGCAGCACGGTCTGCCGGGTCCGCGTGCCACCCGGCAGAAAGCCGATGGCGATGTCCAGCGTGCCCCGGTCCAGCGCATCGGCAATGCCGTCCAGCGGCATGGGCAGGGTCTCCAGCTGCACATGCGGGGCGCGCTGGTGCAGCGCCTGCATCAGCGGCGGCAGAAAGCGCGCCTCGCCGATGTCGCTCAGGTGGATGCGAAAGCGCTGGCGCGCCTGCAGCGGCTCGAAGCTCTGGGCCTCGGACATGGCGACTTCCAGCACCTCCAGCGCCTGGCGCACGGCCAGCGCCAGGCGCTCGGCACGCGGCGTGGGGCGCACGCCTGCGTGCGCGCGCTCGAACAGCGGATTGCCCAGGAGCAGGCGCAGCCGCGTCACGGCCTGGCTGGCGGCGGGCTGGGACATGCCCAGCTCCTCAGCCGCGCGGCTGACGCTGCAGTGGCGGTACACGGCGTCAAAGACGCGCAGCAGGTTGAGGTCCAGGTTCTTGATATCCATTTGGTGAATATCTCTTAGATAGTTTATTCAATTGCTGGAAATCATAAGCGCCTGCACCATGGGCACCGACTTCCATGGCCACCGCGCGGCACGCACCGGGCGGCCGGCCCATTTCCCAGGAGACCCCATCTTGCAAGCACCCACCACACCGCGCAGCCAGCCTGCCGAGGCATTCCCCTCCACCGCGACCTACACCGTGCGCCATGCCGTGATCGCCATGCTGCGCGAGCTGGGCATGACGCGCATCTTCGGCAACCCGGGCTCGACCGAGCTGCCGCTGTTCCGCGACTACCCCGAAGACTTCTCCTATGTGCTGGGCCTGCAGGAAACCGTGGTCGTGGGCATGGCCGACGGCCATGCCCAGGCCACGCGCAATGCCAGCTTCGTGAACCTGCACTCGGCTGCGGGCGTGGGCCATGCCATGGCCAACATCTTCACGGCCTTCAAGAACCGCACGCCCCTGGTGATCACGGCGGGCCAGCAGGCGCGCTCGCTGCTGCAGTTCGACCCCTTCCTGCACTCCAGCCAGGCCGCCGAGCTGCCCAAGCCCTATGTGAAGTGGAGCTGCGAGCCCGCGCGCGCCGAAGACGTGCCCCAGGCGCTGGCGCGCGCCTACTACATCGCCATGCAGGAGCCGCGCGGCCCCGTGCTGGTCTCCATTCCCGCCGATGACTGGGACAAGCCGGCCGAGCCCGTCACGCTGCGCCATGTGGGCTTCGAGACGCGGCCCGATCCGCGCACGCTGGACCTTATCGGCGATGCGCTGGATGCGGCGCGTGCCCCGGCCCTGGTCGTGGGCGCGGCCGTGGACCGGGCCCAGGGCTGGGATGCCGTGGTCGCGCTGGCCGAGCGCCACCAGGCCCGCGTCTTCGTGGCCCCCATGAGCGGGCGCTGCAGCTTCCCCGAGGACCATCCCCTGTTCGCCGGCTTCCTGCCGGCCATGCGCGAGCGCATCGTGCAACTGCTGTCCGGCCATGACGTGGTCTTCGCCGTGGGCGCGGCCGCCTTCACCTACCACGTGGAAGGCGAGGGCCCGCATATCCCCGAAGGCACGGCGCTCTACCAGCTGATCGAAGACCCGGCCATTGCCGCCTGGGCCCCCGTGGGCACGGCCGCCGTGGGCAATGTGCGCATGGGCGTGGAGGAGCTGCTGCAGCGCCCCGCACCCGCACCGCGCCAGGCGCCCGCACCCCGGCCCGCAGCGCCCGTGCCGGCCGCGCCCGCCGCAGGCGAACGCATGTCGGTGGCCTTTGCCATGCACACGCTGGCCCAGGTGCGCGACCGGCGCAGCATCGTGGTGGAAGAGGCGCCCAGCTCGCGCTCCACCATCCAGACCTACCTGCCCATCTTCCACTCGGGCACCTTCTACACCATGTGCAGCGGCGGCCTGGGCCACAGCATGCCGGCCGCCGTGGGCGTGGCGCTGGCGCAGCCCGAGGCCAAGGTGGTCGCCGTCATCGGCGACGGCTCGGCCATGTATGCCATCCAGGCCCTCTGGAGCGCAGCCCAGCTGCGCCTGCCCATCAGCTTCGTGATCCTCAAGAACCGCCGCTACGCAGCGCTGCAGGACTTCGCCCATGTCTTCGGCTACCGCGAGGGCGAGAAGGTCGAGGGCACGGAACTGCCCGACATCGACTTCGTGGCGCTGGCGCGTGGCCAGGGCTGCGACGGCGTGCATGTGGAGAACGCGGCCGAGCTGGCCGATGTGCTGGCCCGCGCGCTGGCCCATCCCAAGCCCATCGTGGTCGAGGTCGAGGTCGCCTGAGCGCAGGCCCCGGGACAGGAGACAAAGCCATGGAAAACACAAGAAGCATAGGCATCCTCGGCGCAGGCGCCATGGGCACCCTGTTCGGTGCGCGGCTGGCCCGCATCGGCCTGGACGTGACCCTGGTCGATGTGAACGACGAACTGCTGCAGGCCCTGAACCGCGATGGCGCGCGCTGCCACACCGATGAGGGGCTGCTGCAGGCCCGCGTGCATGCCGCGCGGGCCGAGCAGCTCACGGCAGGGCCCGCGATGTGGCTGGTCTTCACCAAGTCGGCCCATACGCGGGCAGCGCTGCAGGGCATTGCCCATCTCATCGGGCCGGACACGCATTTCCTGAGCCTGCAAAACGGCATAGGCCATGCCGATGTGTTGCGTGAAATGGTGCCGCTCGAACGCATCGCCGTGGGCGTGACCACCTGGCCTGCGCGCGTGATGTCGCCGGGCGAGGTCAGCTCCATGGGGCAGGGCGGTATCCGCTTCATGCCTTGCGATGGCCAGCGCAGCGCGGTCTTCGACCTGCTGGCGGACGACCTCAACCGCGCAGGCATGCATTGCCGCATCGACCCGCAGGTGCAGGAAGCCATCTGGGAAAAGCTGGCCTTCAATGCCGCCTTCAACGGCGTGTGCGCCGTGACGCGCCAGACCGTGGACGGACTGGCCAATCCGCAGGGCGAGGCCCTGCTGCAGCGCGTGCTGGACGAGGTGCTGTCCGTCGCCCATGCCCATGGCGTCGCCGCCAGCGCCGAGCGCGTGGGCGCGGCCGTGCGCGATGCGCTGGACCACCACCGGGGCCACCAGCCCTCGATGCTGCAGGACCTGCTGGCCGGCCGTGCCACCGAGACGGGCGCCATCCACGGCGCCGTGCTGCAGGTGGCCGACCGCCTGGGCATTGCCGTGCCCGTGACGCGCACGCTGCATGCACTGGTCAGCCTGTCCGAGAACGCGGGCGCCGTCGCACCGCGCTGAACGCGCTCAAGGCAAAACGAGCCACTACAAGAAGGAGACAAGATGCTGCGCAGACAAGCACTCAAGGCCGCACTGGCCATAGGCGCCCCGCCCCTGCTAGGCATGGGCACGGCACACGCCCAGACCGGCAAGCCCGTCGAATGGGTGGTGGGCTTTGCCGCAGGCGGCGGCTCGGACGCCGTGGCGCGCACCGTGGGCGAGTCCTTTGGCAAGGCCCTGGGCCGCACCGTGGTCGTCATGAACAAGCCCGGGGCCGGCACCAACATCGCCGCCGAATACGCGGCGCGCACGCGCGAGCTGGGCAGCCTGGTCTTCACGGCCGACTTCGCCACGCTGGCGGCCAACCCCCACCTGTTTCGCAAGCTGGCCTACAACGCCGAGAAGGACTTCGTGCCCATCGGCCTGCTGGCGCGCTTTCCGCTGTTCCTCGTGGTCGGCAACCAGCTGCCGGTGCACAACCTGCAGGAGTTCACGCAGTGGGTGAAGGCCCAGCCAGGCCCCGTCAGCTACGGCAGCCCGGGCCTGGGCACGCCCCACCACCTGGCCACCGAACTGCTGGCCCAGCGCCTGGGCGTGAAGATGTCCCATGTGCCCTATCGCGGCGCGGGGCCGGCCCTGATCGATGTGATCGGCGGCCAGATCCCCTTCATGCTGGCCGACAGCGCGGCGGCGGCCCAGCACATTGCGGCCGGCAAGCTGCGTGTCATCGGCGTGGCCAGCGCCGAGCGTCTCAAGAGCCACCCGGGCGTGCCCACGCTGGCCGAGCAGGGCGTGAAGGATTTCGAGGCCCATGCATGGCAGGGCCTGGTGGCGCCGGCCGGCACGGACGACGCCACCGTGCAGGCCTGGTCCGTGGCGCTGCAGCAGGCGCTGCGCTCGCCTGCCGTGCTGGCGCGCTTCGAGGCGCTGTCGCTGGAGCCGCTGCCCGGCACGCCCGCCCAGATGCGTGACTACTGGCGCAGCGAAAGCCGGCGCTGGGGCCAGGTCATCGAGTCGGCGGGCATTCGGCTGGACTGATTGCAGCCCCGCCGCCGCCGGGCTCCCATCACGCTTTCAAGAATTCACAACCCAAGGAGACACAGTTCATGCACAAGACAACCCCCTTCAGCCGCTGGCGCCGCCTGGGCCTGCTGGCCCTGCTGGGCGCGACGGCCTCGGTCCCTGCGCTGGCGCAGAAGGCCGGCGACAAATGGCCCGAGCGCCCGGTGCGCCTGGTGGTGAACTTCGCGCCCGGCGGCGCGGCCGATGTGCTGGCGCGCGCCATCACGCCCACCATGTCCCAGGTGCTGGGCCAGTCGGTGGTGGTGGACAACAAGCCCGGCGCGGGCGGCAACATCGGCATCAGCGAGACCGTGCGCGCGCCCAAGGATGGCTACACGCTGCTGCTCAGCTCGGGCGGGGCCATCACCATCAACCCGATGATCTACAGCAAGCTGGCCTTCAATCCCGAAAAGGACTTGACGCCCGTGGCTGCCGTGGCGCGCGTGCATGTGTTCCTGGAGACCAATCCCGCCGTGCCCGCCACCAACGTGGCCGAGTTCATCAAGCACCTGAAGGCCAACCCCGGCAAGCTGTCCTACGGCTCGCCGGGCCAGGGCAGCTCGCCGCACCTGGCCGGCGAGATGTTCAAGCGCATGGCCGGTGTCGATGCCGTGCACGCCCCCTACAAGGGCGCGGGCCCGGCGCTCAGCGACGTGCTCAGCGGGCAGCTGCAGTTCTGGTTCGACCCGGGTCCGGGCCTCAAGCAGGTCGAGGCCGGCAAGCTGCGCCTGCTGGCCATCGGCAGCCCGCACCGCTCGCCGCAGTACCCCAACGTGCCCACGCTGGCCGAAAGCGGCCTGCCGGGCTTTGATGCGGACACGCTGTTCGGCCTCTACGCGCCCACGGGCACGCCCGAGTCTGTGATCGAGGCCGTTCGCACTGCCGTGGCCAAGGCGCTGGAGCAAAAGAACGTCAATGACGTCATCCTCACCCTGGGCGCCACGCCCGCGCCGCTGAGCCGCAAGGCCTTCATCGACCACCACGCGACCGAGCGCGAGCGCTTCGGCGAACTGGTGAAAGCCATCGGCCTGAAAGTGGACTGAGCTTTCCCGCAGGCCATCGCCCGCAAGCCGCCCGCTCCGCGCTGGCGGCTTTTTTCTTTCCGGGCGGGGCCTATGTGGCCGGGCCGATCGGGCCAGGTGCCGGCCATCTTCTATACCAAGGTATATCCCGCATCCACCAATGAACAGGCCAGCCTTCCCAACAAAGGCTGGCCGCAGGCACTTTCGCCTTTGATAATTCCGGGCACATATTGCACTGCAGCAAACAGGGCTCCCGGCCTGTACGGGGACTGCGCTACCCACACGCAAAGGAGTACCCCATGGACCCCGATCCTGATTCCGATCCTGCCAGGCGCTGCCGCGCCGCCCCTTTCCGCCTTTCCCTTCTTCCATTTCTTGATCTGCCCGGACCCGGGCGGAGGCCTGTGATCGCCTGAAGGGGCGAGAGGTCTGCGCGGGTCCGTGGCGCCCGGAGACCTCAGGATGACCCGCTTTCTCGCTTCTGAACGACCAGGCCGACCCCATGGCCACCCACATGACCGACCCCATGGCCTGCACCAGCGCCATCCTTTGCTGGCGGCTGCATGGCCTGTGGGCGGGCTGCTGATCAGCGTGGCCATGGCCGCCTGCAACGGCCCGGCCGAAACCCAGGCTGCAGCAGCAACCCCCGCCACCGCCGCCCCGCAGCCGGCTCCCGTGCGCCGCGAAGGCAACCTCATCGTGGTGCCCGAAGGCTCGCCGCTGCGCGAGCGCCTGCAGGTGGCCGAGATCGCGCTGCAGCCGCTGCAGACCCGCCTGTCGGCCCCCGCCACCATCGAGGCCGAGCCTGAAAAGCTGGTCCGCATCACGCCGCCCGTGGCGGGCCGCCTGGTGCGCCTGCACCACCAGCTGGGCGATGCGGTGAAGGCCGGCGATGCGCTGATCACCATGGACTCCTCCGAGATCTCCAGCGTGCGTGCCGAGCACACCAAGGCCCAGGCCGCGCTGCTCCACGCGCGCCAGGAGTTCGACCGCCAGAAGCTGCTGTTCGATGCCGAGATCGCCGCGCGCAAGGACTACGAGGCCGCGCAGCAGGCGCTGGCCGCAGCAGGTGCCGATGCGCGCGCCGCCTCCGACCACCTGTCCCAGCTGGGTGCGGCCGTGCAGGAAGGCTCGCGCGGCAGCTACGTGGTCAAGTCGCCCATCAGCGGGCGCGTGGTCGAGATGGCGGGCTCGCAGGGCGGCTACTGGAACGATGTGAATGCCTCCGTCATGACCGTGGCCGACCTGCGCAAGGTCTGGCTCAGCGCCAGCGTCAGCGAGCGCGACCTGGCCCATGTGGACGTGGGCCAGCAGGCCCACATCGCCCTGGCAGCCTATCCCGACCTGCAGCTGCAGGGCCGCGTGCAATACGTGGGCGAGCTGGTGGACACCGCCACGCGCAGCGTCAAGGTGCGCGTGGCCGTGGACAACCCCGAAGGGCGGCTGCGCCCCGGCATGTTTGCGCGCGTGGGCTTCGACGCCCCGGCGCGCCAGGCCGTGATGGTGCCGGCCGCAGCCCTGCTGCAGGGCCAGGTCAGCACGCGCGTCTTCGTGGACAAGGGCGGCTGGCGCTTCGAGCCGCGCGACGTGCAGGTCGGCGCGCAGCAGGACGGCCAGGCCGAGATCCTCTCGGGCCTGGCGGCCGGCGAGCGCGTGGTGGTCAACGGGGGAGTGCTGCTGCAATGATCGAGCGCATCGTCAACATCGGCTTTTCGCGCCGCGGCGTGGTCTGGCTGGTCTTTTGCTTCGCGGCCCTGTATGGCGTGTTCAGCTGGAAGCAGCTGCCGCTGGAGGCCTATCCCGACATTGCCGACGTGACCTCGCAGATCGTCACCCAGGTGCCAGGCCTGGCGGCCGAGGAGATAGAGCAGCAGATCACCATTCCGCTGGAGCGCGCCCTGCTGGCCACGCCCGGCATGCACGTGCTGCGCTCGCGCAGCCTGTTCGCGCTGTCGCTGATCACCGTGGTCTTCGAGGACGGCGTGGATGGCTACTGGGCGCGCCAGCGCCTGAAGGAGCGCATCGACGAGGTCACGCTGCCCTATGGCGCCCGCGCCGGGCTGGATCCCTACAGCTCGCCCACGGGCGAGGTCTACCGCTACACGCTGGAAAGCCCCGTGCGCAGCCTGCGCGAGCTGTCCGAGCTGCAGCAGTGGGTGGTGATCCCGCGCCTGAAGAAGGCCCAGTCCGTGGTGGACGTGACCAACTTCGGCGGCCTGACCACGCAGTTCATGCTGGAGCTGGACCCGGCGCGGCTGCTGCAGTACGGGCTGGCGCTGTCCCAGGTGGTCGAGGCCATCAATGCCAACAACGCCAGCGGCGGCGGCAGCGTCATCGACCGGGGCGATGTCTCCTATGTGGTGCGCGGCGTGGGCCTGCTGGGCTCGCTGGACGACATGGGCAACGTGGTCGTCAAGACCACGGACAGCGGCACGCCCGTGCTGGTCAAGGACCTGGGGCGGCTGACCTACGGCAACGTGGAGCGGCGCGGCATCCTGGGCAAGGACGGCAACTCCGACACCCTGCAGGGCATCGTGCTGCTGCTCAAGGGCTCCAACCCCTCGCAGGCGCTGGAGGGCATCCACGCCGCCGTGGAGGAGCTCAACGGCAAGCTGCTGCCGCCCGACGTGAAGGTCGTGCCCTACCTGGACCGCACCACGCTGATCGAGCGCACCACCCACACCGTGGGCAAGACCCTGGCCGAAGGCCTGATCGTCGTCACCCTGGTGCTGCTGGTCTTCCTGGGCAGCCCGCGCGCGGCGCTGATCGTGGCGCTGACCATTCCCATGGCGCTGCTGCTGGCCTTCATCTTCATGCACCACGCGAAGATTCCGGCCAACCTGCTGTCGCTGGGCGCCATCGACTTCGGCATCCTGGTGGATGGCGCCGTGGTCGTGGTCGAGAACATCCTGCGGCGCCGCGAGGCCGACCAGAACCGGCCGCTCACGCCCAGGGACGCCATCACGGCCACGCTGCAGGTGGCGCGGCCCATCTTCTTCGGCATGTGCGTGATCGCGGCCGCCTACCTGCCGCTGTTCGCCTTCGAGCGCATCGAGTACAAGCTGTTCTCGCCCATGGCCAGCGCCGTGGGCGCGGCCCTGGTCGGGGCGCTGGCCGTGGCCCTGCTGCTCACGCCGGCCCTGGCCTGGCTGGCCTTCCGCAGGCCGCGCAAGATCTTCCACAACCCCGTGCTGCACCGGCTGGGCGTGGGCTATGACCGCTTCCTGGGCGTGGCCGTGGGCCGCGTGCGCTGGCTGGCGGGGGCCGTGGCGGCATCGCTGCTGGCGCTGGGCGTGCTGGCGGGCACCATGGGCCGCGACTTCCTGCCGTACCTGGACGAAGGCTCCATCTGGCTGCAGGTGCAGATGCCGCCCGGCATCACGCTGGACAAGGCGCGCGACATGGCCGACGCGCTGCGCAGCGCCGCGCTGGAGTTCCCCGAGGTCTCCTACATCGTCACCCAGACCGGGCGCAACGATGACGGCACCGACTACTGGACGCCCTCGCACATCGAGGCCAGCGTGGGCCTGCATCCCTATGGCGAATGGAAGTCGGGCCTGACCAAGCAGCAGCTGATCGCGAAGATGGCCGCGCGCTTCGACCAGCTGCCCGGCTATTCCGTGGGCTTCATGCAGCCCATGATCGACGGCGTGCAGGACAAGCTGTCCGGCGCGCACAGCGACCTCACGGTGAAGGTCTTCGGCCAGGACCTGGCCGAAGACCGGCGCGTGGCCGATGCGCTGGTGGCCGTGCTGGAGAAAGTGCCCGGCGCGGCCGACGTGGCCGTGGACGTGGAGCCGCCGCTGCCCAACCTGGGCATTGCGCTGGACCGCGCCGCTGCCGCGCGCTACGGCATCAATGCCTCCGAGGTGGCGCAGCTCATCTCCACCGGCGTGGGCGGGGCCTCCATCGGCCAGCTCTACGTGGGCGAGCGCAGCTACGACATGGCCGTGCGCTTCACGCCCGACACGCGCAGCAGCCCCGAGGCCATCGGCGCGCTGCGCCTGTCGGCCGCCAACGGCGCCCAGGTGCCGCTGGCCGACGTGGCGCGCATCACCACCACCGTGGGCCAGAGCGTCATCGTGCGCGAGGGCGGCGAGCGCCACATCCTCGTCAAGCTCAATGTGCGCGGCCGCGACCTGGCGGGCTTCCTCAAGGATGCGCACACCGCCATCGACCAGCACCTGGACTACGACCGCCAGAAGCTGCACATCGAGTGGGGCGGCCAGTTCGAGAACCTGCAGCGTGCCGAGGCGCGGCTGCTCATGATCCTGCCGCTGACGCTGGGCATCATGCTGGTGCTGCTGTTCGGCGAGTTCGGCAACCTGCGCCAGCCGCTGCTGGTGCTGGGCGTGGTGCCGCTGGCCATGATCGGCGGCTTTGCGGGCCTGCACCTGCGCGGCATGACGCTCAACGTCTCCAGCGCCGTGGGCTTCATCGCGCTGTTCGGCGTGGCCGTGCTCTCGGGCGTGCTCATGGTCTCGCAGATCAACCGGCTGCGCCGCGAGGACGGCCTGAGCCTGCGCGAAGCCGTGCTCGAAGGCGCCTCCAGCCGCATGCGCCCCGTGCTGATGACGGCCACCGTCGCCGCCTTCGGCCTCACGCCGGCCATGCTGGCCACGGGCCTGGGCAGCGACGTGCAGCGGCCCCTGGCCACGGTCGTGGTCTGCGGCCTGTTCAGCGCCACCTTGCTGACCCTGCTGCTGCTGCCCAACCTCTACTACGTGATCGAGGCCCGTGCCGCCCGCGCGGCCGAGCGCCGCCAGCGCCGCGCCGCCGAACGCGGTGAGAGCGGCGATCTGGATGCCGCCGAGGACGAGGGCGGGCATCGCACCGCAACGAGCCAACCCCATTGATGCGAGTCGCCATGCAAACGACCCCTTTCTTCCCCAGGCAGGCTCTGGCCCTGCTGCTGTGCCTTGGCGCCGCAGCCCAGGCGCAGACGGCGCCGTCCGCCGTGGCCGCTGCAACGACGGCAACTGCAACCGCCACAGCAACTGCAACGGCGGCACCTGCCGGCCTGCGCTTTTCCGACTACCTCAACGCCGTGGAGCAGCACAGCCCGGTGCTGCGCTCGGAGGAGCAGGGCGTGGAATCCGCGCGTGCCGGCATCGGCATCGCCGGCATACGCCCCGACCCCAGCCTCACGCTGGGCGCCTCGCGCGAGCAGGTGCGCACCGGCCAGCCCCGGCCCACCACGCGCAACTACGAGATCAGCATGGAGCTGGAGACGGGCGGCAAGCGCGCCGCGCGCATTCAGTCCGCACGCAGCCAGGTGCGCCTGTCCGAGGCCGGCCTGGAAGGCGTGCGCAGCCAGCTGTTCTCCGATGCCGCCCAGGACTACACCCAGGCCTGCCGCGACTCGCTGGCGCTGGAGCGCAAGCAGCAGACGCTGAAGGCGCTGGGCGATGTGGTGCAGGCCAACGAGCTGCGGCGCAAGGCCGGCGACATCGGTGGCGTGGAATGGCTGCAGTCGCGCGTGGAGCGCGACCGCTTCCAGGCCGAGGTGGTGCAGGCGCGCGCCGAGGCGCAGACCGCACGGCTGGCGCTGTCCGTCCCGCTGGGGCGCCGCCTGTCCGAAGTCTTTGCCAGCGACACGCTGCAATGCGGCTTCATGGAATTGGCCGAAGACTCGGGACTGGAGGATGCCGACGCCCTGGTCGCCCAGGCGCTGCAGTCGCGCGCCGAGGTGCGCATCGCCCAGGCGGCGCTGGAGCATGCGCGCGACAACGCGGGCCTGGCTCGGGCCAACCGCTGGGTCAATCCCACGCTGGCCGTGGGCATGGCCGCCGTGCCCGCCACGGCCGGTGGCACGGACGCCCAGGGCAATCCCTTCGATGGCGGCGGGCGCTCGCGCACGCTGTCGGTCTCGGTCAGCGTGCCGCTGCCGCTGTCGCGCCTGGACCGGGGCGACCTGGTGCAGGCCGAGGCGGCCGTCACCCAGGCCATGCTGGCCCTGCAGCAGGCCCAGAACCGGGCCGAGGCCGATGTGCGCGCCGCCCGCTTTCGCCTGAGCGCCGCGCGCGAGAACGTGCAGCGCTACCGCGACGGCGTGCTGCGCGATGCGCAGCGCGTGCTCGATGGCATGCGCCTGTCCTACCGGCATGGCGAGGCTTCGCTGCTGGAGCTGCTGTCCGCCCAGCGCTCGGCCGACGAGGCCTACCTGGGATCGCTGGAGGCCGAGACCGAGCTGGCCAAGGCCACGGTGGAGCTGCAGCTGAGCGTGGGCCGCCGGCCAGTGTTGTGAACCCCCTGAGCCGCTGCGCGGCTTCCCCCTCTCTCGCTGCGCGGGAGGGGGACGACACCTTCGGTGCGGGGCGTCCCTTCCTCGGTGTCCCTTGTTTTGGGTCGCGCCAGTATCGTACGGTTCGGGTATAGCTTGCATTCAGGTGCAGCGGCTTCTTGAATGAGAATTGGCAGCTGACAGTCCATTCCTTTTCCCTGCACGCCATGACCACCGCTCTGCGCCGCTTTCCCCATTGGCCCCGGGCCCTGATCCTGGCGGCCATGGGCGTCGCCATGGCCGCGATCTTCGCGCTGGACACGCTGACCGACTACGCCGTGGCGGCCGCCGTGTTCCACACCGCCATCATCCTGGTGGCGGTGCGCTGGTTCAGCCCGCGCGTGGTCATCGGCCTCACGGCGCTGTGCATCGTGCTGACCCTGGCCAGCTTTGCGCTCACGCCTGCCGGCGCCTATCGCACCGGACTGATCAACATGGTGATCAGCATCCTGGCCATTGCCATCACGGCCTATCTGGGCCTGAAGATGGTGGCGGCCCAGAACGCAGCCCATGCGGCGCGCACCCAGCTGATGCGCATCACCCAGGCCACCAGCCTGGGGCAGTTGACGGCCTCCATCGCCCATGAGGTCAACCAGCCGCTGGCGGCCATCGTCACCAGCGGCAACGCCTGCCAGCGCTGGCTGGCCCAGGAGCCGCCCAACCTCGCCAAGGCCGGCCAGGCGCTGGAGCGCATCCTGGGCGATGCGCAGCGCGCCAGCGATGTCATCGCCCGCATCCGCAGCATGGCACGCGGAGACGCACCCAGCCGGCAGTCCTTCGACCTCAACGAGGCCGTGCGCGAAATGGCCCGCCTGTCCGTCGCAGAGCTGGACCGGCGCGGCGTGGCCCTGGACCTGCAGCTGGCGACCGCGCTGCAGCCGGCCTGGGCCGACCGCGTGCAGATCCAGCAGGTGCTGGCCAACCTGCTGCTCAATGCCATGGACGCCATGCAGGGCACGCCCGCCGCGCAGCGGCGCATCGCCATCGCCACGCAGGCCCTGGGCCAGCAGCTGGTGCTGACCGTGGCCGATGCGGGCGAAGGCCTGTCGCCGCTGGCCCGCACCCACCTGTTCGATGCCTTCTGGACCACCAAGCCCGACGGCATGGGCCTGGGCCTGAACATCTGCCGCCACATGGCCGAGGCCAACGGCGGCCGCATCTGGGCCACGGACCGCGAGGACGGGCGCGGGGGCACGGCTTTTCACGTCACCATCGCCTGCGCCCCGGCCACGGGCGCCAGGCCTTCCACGGGATTGCGCCATGGCTGAACCCTCCACCGCCGAAGCCGAGGCACTGGTCTACATCGTCGATGACGACCCCTCGGTGCGCGCCGCCATAGAGGACCTGCTGGCCTCGGTGGGCCTGTGCGTGCGCGCCTTCGGCGCCACGCGCGAGTTTCTGGACGACTGGACGCGCAATCCGCCGCAAGGTCCGGCCTGCCTGGTGCTGGACATCCGCATGCCCGGCCAGAGCGGCATGGACTTCCGGCGCCAGATGCTGGAGCTGGGCCTGAAGCTGCCCACCATCTTCATCACCGGCCATGGCGACATTCCCATGAGCGTGGAGGCCATGAAGACCGGCGCCATCGAGTTCCTGACCAAGCCCTTCCGCGACCAGGACCTGCTCGACGCCATCCAGCAGGGCATTGCCCTGGACCGGCAGCGCCGTGCGCTGGACGCCGGCCAACAGGCGCTGCACGCCTGCTGGCAGTCGCTGTCGCCGGGCGAGCAGGAAGTGGTCGTGGGCGTGGTGCGCGGCCTGCTGAACAAGCAGATCGCGGCAGACCTGGGCGTGAGCGAAATCACGGTCAAGGTGCGCCGCAGCCAGGCCATGCGCAAGATGCAGGTGCGCACGCTGGCCGACCTGGTGCGTGCGCTGGAGCGGCTGGATATCCGCTGAGGTGTCCTGGCAGGCCGGGCGCAGGCCAGGGCAGGCCTGCCGCAACGCTTCAGTGGGCGTGGCCGTGCGCCGGTGCCTGCGCAGGCCCGCTGGCGGCACTGGTTGCACTGGCGGCGTCCAGCGCCAGGAAGTGGTGGACCACGGGCCGCCCGGGGCCGATATGAAAGCGCAGCGCCTGGGCCTGCAGATCGGCATCGGCCCTGGACACGCGCTGGTGCTGGCGCAGATGCTCGGCCCAGGACTCCACCAGGAACCACTCGATCACCCGGCCCGGCTCGCCCGTGTGCTCGGCGATGCCCCAGGCATAGGCGCCGTCGCGCCGCCGCTCGCGCGCCACATGCTGCATGGCCTCGATGAAGGCTGGCAGGTCGTCGCGGCGCACCTGGTACTCCACCTGGATCATCACCGGGCCACGGTCATGGGCCACCGGTTCGGCCAGCAGCGGCTCGGGCCAGTGGTTGGAGGCCTGCAGGTCCGCCTCGCCCGTGGGCAGCTTGATGCGGTGGAACACCAGCGAGATGGCCACCAGGCCCGCCGCGCCGATCAGCAGCGCCGTGGGAATGCCCACGCCCTGCGCGAACAGCCCCCAGGCCAGGCTGCCGCCCGCCATGGCGCCGTTGAACACCATCAGGTAGATGGCCAGCCCGCGGCCGCGCACCCAGTTGGGCAGCACCGCCTGGGCCACGCCGTTGAGCGTGGTCAGCGCAATGATCCAGCCCAGGCCCAGCACCAGCATCAGCAGCACGGCGGCCCATTGCGGCGGCGCGGTGGACAGCGCGGCCATCACGGCGGCGCTGAGCACGGAGGACAGCAGCACCAGGCCATCGGCATCCAGCCTTTTGCGCAGGCGCGGCAGCACCAGCGCTCCCAGGATGGCGCCTGCGCCCACGGCGCCCAGCATCACGCCGTAAAAGCCTGCCGAGCCGCCCAGCATGCGCCGCGCCACCAGCGGCAGCAGGGCCCAGACCGAGCTGGCGAAGAGGAAGAACACGGCGGCGCGCAGCAGCACCACATGCAGCTCGCGGCTGGAGCGGGCATAGCGCAGGCCTGCGCGGAAGGCGCCGAAGAACTGCTCATTCAGGGCCGAGGCCTCGGCCTTGGGGCGCTTCCACCAGACCAGCGCGGCGATCACGAACACATAGCTGGCCACGTCCGCGCCATAGGCCGCCGCCGCGCCGAAGCTGGCCAGCAGCAGGCCGCCGGCCGCAGGGCCCAGGGCGCGTGCGATGTTGATGCCCAGCGAGTTCAGCGCCACCGCGTTCTTGAGGTCGCTGCGCGGCACCAGCTCGGGCACGATGGACTGCCAGGTCGGCCCCATCAGCGCCGCGCCTATGCCGCCCACGAAGGTCAGCGCCACCAGGTACTCCACGGTCAGCGTGTTGGTGCGGGCCAGCAGCAGCAGGCTGGCGCTGACGGCGGCCAGCAGGATCTGGATGCCGATCAGGAAGCGTCGGCGGTCCAGGATGTCCGACAGCACGCCGGCCGGAATCGCCAGCAGGAAGATGGGCAGCGTGGCCGCCGTCTGGATCAGGGCCACGGCGGCCGGGCTGGCCGACAGCTCGGTCACCATCCAGGAGCTGGCCACATCGCGCATGAAGCTGCCGATATTGCCCAGCACCGTGGCCGCCCACAGCACGGCGAACACGGGCTGTCGCAGCGGCGCGAAGCTGCCGGAGGAACTGCCGGCAACAGCTGGGGCAGACGGCTTGGAATCGATGGACATGGCCTTGCTCCTCAGGCCATCCAGCAGGAGCAGCCCAGCGCGCCGAAGAAGCTTCGGGGGTCCGAGGTCGGCACGTTCGAGGCCCATGCGTCGGCATGGCTGTGGCCGTGCATGCCGCAGCTGGTGCCGCAGCCGCAGGCCGCCGCCAGGCTGCGGTAGCGCGCGGGGTTGAGCGAGTTCCTGCCCGCGCCCTCGGGCTCGCCCCAGGCGCCGTAGCCGCCGAAGCGCCGCACGGGCGACCAGTCGGGCATGGCCGGCGGCAGCGGGTTGTCGTCATGCTGCTGGAAGGGGCCTGCGCCATAGACCACGCGGCCGCCCACCACGGTGAGGTCGGAGGTGAGGAAGGAGATCTCGTCCTCGGGCACGGCGAAGTAGTCCTTGCTGGGCACGATCATGTCGGCCAGCTGGCCCACCTGGATGCGGCCGCGCAGGCCTTCCTCGTTGGAGAACCAGGCCACGTTCTCGGTCCACATGCGCAACGCGGTCTCGCGGTCCAGCAGGTTGCGCTGGGGGTACATCTGCAGGCCGCCCACGGTCTTGCCCGTCACCATCCACGACAGCGACACCCAGGGGTTGTAGGACGCCACGCGCGTGGCGTCCGTGCCGGCCGAGGTCTTCACGCCGCGCTCCAGGATCTTCTTGACGGGCGGCGTGGCCTCGGTGGCGCGTGCGCCGTAGCGCTCGGTGAAATATTCGCCCTGGTAGGCCATGCGGTGCTGCACGGCCACGCCGCCGCCCAGGGCCGCAATGCGGTCGATGGACTTGTCCGAAATGGTCTCGGCATGGTCGAAGAACCAGTTCAGGCCGTCGATGGGCGTGTCGCGGTGCACCTTCTCGAACACATCGAGCGCGCGCGAGATGGTCTCGTCATAGGTGGCGTGCAGGCGCCACGGCCATTGGTTCTGCACCAGCACGCGCACCACTTCCTCCAGGTCGCCCTCCATGCTGGGCGGCATGTCGGGGCGCGGCTGGCGGAAGTCCTCGAAGTCGGCGGCCGAGTACACCAGCATCTCGCCCGCGCCGTTGTGGCGGAAATAGTCGTTGCCCTGCTTGTATTTCACGCTTTGCGTCCAGTTGAGGAAGTCGGCCTTCTCCTCCTTGGGCTTTTGCGTGAACAGGTTGTAGGCCAGGCGCACGGTGATCTGGTTGGCGTCGCTGAGCTTCTGGATCACGTCGTAGTCGTCGGGGTAGTTCTGAAAGCCCCCGCCCGCATCGATGACGCCGGTCACGCCCAGGCGGTTGAGTTCGCGCATGAAGTGGCGCGTGGAGTTGACCTGGTAGTCCAGCGGCAGCTTGGGACCCTTGGCCAGCGTGGCATAGAGGATGGTGGCGTTGGGCTTGGCCAGCAGCAGGCCCGTGGGGTTGCCGTTGGCATCGCGCGTGATCTCGCCGCCGGCGGGCTCGGGCGTGTCGCGGGTGTAGCCCACGGCGCGCAGGGCGGCCGCGTTGAGCAGGGCGCGGTCATACAGGTGCAGCAGGAACACCGGCGTGTCGGGCGCGATGGCGTTGATCTCCTCGATGGTGGGCAGGCGCTTTTCCACGAACTGGTGTTCGGTGAAACCGCCGACCACGCGCACCCACTGCGGCGCGGGCGTGTTGGCCACCTGGCGCTTGAGCATGTCCAGCGCATCGGCCAGCGAGCGCACGCCGTCCCAGCGCAGCTCCAGGTTGAAATTCAGGCCGCCGCGAATCACGTGCGTATGGTTGTCGAACAGGCCGGGCAGCACGCTGCGGCGCTGCAGATCGATGCGGCGCGTGCCGCTGCCGGCCAGGGCCAGCACCTCGGCGTCCGTGCCCACGGCGATGAACCGGCCGTCCTTCACGGCCACGGCGGTGGCCGTGGGCTGGGCCTTGTTCAGGGTGGTGAAGCGGCCGTTGTGGAAGACGACTTCGGGCGTGGAATCGGACATGGAGGCTCCTTGGCGAGCGTTGGTGGTGCAACCCAGCAGTCCACCCATGGCAAGGGTGGCGGCGGAGCCCAGGACTTTTCTGCGCGTGGTCATGGTGCAGTTTTCTTGAAGGTTTGGGGAGAGGTCAGCCGTGCTGCCGATCGGCATCGGTGCTCTTGCGACCGGGCAACTCGCCCAGCACATGCTCGGTGGCCTGCGTCTTGCTGCAGGCGCTGCGCAGGTCCATGCCCTGCAGCAGGTGCCGGCCCACGGGCACGATCTGCTCGCCGGCCAGGATGCCCAGCAGGCCGACCAGGGCTACCAGCGGCGGTGCGGGCGAGCGCACCTGCAGCAGGCTGTAGACCACGCCGACCAGCAGGCCGGCCCCAAGGGAAAGTGCATAGAGCTTCATGGCGAGACTCCTTTGGCGGGCCGGCGGCGGTGCTGGTGCTCAGGCCTTGGCGGGGTTCGGGCCCATGGTCTCGCCGTGCTGCACGCGCTCGGCGGCCTTGTGCACCATGGTGTAGGCATAGTCCACGCCCATGCCGTAGGCGCCGGAATGCTCGCGCACGATGTCCATCACCGCGTCATAGGTCTCGCGGCGGGCCCAGTCGCGCTGCCATTCCAGCAGCACCTGCTGCCAGGTCACGGGCACCACGCCGGCCTGCACCATGCGGTCCATGGCGTAGTTGTGGGCGTCCAGCGACGTGCCGCCCGAGGCGTCGGCCACCATGTAGATCTCGTAGTCCGTGTCATGCAGGGCCGACAGGGCGAAGGTGGTGTTGCACACCTCGGTCCACAGGCCGGAGACCACGATCTTCTTGCGGCCCTGGGCGGCGTTGGCGGCCAGCGCATCCCGCACGTTCTGGTCGTCCCAGGAATTCATGGAGCTGCGCTCCAGCAGCCTGTGCTCGGGGAACACGGCCAGCAGTTCGGGATAGGTGTGGCCGGAGAAGCTGCCCGTCTCCACCGTGGTGATGGTGGCGGGAATGTCGAAGGCCTTGGCCGCCTTGGCCAGGCCGACCACATTGTTCTTGAGCACCTGGCGGTCGATGGACTGCACGCCGAAGGCCATCTGGGGCTGCTGGTCGATGAAGATGATCTGGCTGTTGGCGGGTGTCAGGACTTCGAGGTACTTGCGGTCGGTCATGGTGATCTCCTGTGAGGCAGTGGGTTGGGTGAAGGAAGGGACAGCGGAAATTCGGAAAGACAGTTGGGGCAGGTGGGCCCCGGCCGGAGCCGGGGCGGCAAGGGCGCTTCAGCGCGCCGTGTCGACGAGCACCAGCTCGGCGTCGGTCAGGGCCGTGACGCGCAGGGTCTCGACGTCGCTGATGGCGGCGCCGTCGCGCTCCTGGAGCGTCACGCCGTCGACCTGCACCGAGCCGCTGGCCGGCACCAGGTAGCCCAGGCGGTCGCGGCCGATGCGGTACTCCGTGCTCTCGCCGGCCTTGAGCGTGGCGCCCAGCACCCGGGCGGCGGTGCGGATGGGCAGGGCGTCCTCGTCACCGGGCAGGCCGCTGGCCAGGGCCACGAAGCTGCCCGAGCGCTCGCCCTTGGGGAAGGGCTTGGCACCCCAGGACGGGGGCTGCTGGCCGCGCTCGTCGGGCATGATCCAGATCTGGAAGATCCGCGTCGTGCCCTTTTCCTGGTTGTATTCCGAGTGGCGGATGCCGGTGCCCGCGCTCATTACCTGCACATCGCCCGCTTCGGTGCGGCCCTTGTTGCCCAGGCTGTCCTGGTGGGTGATGGCGCCTTCACGGACATAGGTGATGATTTCCATGTTGGCGTGGGCATGAGGCGGGAAGCCCGTGCCGGCGGCGATGGTGTCGTCGTTCCACACCCGCAGCGCGCCCCAGCCCATGCGGGCCGGATCGTGGTAGCCGGCGAAGGAAAAGTGGTGCTTGGCATCGAGCCAGCCGTGGTTGGCACCGCCAAGGGCTTGGAAGGGACGGCGTTCGATCATGGTGTTCTCCTGCTGCGTTGTGTGTTGCGATGGATGAACTTTATGTTTTGCCGATCAAGAAGAGAATAGAAAATATGCAAAGACATCTATTCCAAAACTTTCATGCCAAGACTTCCTGACCTCGAAGCCTGGGCCGTCTTCGCCAAGGTGGCCGAGACAGGCTCCTTCGCCAAGGCCGCCGCCGAGCTGGGCGTCTCCCAGCCCACCATCTCCAAGGCCATCACGCGGCTGGAGACGCGGCTCAAGACCAGCCTGTTGCACCGCACCTCGCGGCGCATGTCGCTGACGGCCGGCGGCCAGGCCTCTCTGGAGCGGGCCGCGCGCATCCTGGCCGAGGGCGAGGCCGTGGAGGCCGAGATCAGCGAGCAGTCCAAGAGCCTGCGCGGCCCCATCCGCATTGCGGCGCCCATGTCGTTCGGCATCTCGCACCTGGCGCCGGCCGTGCCCGCCTTCATGGCCGAGCATCCCGAGGTCACGCTGGACCTGCACTTCAGCGACGAGCTGATCGACGTCGTGGCCCAGGGCTTCGACATCGCGCTGCGCATCTCCTCGCTGCCCGACTCCAGCCTGCTGGCGCGGCGCCTGTGCACGGTGCGCCTGCTGCTGGTGGGATCACCCGAATACTTCGAGCGCCACGGCCGCCCCACCCATCCGCGCGAGCTGGCGCAGCACCGGGCGCTGCGCTATGTGCACAGCCGCCTGGGCGAGGCCTGGCGCTTCGTGCATGCGCGCCGCGGCGAGTTCGCCCAGGTCGTGCCCACGGCCATGCGCGTGAACAATGCCGAGGGCCTGGCGCCGGCCCTGCGCGCCGGGCTGGGCCTGGCCCTGCAGCCCGAATTCCTGGCCTGGGAAGATTTGCAATCGGGTGCGCTGCAGACCTGCATGGACGACTGGCAGGTGCCCTCCATCGCCCTGCACATCGTCACGCCGCCGGGGCGCGCCCGGCCGGCGCGCGTGCAGGCGCTGATCGATTTCCTGGCCGCGCATTTCGCGCTGGCGCCCTGGGCGCGCGAGCCGCAGGCGTAGATCGCAAAAGGGGAGGGCTTCGGTGGGGGGCTTCGGCCTCAGCTGGCCCAGGAGGCCGGCAGCAGCTGCAGCAGCACCACCGTCATCACCACATAGCGCAGGAACTTGCCGATGGCCATGTAGAACACGCAGGGCCAGAACGGCAGGCGTAGCCAGCCGGCCACGGCGCACAGCGGATCGCCCACCACGGGCAGCCAGCTCAGCAGGCAGGCCTTGGCGCCCAGGCGGCGCAGCCAGACGCGGGCGCGGCGCTCGTGGCGTGACAGATTGCGCGGCGGCTTGGCCCGTTCAGGCGGCAGCCCGGCCAGCCGCCGCTCGCGTGCCGCGCGCCAAGCCTTGTGCGCGCCCAGGCCCATCCACCAGCTGATGGCCCCGCCCAGCGTATTGCCGGCCGTGGCCACGAAAACCGTCTGCCAGAACAGGTCGGGATTGAGCTGGAGCAGGCCGACCACCGCAGGCTCCGAGCCCAGCGGCAGCAGCGTGGCCGAGATCAGGGCCACGATGAACACGGTGCTGAGGCCGAACTGCGGCAGCGCCAGCCAGCCCAGCAATTGATGCATCCAGACTTCCATAGGTACTGCCAAGTGTAGGTCTGCGCTGGCTGACGCCTTGTCGGCCTGAAGCTATCGTGGGGCCTGGTCCGGAACCACAAAGAACAGGGGGCGTCATGCAGACAGGGCGGATTGCAGGATGGGCGGGATGGGCGGCATTGGGAATGGCAGCAGCCGGCCTGGCCGGCTGCGCCGCGTTGCAGCCATCGCCAGGCAAGGACACCACCGTGGTGGCACAGGCCACTGCCCAGGCGCCACCGACCCAGGAGGCCGCACCGACCTCGGCCTGGGGCAAGGCGCTGCAGGCCAAGGGCTGCACCCTGCCGGGCCCGGCCGTGGCCGACAGGCTGGAGCAGCTGCAGCGCGAGCTGGAGCCTCTGGGCCTGGAGCCGCGTCTGCAAGGCTGCGTGAGCCTGGCCGGTCCCGAGCCCCGCCCGGCCCTGGTGCTGGACGCCTGGGTGACCGACGGGCGCAAGGCCATGGCCGTGGTGCGCGGCCCGCTGGCCGACGGCGAGGCGCTGGACCTGGGGCTTGAGGCTGGGCTGCACGCAGCCGGGCCGCAGAAAGCCGGGCTGCAGAAGGTCGGCCTGCGCCCCATGCCCGACGACCAGGTCTCTCCCGACGTGCAATTCAACCGCCGCTGGTGGCAGGGCCGGCTCGGCGCCTACGGGCTGCAGGCCGTTCCGGGCCAGGTGCGCACCTTCGTTCCCACACCATGAAACCGCTGCGCTGTCTTGTTTTCGCCGCTTGGCCGCCTTGACGGCCCGGTTTTAGCCCTGCTGAAAATTTGGGCAGGTACAATCTTGGTCCTTTGTTGCCGCCCGTTTTGTGATCGGCGCGCGCGTTTTCTCCGGCTTTCCCGATGTCCTCCCTTCCCCTGTCCATAGGCCCCCATGCCCTGGCCAACCGCCTGTTCGTCGCCCCCATGGCGGGGGTGACGGATCGGCCGTTCCGCCAGCTGTGCAAGGCCCTGGGTGCGGGCTATGCGGTCAGCGAGATGGTGACTTCGCGCAAGGACCTGTGGAACAGCCTCAAGACCTCGCGCCGCGCCAACCATGAAGGCGAGCCCGGACCCATCGCGGTGCAGATCGCGGGCACGGACGCCGAGATGATGGCCGAGGCCGCGCGCTACAACCTGGACCGTGGCGCCCAGATCATCGACATCAACATGGGCTGCCCGGCCAAGAAGGTCTGCAACAAATGGGCCGGCTCGGCCCTGATGCAGAACGAGGCCCTGGCCGTGGAGATTGCCCAGGCTGTGGTAGAGGCCTGCGCCCCGCACGGCGTGCCCGTCACGCTGAAGATGCGCACCGGCTGGTGCGACGCGCACAGGAACGCCGTGGTGCTGGCCCGCCGCTTCGAGGAGGTGGGCATACAGATGCTCACCGTGCACGGTCGCACGCGCGAGCAGGGTTACAAGGGCTTTGCCGAGTACGACACCATCGCTGCCGTCAAGGCGTCGGTGCGCGTGCCCGTGGTGGCCAATGGCGACATCACCGGCCCCGAGAAGGCGCGCGACGTGCTCGCCTACACGGGCGCCGATGCCGTGATGATCGGCCGCGCCGCCCAGGGCCGGCCGTGGATCTTCCGCGAGATCGCGCACTTCCTGGCCACGGGCGAGCACATGGCCCCGCCCCTGGTGGCCGAGCTGCGCCGGCTGCTGCTGGAGCATCTGCAGGACCACTACAGCCTGTACGGCGAGGGCACCGGCGTGCGCAGTGCGCGCAAGCACATCGCCTGGTACCTGCGCAGCCTGCCGGGCGGCGAGGCATTCAGACAACACATCAACACCATCGAGGACTGCGCGGTGCAATGGCAGGCCGTGGCCGACTATCTGGACGCCCTGGGCGCGCAGATGGACCGGATACCAGCCGCCATCGATGCCGGCGCCACAAGCGCCGAATTCGCAGAGCCCGCAGGAATGACAGTATGAGCAACCAGAACATCGAACAATGCGTGCGTGAAAGCCTGGAGGGGTACTTCCGCGATCTCGACGGCGAAAAGCCCAATGGCATGTACGACATGCTGATCCACCTGGTCGAAAAGCCGCTGCTGGAAGTGGTGATGAGCCAGGCCGACAACAACCAGTCCCGCGCTGCCGACTGGCTGGGCCTGAACCGCAACACGCTGCGCAAGAAGCTGCTCGAGCACGACATGCTCTGAGCGGCACGAATTCCCCTTTTTTCAAACTCCCTGCACCGACGCCCATGAACGCCCTGCTCTCCGTCTCTGACAAGACCGGTATTGTCGAATTCGCCCAAGGCCTGCACGCCCTGGGCATCAAGCTGCTGTCCACCGGCGGCACCGCCAAGCTGCTGGCCGAGGCCGGCCTGCCCGTGACCGAGGTCGCCGAAGTCACCCAGTTCCCCGAGATGCTGGACGGCCGCGTCAAGACCCTGCACCCCAAGGTCCACGGCGGCCTGCTGGCGCGCCGCGAGCTGCCCGCCCACATGGCGGCCCTCAAGGAGCACGGCATCGACACCATCGACCTGCTGGTGGTGAACCTCTACCCCTTCGAGGCCACCGTGGCCAAGGCCGGCTGCACGCTGGCCGACGCCATCGAGAACATCGACATCGGCGGCCCGGCCATGGTGCGCTCTGCCGCCAAGAACTGGGCCGACGTGGGCGTGATCACCGATGCCGGCCAGTACGAGGCCGTGCTGGCCGAACTCAAGGCCAATGGAAAGCTGTCCGACAAGCTGCGCTTTGCGCTGTCCGTGGCCGCCTTCAACCGCATTGCCCAGTACGACGGCGCCATCAGCGACTACCTGTCCAGCGTGAAGTTCGAGGACGACAAGCTCTCCGAAGCCTACGTGCCCGAGCGCAGCCCCTTCCCCGGCCAGAGCAACGGCCACTTCACCAAGGTGCAGGACCTGCGCTACGGCGAAAACAGCCACCAGCAGGCCGCCCTGTACCGCGACCTGTATCCGGCCCCCGGCTCTCTGGTCACGGGCGAGCAGCTGCAGGGCAAGGAGCTGTCGTACAACAACATCGCCGACGCCGATGCCGCCTGGGAATGCGTCAAGAGCTTCGAGCAGCCCGCCTGCGTGATCGTCAAGCACGCCAACCCCTGCGGCGTGGCCGTGGGCAAGGACGCGCACGAAGCCTATGCCAAGGCCTTCCAGACCGACCCCACCAGCGCCTTCGGCGGCATCATCGCCTTCAACCGCACGGTGGACAAGGCGGCGGCCGAGGCCGTGGTCAAGCAATTCGTCGAGGTGCTGATGGCCCCCGACTTCACGGCCGAGGCGCTGGAAATCTTCAAGCCCAAGGTCAATGTGCGCCTCATGAAGATCGCCCTGCCGGCCGGCGGCGAGCGCGCCTGGGACCAGGGCCGCAACGCCGTGGACGCCAAGCGCGTCGGCTCGGGCCTGCTGCTGCAGACCGCCGACAACCATGAGCTGGCCCTGGCCGACCTCAAGGTCGTCACCGTCAAGCAGCCTACGCCCGAAGAACTGCAGGACCTGCTGTTCGCCTGGAAGGTCGCCAAGTACGTCAAGAGCAATGCCATCGTGTTCTGCAAGAACGGCATGACCATGGGCGTGGGCGCAGGCCAGATGAGCCGCCTGGACTCGGCGCGCATCGCCTCCATCAAGGCCGAGGCCGCCAAGCTGAGCCTGCAGGGCACGGTCGTGGCCAGCGATGCCTTCTTCCCCTTCCGCGACGGCCTGGACGTGGTCGTTGACGCAGGCGCCACCTGCGTGGCCCAGCCCGGCGGCTCCATGCGCGACCAGGAAGTCATTGACGCCGCCAACGAGCGCGGCGTCGCCATGGTCTTCACCGGCGTGCGCCACTTCCGCCACTGATGGCCGGCCAACTGCCTCCTGGCGCAGACGACGAGGGCGACGACGCCCCCCAGCGGCCCCGCTGGCTGGGCTGGGCGCTCGTGGTCTTCATGCTGCTGGTGGCGCTGGGTGTCTTCAACATCGGCTGGCGCATCATGCGCGGGCCGGCTGTCGGGGCCACCACGGCGGCGGCCGCAGCTGCCGTGACAGCCGACGCGCAGCTGGCCGCCGGCAAGGCCCTGGTGGAAGGCAATGACTGCCTGCGCTGCCACGGCCTGGTGCGCCACTACGTGGGCCCGTCCTTCCAGCAGATCGCCGGCCGCTACCGGGGCCGCGAAGATGCCGCCGACTACCTGGCGCGCAAGATCCGCGAGGGCGGGGCCGGCGAATGGGGCCGCGCCATCATGCCGCGCCACCCGCACATCGATACGGCGCAATCCCTGCAGATGGCGGCCTGGCTGCTGTCCCTCCCTTCTCCCGAACCCGGGAAATCCTGACCATGTCCTGCCTGTTCACCGCCCCCGACGGCCGGCCGCGCTGCCACTGGTGCGCGGCCACGGACAGCTACCTGGCCTACCACGACCGTGAATGGGGCTTTCCCGTCACCGACGACCGGCGCCTGTTCGAGAAGCTCAGCCTCGAAGGCTTCCAGTCCGGCCTGAGCTGGCTGACCATCCTCAACAAGCGCGAGAACTTCCGCGCGGCCTTTGCCGGCTTCGACTTCCACCAGGTCGCGCGCTTCACCGAGGACGACGTGCTGCGGCTGCTGGGCGATGCGGGCATCGTGCGGCATCGCGGCAAGATCGAGGCCGTGATCAACAACGCGCAGCGGGCGCTGGAGATGGTGGAGGCGCAAGGCTCGCTGTCGGCCTTCTTCTGGCGCCATGCGCCGGAGCCTGTGCAGGCTTCGGGGCCCGTGTCGGAGACGGCCGAGTCCCGGGCGCTGTCCAAGGAGCTGAAGAAGCTCGGTTGGAAGTTCGTGGGGCCTACGACCGTTTACTCGTTCATGCAGGCCATGGGCCTGGTCAACGACCATGCGCAGGGCTGTGCCGTGCGCGATGAGGTCGAACAGGCGCGCCAGGCTTTTCTTCGGCCCTGACGTGAAAAGAGCCCGCAAGGGCGGGCTCGATCGGTAGGTACGGGCCAGCGTCAGAGCGTCTTGAACACTTCGCGCGCGGCTTCGATGGTCTTGTCGATGTCCTCGTCCGTGTGCGCGGCGCTCACGAAGCCGGCCTCGTACAGGGCGGGTGCGAAGTAGTGGCCGCGCTCCAGCATGCCGTGGAAGAAGCGGTTGAAGCGTGCGCCATCGGTCTTCATGACCTCGGTCCAGGTGCTGGGCAGTTCGGGCAGCAGGTAGAAGCCGAACAGGCCGCCCTGGTGGTCCACGCTGAAGGGCACGCCGGCGGCGTCGGCCTCGGCCTTGAAGCCGGCCATCAGGCGGCCGGTCTTCGCGTGCAGGGCGTCGTGGAAGCCCGGCTCGCTGATCAGCTCCAGCGTCTTGAGGCCGCAGGCCGTGGCAATGGGGTTGCCCGACAGCGTGCCGGCCTGGTAGACCGGGCCCAGGGGCGAGAGCTTTTCCATGATCTCGCGGCGCGCGCCGAAGGCCGCCATGGGCATGCCGCCGCCGATGACCTTGCCCAGCACGGTGATGTCGGGCGCAAAGCCTTCGATCTGCTGGGCGTACAGGCTCTGGGCGCTGCCCAGGGCCACGCGAAAGCCGGTCATCACCTCGTCGTAGACCATCAGCGCGCCATGCTCGCGCGTGAGTTCGCGGATGCGGCGCGTGAAGGGCACGCTGGCGCGCACGAAGTTCATGTTGCCGGCAATGGGCTCCATGATCACGCAGGCGATCTGATCGCCGAACTGGGCGAAGGCCTCCTCGAGCTGGCCCACGTCGTTGTATTCCAGCACCACGGTGTCCTTGACCACGTCCTGCGGCACGCCGGCCGAGGAGGAGGCGCCGAACGTCGCCAGGCCCGAGCCGGCCTTGACCAGCAGGGCGTCGGCATGGCCGTGGTAGCAGCCGTTGAACTTGATGATCTTGTTGCGGCCCGTGAAGCCGCGCGCCAGGCGCAGCGCGCTCATGCCGGCCTCGGTGCCCGAGCTGACCATGCGCACCATGTCCATGGAGGGCATGAGCGAGAGGATCTTCTCGGCCAGCACGACCTCGCGCTCCGTGGGGGCGCCGAAGGAGAAGCCTTCCAGCGCGGCGGCCTGCACGGCGGCCATCACCTCGGGGTGGCCGTGGCCCAGGATCATCGGACCCCAGGAGCCGATGTAGTCGGTGAACTGCTGGGCGTTCTCGTCCCAGAAATGCGCGCCCTGGGCACGGCGCACGAAGCGCGGCGTGCCGCCCACGGCGTTGAAGGCGCGCACGGGTGAATTCACGCCACCGGGGATCACGGCCTTGGCGCGTTCGAACAGGGGAATATTCAGGTCAGTGGTCATAGTGCAGGAGTCTGCCATGTGCGGGGGACAAGCCAGAGGTGCCAAGCCAAGGGCCTGTGCCGGCCGCGCAGCCGCTCAGGCGGTGGCCTGCCTCAATGCTTGGTGTCATGAGGGGGCATCACGAAGCCTTCGATGGCCTGGGTGTCGGGGTCCAGTTCGGCGAGGGGCTCGGCGGCGGCCTCGGCATCTTCATCCTCGGGCTCGGGCTGGGCCCAGAACATGCGGTCCGGGATGTAGTGGCCCATGCCGGGGCGAAAGCCGCTGTCCAGGCTGCGGTCCAGGTACTCCAGCGCCTCCTGCGTGGCCAGCCCCAGGTCGTTGCCGCTGGCCACCAGGGCCGTCAGCGCGGCCGACAGGGTGTCGCCCGAGCCGGTGAAGGTGGCGTCGAACATCTCGTACTTGCTGTTGCCCAGCACCGACTGCGCCGTGGCCAGCACGTTGTCCACGAACTGGTCGGGCAGGGGAATGCCGGTGACCAGCACGTAGGGCACTTCCAGGGCCTCGGCCGCCATGGCGATGTCGCGCGCCGTGGGGCTGCGGCTGTTGGTCCAGTCGGGCAGCAGCCAGCGCGACAGCGTACTGTGGCTTCCAACCAACACAGACGTTTGCGGAAGAACAAGTTCCTTGAGGGCGTCCATGTACTGGTCGAGCGGGTCTTCCTCCCACCACGACAGGTCGGGCATGTAACAGACGATGGGGATGTCGGGGTAGTCGGAGGCGATCTCGGCAATCGCTGCCAGGTTGCCCGGGCTGCCCACGAAACCGACCTTGATGGCGGACACGGGAATGTCCTCCAGCACGGCGCGCGCCTGCTCGGCCACGGCCTCGTCGTCAAAGGGAAAATGCTCGAAGATCTTGGCCGAATCGCGTGCGTAGGCACCCGTGACCACGGGCAGCGGATGGCCGCCGACCGAGGCGATGGTGGCGATATCGGCCGACAGGCCGCCCGCCCCGCTGGGGTCGCTGGCGTTGAAGACCAGCACGCAGACGGGCGCGGTTTCGTCCATCGGCTCGGTGTCGGGACTGGGGGAGTTGGAGGGGTTCAATGCCATGGCTCAGCCCAGTGTGCGCCCCGCCAGCGAAGGCCGTGGCGGGTGGTTGTGACTAGATACAATCGTTGCATTCTATGTGAAGGCCCTTTAAGCTGTGACCGACCCCAAAACTTGGATGTGCTTGATCTGCGGGTGGATCTATGACGAGGCGCAAGGCTGCCCCGAGCATGGCATCGCACCCCAGACGCGTTGGGAAGACGTGCCCATGAACTGGACCTGTCCCGAGTGCGGAGCACGTAAAGAAGACTTTGAGATGGTCGAAATCTGAGCGCGGGACCACCCGCGCCGACTCATACATTTCCGGGAGGTTTCTCAGTGACGACATCGGGCGCACCCTTGCGCGTACTTGTGGTGGATGACAGCAATACCATCCGCCGCAGCGCAGAAATCTTCCTCAAGCAGGGCGGGCACGAAGTGCTCCTGGCCGACGACGGCTTCGACGCACTGTCCAAGGTCAACGACTACCAGCCCCAGCTGATCTTCTGCGACATCCTCATGCCCAAGCTGGACGGCTACCAGACCTGCGCCATCATCAAGCGCAACGCGCGCTTTGCTGACACGCCTGTGGTCATGCTCTCGTCCAAGGACGGCGTATTCGACAAGGCGCGCGGGCGCATGGTGGGCTGCCAGGACTACCTCACGAAACCCTTCACCAAAGACCAGCTGCTGCAGGCCGTGGAGCAGTTCGGCAAGCAAACCATAGGAGCACTTTGATGCCCATCCGCAAAGTCCTGGTCGTGGACGACTCCAAGACCGAACTGATGTTTCTGTCCGACATGCTGCAAAAGCAGGGCCTGCAGGTACGCACGGCCGAGAATGGCGAAGAGGCCATGCGCAGCCTGGCCGAAGACCGTCCCGACCTGATCCTGATGGACGTGGTCATGCCCGGCCAGAACGGCTTTCAACTGACGCGTGCCATCACGCGCGACCCGCTGTACGCCGACCTGCCCATCATCATGTGCACCAGCAAGAACCAGGAGACCGACCGGGTCTGGGGCATGCGCCAGGGTGCGCGGGACTACATCACCAAGCCTGTGGATGCAGACGAGCTGCAGGCCAAGATCGCGGCGCTGAACTGATCTGGTGCGCTGCCCATGGCGAACCGTGAAGCACTGCGCGATCTGCAGTCCCGTCTGGCTGGCCGCCTTCAGGCCGCACGCAGCGAAGGCGTCAAGGTGGCGGCCTGGCTGGCCGTCCAGGCCGGCGGGCGCAACTACCTGATGCCGCTGGGCCAGTCCGGCGAGATCTTTCCCTGGGCCGGCGTGCAGCCTGTGCCCTATACAAAGCCCTGGTTCCTGGGCATTGCCAACCTGCGCGGCACCCTGGCCGGCGTGATCGACCTGGCCAGCCTGCTGGGCCACGGCGTGACACGCAGCGAACCGGCGCTGGCCGAGTCCAGCCTGCTGGCGTTCAATGCCGCGCTGGAAGTGAATGCGGCCCTGCTCGTGGACCGCCTGCAGGGCCTGCGCAGCGCCGACGCATTCGTGCGCACCGAGCCTGCGCCCGAGCACTCTCCCGCCTTTTTCGGCCCCGTGCATATCGATGAAGCGGGCCACCGCTGGCAGGAGCTGCAACTGCAGCGCCTGTCCCAAACCTCCGAGTTTCTGAGCATTCGCGCCTGAGTTTCTGAAGGTCGTCCCATGTCATTCTTGCAACGTCTTGCAAATCGCTTCCAACGCAAGCCGGCCGACGCCGGCTCCGGTGCGGACAACAGCATGCTCGGAGACACCGTCTCCCAGGATATGTACGCACTCGATGCGTCACTGACCGTGCAGGGCGCCCCCGACGCCATACCGGGCCGCGACGGCGGCGCAGCCGTTGACCACGACATGGTGGCCCTGCCGCTGCTGGGCCGCGCGCCTGCCGCACGCCACCAGCGCACGCTGTCCACCTTGCTGGGTGTGTCGGTGCTGGCCCTGGTGCTGGCGGCGGCCTGGGCCCTGCGCCAGGCCGACGGCTCGGCGCAGCAGCTGGCCGCCACCGGCCAGGCGCTGATGCAGTCGCAGCGTCTGGCCAAGTCGGTCTCGCAGGCGCTGACGGGCGCGGCATCCTCCTTTGTGGACGTGCAGGACAGCTCCGGCGTGCTGGCGCGCAACGTGCGCGCCATTGCCTCGGGCGACGACTCCATGGGCGTGCGCCCGCTGGGCGGCGCCTATGCCGACGAACTGGCCCAGATCACGCCGCTGATGGAGCGCGCCGAGCAAAGCGCCAAGGTGGTGATGGACCAAAAGCAGATCCTGACCCAGGTCGGCGACGCGCTGCGCACCATCAACCGGCAGTCCTCGGACCTGCTGGAGATCGCCGAAACCATCTCCTCGCTGAAGCTGCAGCAGGGCGCCAGCCCGGCGGAAATCTCCGCTGCCGGCCAGCTCGTGATGCTGACCCAGCGTATCGGCAAGTCGGCCAACGAATTCCAGACCGCCGAAGGCGTGAGCCCCGAGGCCGTGTTCCTGCTGGGCAAGGACTTGAACTCGTTCAAGGAAATCTCCGAAAGCCTGCTGAGCGGCAGCAGCGAGCTGCGCCTGCCCCCCACGCGCGACGCCCAGACCCGCGAGCAGATCGAGGCGCTGATCAAGCTCTACGAAGAGACCCGCAGCGAGGCCAGTGCCATTTTGGGCAACCTGCAGGGCCTGGTGTCCGCCCGCGAAGCCCAGACCGCCATCAACGCCGACAGCGAACCGCTGCGCCGCCATCTGGAAGACCTGCAGAACAAGCTGCAAAGCGGCGCCGGCATCGGCTCGCTGCCCATGGGCCTGCTGGCGCTGGCCACCGTGCTGGTGCTGCTGTGCGGCGTGGGCCTGTCCCGCGTGCAGCTGCTCGACAGCCGTCTGCGCCAGGAAGCTGCCGAACGCCGCCAGGAAGAGTCCCGCGTGCAGGAGCATGAAGCCAAGCGCATCAACGATGCCAACCAGGCCGCGATTTTGCGCTTGATGAACGAACTGCAATCGGTGGCCGAAGGCGATCTGACGCAGGAAGCGACCGTGACCGAGGACATCACCGGCGCCATCGCCGACTCGGTGAACTACACGGTGGAAGAGCTGCGCGCCCTGGTGGGCAGCGTGCAGAACACGGCAACGCGCGTGGCACAGACCACGGCCGAGGTGGATGCCAACTCCACCGAACTGCTGGCCGCGTCGACCGAACAGCTTCGCGAGATCCGCGAAACCGGCCGCTCCGTGCTGGACATGGCAGGCCGCATCAACGAGGTCTCGACCCAGGCGCAGGAATCTGCCCAGGTGGCGCGCCAGTCGCTGGAAGCTGCGGACCTGGGCCTGAAGGCCGTGCAGAACGCCATCGGCGGCATGAACTCCATCCGCGACCAGATCCAGGAAACCTCCAAGCGCATCAAGCGGCTGGGCGAATCCTCGCAGGAGATCGGTGAAATCACCGAGCTGATTTCCGACATTACCGAGCAGACCAACGTGCTGGCGCTGAACGCCGCCATCCAGGCCGCATCGGCCGGTGAAGCCGGTCGCGGCTTCTCGGTGGTGGCCGAAGAAGTGCAGCGCCTGGCCGAACGCTCGGCCGACGCGACGCGCCAGATCGCGGCGCTGGTGAAGGCGATTCAGACCGACACCCAGGATGCCGTGGCCGCCATGGAGCGCTCCACCCAGGGTGTGGTCGAGGGGGCCCGCCTGTCCGACTCCGCCGGCACCGCGCTGACCGAGATCGACTCCGTGTCGCGCCACCTGGCCGAGCTGATCGAGCTGATCTCCTCGTCCACCTCGCGCGAGGCCGTCCTGGCCAACGACGTGGCCGAGAACATCCAGCACATTTTCGCGGTGACGGAGCAGACGGGCGAAGGCACACGCACCACGGCGCAGCAGGTGCGCGAACTCTCGCACATGGCCGAGGAACTGCGCCAGTCGGTGGCGCGTTTCAAGATTGCCTGACCCGGTCCAACATAGCTATGCACAGGCCCTAGGGGCTTGGGGAACTGTCCATGTCAGTGGTTGACGAATCGCAAACGGGCGCGGCGCAGGCCGCGCACACCGAACAGGACCTGGGCCCGCTGGCCTGGGTGCTCGATGAGCTGCGCAAGTCGCTGGAAGGCGCGAGCAAGGCCGTGGCGCGTTTCGTGCGCGATGCCGATGCGGCGCGCGCCTCGGACCTTGAGGAGCTTGACACCTCGGCCCTGCGCATCGCCCGCCAGCAGCTGCACCAGGCCTGCGGCGCCCTCGAAATGGTGGGCCTGGGCTCTCCGGCCCTGGTGCTGCGCGGCATGGAAAGCGCCGTGCAGCGCTTCGTGCAGCGCCCCGAGCTGTGCACCGACCAGGCCGCCGCCACGCTGGAGCGCGCCAGCTTTGCCCTGATCGAATACCTGGAAACCGTGCTGGCCGGCAAGACCGTCTCGGCCGTGGCCCTGTTTCCCCAATACCGCGACACCCAGGCGCTGGCCGGCAACGACAAGGTGCATCCGGCCGATCTGTGGCCTGCCGAGCGCCGCGCGCGCGAGCCCGAATGGGCGCGCCAGGCCGAGCCGCTGGCCTACGGGCCCGATGCCCGGGCCCTGCTCGACGGCGTGGTGCTGCGCATGGTCAAGAGCGATGACCGCGAGGCCGCCGCCCAGATGCGTGACCTGTGCCTGCGCTTTGCCGTGGCCCAGACCGAGGATGTCACCGCACGCAGCTTCTGGAAGGTGGCCGCTGGCTTCTTCGACGCGCAGTCGCGCGGCCTGATCGTTGTCGACCTCTATGTGAAACGCATGGCCTCGCGCGTGCTGCTGCAGTACGCGGCCATGGCCAAGGGCGACCGCACGCCGCCTGCGCGCCTGCTGCAGGACCTGCTGTTCTTCTGCGCCCAGGCGCGCCCGGCCGAGCAGGCCGGCGCCGCCCTGCAGGCCGTGCGCCAGGCCTACGGCATGCAGGCCCAGCCGCAGGTGGACTACCAGCAGACCCGCTTTGGCCGCTACGACCCGGCCATGCTGGTGCAGGCGCGCAAGCGCATCACCACGGCGGCGGAGACCTGGTCCGCCCTGGCAGGCGGCGACCGTGCGCGCACCAAGATCGTGGTGGACCAGTTCGCCCAGGTGGCCGAATCCCTGGTCAAGCTGCACCCGGCCAGCCATGGCCTGGCGCGCATGCTGATCAAGGTGGCCGAAACCGTGGCCCGCATCGGCGAGCCGCCGCCGGCGGAACTGGCCATGGAAGTGGCCACCTCCGTGCTCTATCTGCAGGCGGCCTTTGCCACCATGGACATGGGCGACGAGGAACTGGCCGAGCAATCCGCCAACCTGGTACAGCGCCTGGAGGAATCCCTGCAGGGCGCGCCCGCCCGGCCGCTGGAGCCGTGGATGGAGGAGCTGTACCGTCAGGCCAGCGACCACCAGACCATGGGCTCGGTCGTGGGCGAATTGCGTGCCACGCTGGCCGAGGCCGAGCGGCACCTGGACCAGTATTTCCGCAACCCCGCCGATGCCACCGTGCTGGCGCCGGTGTCTGGCCAGATGGCGCAGATGCGCGGCGTGCTGTCCGTGCTGGGCCTGGACCAGGCCACCCAGGCCATGCAGCGCATGCGCGAAACCGTGGAGCGGCTGGTATTGGGCGAGATCGCCGAGTCAGAACGTGCCCAGGTCTTCGACAAGCTGGGCAACAGCCTGGGCGCCATGGGTTTCCTGATCGACATGCTGAGCTACCAGCGCAGCATGGCGCGCAAGCTCTTTGTCTATGACGAGGCCGAAGGCGGCCTGCGCATCCTGATGGGCCGCCGTGGCCACCGCGCCGACGACGCGGGCAAGGCGCCCGAGCAGCTGCCGGCCCTGGACACCGCCGCCGTGCCGCCGCAGCGCGAAGCCGTTGCCGTGGCCCAGCCGCTGCCCGTGCCCCAGATCCAGCCCGCCGAGACTGCACACGACCTGCCTGCCGAACCCACTGCGGCAGCACCGTCGGTGCCGGCGCCGCCGCCACCCTCCGTGGACCTTGTGCCCGAGCCCCTGCCTCAGGCGACTGCCGCCGGGCAGCAAGCGCTGGCCGACGATGCCGAACTGGCGCAATTCGCCAAGGCGCTCGAGATACCCGCCGAAGCGGCTCAAGCAGCTGACGTGGCTGAAGCGGCCGAACCGGTGCCCGGCCCTGCTGCCGCTGCCGCCACGGCTCAGCCCGAACCCCTGCCTGAACCCGTTCCCCCGCTGGCCGGTCTGACCGTCTCGGAAGATGATTCCGACGACGAAATCCTGAGCATCTTCCTGGAAGAGGCCCGCGAGGTCGTGGACAACGGCCTGCAGGCGCTGCGCACCCTGGCCGATGAGCCCGGCAACCTCAGCGAACAGACCACGCTGCGTCGCGCCTTCCATACGCTCAAGGGCAGCTCGCGCATGGTCGGCCTGGATGAATTCGGCGAAGCCGGCTGGGCCATGGAGCAAATGCTCAATGCCTGGCTGGCCGAGCAAAAGCCCATGCCCCAGCCCATGCAGGAGCTGGCCAGCGACGCGCTGCGCGCCTTTGGCGCCTGGGCTTCGGCCATCGAGCGCCAGCAGGCCGATGCCTGGCTGGCCACGCCCTTCCGCGCCGCAGCCGATGCCATGCGCCTGGAAGGCGTGCGCGCCGACGTGGCCCTGGTGCCGCGCGCCGACCGCCGCACGCAGGCCGAGCCTGCCGCGGTCGAGGCGCCGGTGGAGCCCTTCGCCGCAGTGGAGCAGCAGCTGCAGGCCGAGCAGCGGGAAGCCCCCGAGCCGGCCGTGCCTGACGAGACCGCCGGGACCGCCGGTGACCTGGACATCGCGCTGGACTTCGGTCTGCTGGACCTGGACCCCCAGCCTGTGGCGGCCGTGCCCGAACAGTCGCAGGGTTCAACGCAGCCGGAGACCGCCGAGGCACCCGCCGCGCTGGCCACCGACGCGGTGGAGGAGCTGGACTTCGCCGCCTTCGAGGCGGCCATGCGCGACAGCGAGCAGGAAGCCCTGGCCGTTGTCTCGGGCGACCAGCCCGCGCTGCCCGGCACAGAGACCGTGCCCGAGGCACATGCCGACGCGCTGCCCGAGCTGCAAGCAGAAGCAGGCGCAGAAGCTGTAGGCGAAGTCGAAGTCGAAGCCGAAGCCGAAGTTGAAGCCGAAGAGCAGGCTCCGCACGCCGCCGTGCCGCTGGCGCCTTTCGAGGGGCTGGATCTGGACCTGACTCCGGCAGCCGCACCTGCCGAGGCCATCGAAGCCGTAGAAGCTTCCGAGGCGGAAACCCCGCAGGAGCTGCATACCGAATCCGTGGCCGATGAGGCGCCTGCGGTGGCTGAGGAGTCCGGCGCACAGGAGCCGTCCGGCGTCGATGCCGATGGCTTCAAGGTCGTGGACGGCCTGCGCATCAGCGCGCCGCTGTACAACGTCTATCTCAACGAGGCCGACGAATGGTCGCGCCGCCTGGACCTGTCGCTGCAGCAATGGGCGACCGAGCCCGGCGAGCCCGTGCCCGATGACGCCATCGCCTTCGCGCATTCGCTGGCCGGCAGCTCGGCCACCGTGGGCTTCAAGGCCTTGTCGGACCTGGCGCGCCTGCTGGAGCATGCGCTGGCCCATCTGCAGCCGCAGCGCTGCGGCACGCCTGAGCAGGTCGCCGCCTGCATTGCGGCCTCCGACGAGGTGCAGCGCCTGCTGCACCAGTTCGCGGCCGGCTTCCTCAAGACACCCCAGCCGGGCGTGGAAGAAGCCCTGCAGGCACTGCTGGCGCTGGATATCGAAGTCGCGGACGCTCCGGACAGCCGGCTCGATGCGCTGCTGCCGCAGCCTGGCACGGATGCCGTGCTCGACGCCGGCGCCCATGCGCAGGCCCAGGCACAGGACGTGGCGCCGCTGGCCTATTCCATGCGCCCCCTGGTCAACGACGCACGCCAGGAAGCCGAGCTGCAGCGCCGCATCGATGAGGCCATCGCCCATGCGGTGGCCGTGGGCAACGACCTGGACGACGACATCGACGCCCTGGACGAGGTGGACCCCGACCTGTTCCCCATCTTCGAGGAAGAGGCCATCGAGCTGCTGCCCCGCCTGGGCGCTGCGCTGCGTCGCTGGCATGGCCGGCCTTCCCTGGACGAGGCGCGCCACGAAACGCTGCGCGCCCTGCACACCCTCAAGGGCAGTGCCCGGCTGGCTGGCGCCATGCGCCTGGGCGAAATGGCCCACCGGCTGGAATCCGCCGTCGAGCGGGTCGACAGCGAATCTCCCACGGCCGAGCAGATCGAGCCCTTGCTGGGCAACTTCGACGCATTGCAGGCCGGCTTCGACGTGCTGCGCGTTGCGGGCGAACAGGTGCAGGATGGGCCGCTGGGCCTGGCCGATGGGCCGGACCAGGCCGAGCCTGCCGCCTCTGCGGTGTCTTCTGACGCCACGGCCTCCGACGCCTCGGGCGCTGGCGCATCCCCGGCGCCAGCCGACGCACAGCCGGCTCCTGTCACCGCGCCGCTGCGTGCGGGCGCCCACCAGACGGTGCGCGTGCGCGCCCAGTTGCTGGACCGCCTGATCAGCCAGGCCGGCGAGGTGCTGATTGCGCGCTCGCGTGTCGATGCGCGCCTGGCCCAGGCCCGTGGCTCGCTGGACGAGCTGGCCGGCAACCTGGAGCGCCTGCGCATGCAGCTGCGCGACATCGAGGTCCAGGCCGAGAGCCAGATGCAGTCGCGCCTGGCCCTGTCCAAGGACTCGGCGGCCGGCTTCGACCCGCTGGAGTTCGACCGCTTCACGCGGGTGCAGGAACTCACGCGCATGATGGCCGAGTCGGTCAACGACGTGGCCACCGTGCAGCGCAACCTGCAGCGCGACATGGCGGGCGCCGAGGACGACCTGGTCGCCCAGGGCCGCCAGGCGCGCGAGCTGCAGCGCGACCTGCTGCGCACGCGCATGGTGGAGTTCGACTCCCTGGCCGAGCGCCTGTATGCCGTGGTCCGCCAGACCTCCAAGGAAATGGGCAAGCAGGTGCGGCTGAACATCCTCGGCGGCACCATTGAAATGGACCGGGGCATGCTGGACCGCATGATGCCGGCCTTCGAGCACCTGCTGCGCAACTGCGTGGCCCACGGCATCGAGCCGCCCGAGCAGCGCACCGCTGCCGGCAAGCCGGCCATGGGCACCATCGAAATCATCCTGAGCCAGGAGCGCAACGACGTGGCGCTGTCGGTGGAGGACGATGGCGCCGGCCTGAACCTGCAGCGCATCCGCGACAAGGCCGTGGCCCAGGGCCTGTGGCCCGAGGACCAGACGCTGACCGAGCAGGACGCCGGCCGCCTGATCTTCGAGCCCGGCTTCACCACCGCCACCGAGGTGACCGGCGTGGCCGGCCGGGGCATCGGCATGGACGTGGTGCGCTCCGAGGTCAACGCGCTGGGCGGCCGCATCGAGACCCACAGCGAAGCGGGCCGGGGCAGTGCCTTCCGCCTCGTGCTGCCGCTGACCACGGCCGTCACCCAGGTGGTCATGCTGCGCGCGGGCCGGCTGCTGGTCGGCGTGCCGGCCAGCCTGGTGGAAATCGTGCGCCGTGCGCCCTTGGATCTGCTGCAGCAGGCCTATGCCAGCCACGGCTTTGAAGATGGCGGCGAGACCTTGCCCTTCTACTGGGCGGGCGCGCTGTGGCAGTCCTCCCTGCGCAGCGAGGAAACCGTGGGCCGCACCCGGCCCGTGGTCATCCTGCGCAGCGCGTCGCAGCGCATTGCGCTGCACGTGGACGAAGTGCTGGGCAACCAGGAAGTGGTGATCAAGAACCTCGGCCCCCAACTGGCCCGCCTGCCCGGCCTGACCGGCATGTCGGTGCTGGCCTCGGGCGCCGTTGTCCAGATCTACAACCCTGTGGCGCTGGCCAACGTCTATGGCGACGAGGTGCGCGCCCGGACCGAAGAGGCCGAGCGTGCCGCCGGCCAGGGCGAGGGCGAAGCCGTGCCGGCCAGCGCGGGACCGGTCTCGGTGCCGCTGGTGCTGGTGGTGGACGACTCCATCACCGTGCGCCGCGTCACCCAGCGCCTGCTGCAGCGCGAAGGCTACCGCGTGGCCCTGGCGGCCGATGGCCTGCAGGCCATGGAACGCCTGGCCGAGGAGCGCCCGACCCTGGTGCTGTCCGACATCGAGATGCCGCGCATGGACGGCTTCGACCTGCTGCGCAACATCCGCGCCGACGAGGCCCTGCGCGACCTGCCCGTGGTCATGATCACCTCGCGCATCGCCCAGAAGCACCGCGAGATGGCGCGCCAGCTGGGCGCCAACCACTACCTGGGCAAGCCCTACTCGGACGAGGAACTGCTGGGCCTGATCCAGCACTATTCCCTGCAAGGGAACAGCACCCAGCCTGCGCCGCTGTCACTGCAGACGGAGACGCAGGTGCTGGGCGAAGAGGCCTGAGCCTCGGCGGCCAGCCCTCGCCCCGCAAAAAAGGAGCAGCCAGCGCTGCTCCTTTTTTCTTGGCTCCGGTGTCTTTGCACCGGCTTCCTTCAGCCCGCCTGCTTGACCACGCCGTAGCGGGCCAGCGTGCGCTCGCGCGCGGCTGCGTGGTCCACCACGGGGTGGGGGTAGTCCGTGCCCAGCACCACGCCGGCCTCGGCCAGCTCCAGCGGCCGGGCCTGCCAGGGCGCGTGGCGCAGCGCGGCGGGCAGGCGGGCCAGCTCGGGCACGTAGCGCTCGATGAAGCGCGCGTCGGCATCGAACTTCTGGCTTTGCGTGATCGGGTTGAAGATGCGGAACCAGGGCTGGGCGTCGCAGCCCGTGGAGGCCGCCCACTGCCAGCCGCCGTTGTTGGCCGCCAGGTCGAAGTCGTTGAGCTGGCGCGCAAACCAGGCCTCGCCCCGGCGCCAGTCTATGCCCAGATCCTTGACCAGGAAGCTGGCCGCCACCATGCGCAGCCGGTTGTGCATGTAGCCCGTGGTGTTGAGCTGGCGCATGGCGGCATCGACCAGCGGATAGCCGGTGCGGCCCTCGCACCAGGCGGCGTACAGCGCATCGGCCTCGGGGCCGGTATCCCACACGATGGCGTCGTAGGCGGGCTTGAAGCTGGCGTGCACCACGTGCGGATGGTGGGCCAGGATCTGGAAATAGAAGTCGCGCCAGACCAGCTCGGACAGCCAGGTGGCGGCTCCCTCGCTGTCGTGCGGCTGCTGCTGCGTCTGCTCCCAGGCCAGCCTTGCCAGGCGGCGGATGGAGACCGTGCCGAAGCGCAGGTGCACGCTCAGGTAGCTGGGGCCCTTGACGGCGGGAAAGTCGCGCGCCTGCTTGTAGCGCGGCAGGCGCGGCAGGAAGTCGGCCAGCAGTTCCTCGGCGCCAGCGCAGCCCGTGGGCAGGCGCAGGCCGTCCAGCGTGCCGGCCTCGAAGCCCAGGTCGGCTGCGGTGGGCACGGCGCGGCGCTCGCTTTCGGGGCGTGGCGCCAGGCGCTCGGGCAGGTCGCGCTCGCTGGGATAGGCGGACAGGAAGAAGGGCGTGACCTGGCGCAGCCAGGCGTTCTTGTACGGGGTGAACACCGAGAACGGCGCGCCGGCCTGGGTCAGCACCTCGTCGCGCGCAAAGACCATGTGGTCCTTGAAGCTGTGCAGGGCCACGCCCTCGGCGGCGAGGGCCTGGCGCACGCGGGCATCGCGGGACAGGGCGTCGGGCTCGTCGTCCCAGTTGCAGAACACGGCCTGGGCGCCGAGCTGCCGGGCCAGGGCCGGGATCTGCTCAGCGGGCCGGCCGCGGCGCACGATGAGGCCGGTGTCGGCGCGGCCCGAGGCCTCGCGCAGCGCATCGTCCAGGCCCGCCAGGCTCTGGCAGATGAACTCCACGCGCCGGTCGGCACGGGGCAGGGGGGCGAGGATGTCGTCGTCGAAGATGAACACGCAATGCACCTGCCGGCACTGGCGCAGCGCATGGTAGAGGGCGGCATGGTCGGCCAGGCGCAGGTCGCGCCGCAGCCAGACCAAGCCCACAGGGTAAGAAGGTGGCATGGATCGCCGGTAAAATCCGTCGTTATGTCTGCTGAAACTGCGCCTATCAATCTGACGCACCACTTCCTGATTGCCATGCCTGGCCTGGAAGACGAAGCGTTCTCGCGCAGTGTGATCTACCTGTGCGAACACAGCGAGCGCGGTGCGCTTGGTCTGATTATCAACAAGCCCTCGCAGCTTACGCTGGAAGGCCTGCTGGAAAAGGTGGATCTGGCCCTGGGCCGCGAGGACCTTCGCGGCAACCGCGTCTTCAACGGCGGACCCGTGCAGACCGATCGCGGCTTTGTGCTGCACGATCCCATGGTGATCGAAGGCGCGCCCGACGACGAGTCCGCCTACGCCTCGACCATGACCATTCCCGGCGGCCTGGAGATGACCACCTCCAAGGACGTGCTCGAAGCCCTGTCCGACGGCGCAGGCCCCAAGCGCCTGCTGGTCACCCTGGGCTATGCCTCCTGGGGCGAGGGCCAGCTGGAGTCGGAGCTGGCCGAAAACGCCTGGCTCACGGTGGGCGCCGACGCCAACGTCATCTTCGATACCCCGGTCGACGACCGCTATGACCGCGCCCTGGGCCTGCTGGGCCTGCAGCGCTGGATGATCTCGCCCGAAGCGGGGCGCGCATGAGCCTGCCCGCTCCCGAGCCCCAGGCAGCAGCGGCAGCCGGCACGGCCGTGCCGCCCGTCGTTCCCTCCCATTTCCAGAGTTTCGTGGCCTTCGATTTCGGGGCCAAGCGCACGGGCTGCGCCGTGGGCACGCGCCTGCTGCGCTCGGCCAACCCGCTGCCCACCATCCGCGCCGAGGCCGGCGAGGCCCGCCTGGCCCAGGCCGGCGAGCGCATCAAGGAGTGGCAGCCGGATGCGCTGGTCATCGGCGTGCCCTACCACCCCGACGGCAATGCGCACGAGAACACGGCGCGGGCGAAGAAATTCGGCCGCCAGCTCAAGAGCCGCTTCGGCCTGCCTGTCTACGAGGTGGACGAGCGCTACAGCACCACCGAGGCCCTGGCCGGTGGCGCAAGGGATGCCGATGCGGCCTCGGCCTGCATCATTCTTGAACAGTTTTTGAGGAGTCTTCCATGAGTGAAACCATTGCGGGAGCCGGCAGCCTGGTGCTGGACGCCGAGGCCCTGTACCGCGAACTGCTGCGCGGCGTGCGCAGCCTCATGGGGCCTGAAACCCGCCTGGCCGGCATCACCTCGGGCGGCGCCTGGCTGGTGGAGCGGCTGCACAAGGACCTGAACCTGCCCGGCAACCCCAGCGTGCTGTCCTCGGCCCTGCACCGCGACGACTTCGCGCAGCGCGGCATGGCCACCAGCGCCCAGACGCAGATCGACTTTGACGTCAACGGCGCCGACATTCTGGTGCTGGACGACGTGCTCTACACCGGCCGCACCGTGCGCGCCGTGCTCAACGAACTCTATGACTACGGCCGCCCGGCCTGCGTGCGCCTGGCGGTGCTGGTGGACCGGGGCGGGCGCGAGTTGCCCTTCCAGGCCGACTTCGCCGCAGCGCGCATCGCGCTGCCGGCCGACCGCCTGCTGTCGCTGGCGCGCGATGACGCCGGCGTCTTCCAATTCCGCATCCAAGAGGCCTGACCGTGCTGTACAAGCGCAATCCCCAGCTCAACAAGAACGGCGAACTGATCCACCTGCTGTCCACCGAAGGACTGTCCAAGGACATCCTGACCCACATCCTGGACACGGCGGCCAACTTCGTCAGCGTCAATGACCGCGAGGTCAAGAAGGTGCCGCTGCTGCGTGGCAAGAGCGTGTTCAACCTGTTCTTCGAGAACAGCACGCGCACGCGCACCACGTTCGAGATCGCGGCCAAGCGCCTGTCGGCCGACGTGTTCAACCTGGACATCGCGCGCAGCTCGGCCAGCAAGGGCGAGTCGCTGCTGGACACCATCGCCAACCTCTCGGCCATGGCCGCCGACATCTTCGTCGTGCGCCACAGCGAGTCGGGCGCGCCCTACCTCATCGCCCAGCATGTGGCGCCCCATGTCCACGTGGTCAATGCCGGCGACGGCCGCCACGCCCACCCCACGCAGGGGCTGCTGGACATGTACACCATCCGCCACTACAAGAAGGACTTCGCCAACCTGCGCGTGGCCATCGTGGGCGATGTGCTGCACTCGCGCGTGGCCCGTTCCGACATCCATGCGCTGACCACGCTGGGCGCGGCCGAAGTGCGCGTCGTCGGCCCGCGCACCCTGGTGCCGCCGGACCTGGCGCAGATGGGCGTGCGCGTCTTCCACACGCTGGAAGAGGGCATCCGGGACTGCGACGTGATCATCATGCTGCGCCTGCAGAACGAGCGCATGAGCGGCGCCCTGCTGCCGTCCAGCCAGGAATACTTCAAGAGCTTCGGCCTCACGGCCGAGAAGCTGCGCCTGGCCAAGCCGGACGCCATCGTCATGCACCCGGGCCCCATCAACCGCGGCGTGGAGATCGACTCCGAAGTGGTCGATGGCCCGCAGGCCGTGATCCTGTCGCAGGTGTCCTTCGGCATCGCGGTCCGCATGGCCGTCATGTCCATCGTCGCCGGCAACGAGGCTTGAAATGAAGCACCCCCTGAGCGACTGCGTCGCTTCCCCCTCTCTCGCTACGCGGGAGGGGGGCGTACGGGCAGCCGGCGACGCCCTCGCTGCAGGGCGGCCTTTGCTCGGCGTCCCTGAGATGGGCCATGCTTTTTCCATGCCCGGTGTCCTGGACTGAGTCCAGGCGCTTTTTGTGAATGCATATGTTTTTGATCGCCGCAGGCCGCAGCCCATGCGCCGCCTGCGGTCTACGGGGTAGCAAACCATGAAGATACTCATCCGCAACGGCCGAGTGATGGACCCGGCACGGGGCCTGGACCAGCAGGCCGACGTGGCCATCGACGGCGGCAAGGTGCTGGCCATCGGCAAGGCGCCCGAGGGATTTGCCGCAGAACGCGAGATCGATGCCGCCGGCTGCTGGGTGCTGCCGGGCCTGGTCGATCTGGCCGTGCGCCTGCGCGAGCCCGGCCACGAGCACGAAGGCATGCTGCAGTCCGAGATGGCCGCCTCGGTGGCCGGTGGCGTGACCAGCCTGGTCTGCCCGCCTGATACCGATCCCGTGCTCGACGAGCAGGGCCTGGTGGAGATGCTCAAGTTCCGCGCCGAGAAGCTGCACCAGTCGCGCCTGTTCCCGCTGGGCGCGCTGACGCTGGGCCTCAAGGGCGAGGTGCTGACCGAAATGGCCGAGCTGACCGAGTCCGGCTGCATCGGCTTCGGCCAGGCCGAGGTGCCCATGACCAGCACCCAGACCCTGCAGCGCGCCCTGGCGTATGCGGCCACCTACAGCTACACCGTGTGGCTGCGCCCGCAGGAGCTGTACCTGGGCAAGGGCGTGGCCGCCAGCGGCCCGCTGGCCACGCGCATGGGCCTGTCCGGCGTGCCCGTGGCGGCCGAGACGATTGCCCTGCACACCATCTTCGAGCTGATGCGCGGCACCCAGGCGCGCGTGCACCTGTGCCGCCTGTCCAGCGCCGCAGGCGTGGAACTGGTGCGCCGTGCCAAGGCCGAAGGCCTGCAGGTCACGGCCGACGTGTCCATCAACTCGCTGCACCTGACCGATACCGACATCGGCTACTTCGACAGCAGCGCCCGCGTCACGCCGCCGCTGCGCCAGCAGCGCGACCGCGATGCGCTGTCTGCCGCGCTGGCCGATGGCACCATCGACGCCCTGGTCTCCGACCACACGCCCGTCGATGAGGATGCCAAGGTCCTGCCCTTTGCCGAGGCCGAGCCCGGCGCCACGGGCGTGGAGCTGCTGCTGTCGCTGGCCGTCAAGTGGTCGCAGGACGGTGGCGTGCCTTTGAACCGTGCCCTGGCCGCCATCACGGCATCGCCCGTGCAGGTGCTGGGCTCGTCTCTGGGCGAGCTGCAGGGACAGCTGGGCCGGCTGGCCGAGGGCGGCGTGGCCGACCTGTGCATCGTCGATCCGCAGGCGGCCTGGACCGTGAAGCCCCAGGAGCTGGCCAGCCAGGGCAAGAGCACGCCCTTCGGCGGCTACGAACTGCCGGCCCGCGTGCGCTGCACGCTGGTCGACGGCCATATCGCTTACGAACGCCGCTGAAATGAAGCGCCCCCTGAGCCGCTTCGCGACTTCCCCCTCTCTACTCGCTACGCGAGGGAGGGGGACGACACCCTCGGTGCGGGGCGGCGCGGCCGGCTTAGGCCCTTCCTCGGTGTCCCTGAGATGGAGCGTGCCTGTTTCACGGGCATGGGCGTTGCCAAACGCTCTGAATGGCTGAAATGAAACGCTTGCGTAATGGAGGGCGCGCCACGCTGCGCGCAGCGCGCCTGTTCGGCCATGTGTGCAAGGGGCTGTGGATCGTGGCCCTGCGCTTTCCGCAGCTGCCCGAGGAGCGCCAGCACGCCCATGTGCAGGCCTGGGCCCTGCAGTTGCTGGCCCATGCGGGCGTGCGCCTGGAGATCCAGGGCGAGCCGCCGAGCCAGGGCCCCATGCTCATGGTCAGCAACCATATTTCCTGGCTCGACATTCCCGTGCTGCATGCGGCGCGGCATTGCCGCTTCATCTCCAAGTCCGACGTCAAGGGCTGGCCGCTGATCGGCACGCTGGCCACGGCGGCGGGCACGCTGTACATCGAGCGCACCTCGCGCCGCGATGCGCGGCGCATGGTGCAGAGCATGGAGGAATCCTTGCAGCGCCGCGAGATCCTGGCCATCTTCCCCGAAGGTACGACGGGCGACGGCCGCAAGCTGCTGCCCTTCCATGCCAATTTGCTGCAGGCGGCCGTGCAGATCGGTGCGCCCGTGCTGCCCGTGGGCCTGCGCTTCATCGACGGCGCCACCGGCCAGATCAGCCACGCGCCCAGCTACGAGGGCGATGAAACCCTGCTGGGCTCCATCTGGCGCACGCTGTGCGCCGACGACCTGGTCGCCGCCGTCCACTATGGCCAGCCGCAGACGGCCGATGGCCGCGACCGCCGCGTCTGGGCCCAGGACCTGCATGCCGAGGTGGACCGGCTGCGCCAGGCCTGAACCTTGCCAGCGACATGACAGACACCTTCTCGCTTCGGCCCTCGCGGCCCGATGACCTTCCGGCCCTGAACGCCGTGCTCTGGGCCACCTACGACAGCACCTGGAAGCCGCAACTGACGGCGGACAAGGATGCGCGGTTCCGCGCCTCGGGCCGCACCGCGCAGTACGTGCAGTCGCGCGGCCACCTGTTCTGGGTGGCCGAGTGCGATGGCGTGGTGGCAGGCTTCGTGGACCGCGTGGATGACTTCATCGGCGCCCTGCATGTGCTGCCGGCCTGGCAGGGGCGCGGCGTGGGCCGTGCGCTGCTGGCCCACGCGGAGCAGGCCATGCGCGCCGACGGCCACGCCCAGGTGCGCCTGGAGACCGACAGCTTCAACACCCAGGCCCTGGGCTTTTACACGGCGCAGGGATATGCCACGCTGGACACCTATCCCGACGAGGAATGGGACTGCGGCCTGACCACGGTGCTCATGGGCAAGCCGCTGGCCTGAAGGCCAGGGCGGAGCAGGCCTGCCCTCAGTTGCTGTAGGGCTGTCGCTCCAGCACCAGGTTGGCGAAGTCCTCCACCAGGTCGGCGCCCAGTTCCTCGATGGCGTCGTCCTCCTCGTCAAAGGCCCAGACCACGCGGATGTCCGTGCCCTTTTGCCCGGCCTGGTCCAGCAGCGCGAACAGCGAGCGCAGGCCCATGGTGGAGGCGCTGTTGATGTACTGCAGCTTCATCTCGGCCACGAAGCGAGGGGGCTGGCTGGCCTCGAAATACCGGCCCAGCATGGACAGGATGGGGTTGAAGAAGGGCAGGGGGTTTTCGGGATAGCACTCGCCTTCGATGCGCAGAAGCTGCTCGGCCGGCGAGAAGACCACTTCGGGCGTGACGGAGGTGCGTTCGGATTTCAATGCTTGCATGGCGGCAGGTCGGTTCGTTGAAGGACGCCCGGCGTTCAGATCAGCGCCTTGACGTGGAATACGGCATGGGGCGCGGTCTCGGCGGCGTCCTCTCCCGTGGCGATGTGGTACTGCAGCGGTGCCGAGGCATCGCGCGCAATGGTCAGCCAGCCCAGGCCCGCGCCCCGGCTGATGTCGTCGCTGGTGCCGTGGTCCGTGTTGTGCAGCTGGGCCTTGTAGGCGGCCTTGATCTCGGGGTGGCTCATGGCGCGCACGGCATCCAGCTTGGCGGCCAGGCGCGGCACATGCTCGCTGCGCACGGCATTGCTGCAGGCGATCCAGAAGCGGGCCGGCGCCGGCTCGGCGCCCGCCTCCTGGGCGCAGGCCAGCGCATCGATGCGGCCCACGCCGATGGCGCCCTGTGGCACGGGCGCGCTGAGCGCCTGGCGGGGGCCGGTGTCGGCCGCAGGCAGGGGCGCTGCGTAGTGCAGCACGTTCTGCGCCATCTCGATGAAGGTGGAAAACAGCTTGCGCTTGGCGCTGCTCGATCCGTCCTCGCTGGCCAGGCGGCTCTTGAGCGTGTCGGCCGCCGCCTGGATCACATTGGGGTTGAAGGTGCCCGCGTAGTACAGCAGCAGGCCGTTGTGCTCGGCCTGGGCGCGCAGCTGAGCGAATTCGGCCGGGCTCATGGCTGGCCTTGCACGCAGGTGGCGGGCTGCAGGGCCTGGTTGCGCCAGACCAGCAGAGACACATCGTCGCGCCGGCGCTGCGTGCCCTGCCACTGGGCGAAGGCCTGCCGGAACTCGGCGCAGGCCTGGGCGGCGGGGCGGTCCTGCTGCTCGTGCAGGAAGCGCGCCAGGCGCTTTCTGCCGTGGGCGATCTGGCGCGGGCCGCCCAATTGGTCGATGACGCCATCGGTGGCCACCATCAGCAGCGAGCCGGGCGCGACCTCCAGCACCTGCGTGCTCCAGGCTGCGTCGTCGGGCGTGGTCGCATAGCCTATGCCCAGCTTGTCGCCGGCATGGATCTGCACCTGGGCCGCCTCCTGCACGCCGGGCGGCGCCACCAGCAGGTCCAGCCGGGCCGATGCAAAGTGCAGTTGCGTGCCGCAGGGCGACTGCAGGAACAGCGCGGCGTCCAGGCCATCGCTGGAGGTCTTCTCCGCCGGCAGGCCGTCGGCGGGGGCCGCTGGTGCGCCCCAGGCCGGCTGGGCGTCGCGGGTGCGCTGCTGCAGCACGCGCTTGATGTAGCGGTTCATCTGGCCCAGCAGGGCGCCGGGGTCGATGGCGGCGCCGGTGCCGGCGCTGGTGCCGATACCTGCAGGCGCCACGGCCTGTTCGAGAAAGGACAGCGCAATCAGCGTCATGAAGGCGCCCGGCACGCCGTGGCCCGTGCAGTCGAACATGCAGCCCAGCAGGCCCTGCGGTGTGGCACGGAAGAAATACGCATCGCCGCCCACCACGTCGCGCGGCTCCCACAGCAGGCCGTGGTCGGCCAGCTGGCTGGCCAGCACGCGGTCGGACTCGACCAGGTGCGAGCGCTGGATCAGGCTGGCGTAGTCGATGCTGGCCATGAGCTGGCGCGTCTTGTCGGCCTCGATGTCGGACATGGCGGCCATCAGCGCGTGGCCAGTGCCTATGCCTGCATAGCGGCCTTCCTCGACGGTGATGAAGCCGTCCTTGAGCACGCGGCTGCCGCTGGCCAGCGCCTGCTGCACCAGCTGGTCGATGGGCAGGCCGGCCGCCACCACCATGGGCGCGGTGTCGGTGAATACCAGGCAGCTGCGGCGGCCGAACACGTCGCGCGCAAAGGGCCGCGCGTACTGCTCCATGAAGCGCTGGCGGTTGATCAGGCCCAGCGGCCGGTCGTCGGCCACCACGGCCAGGGTTTCGAGCAGGGGCTGCTCGCTGAACAGCCGGTGCACGTCCTCGTTGCTGGTGTCGGGGGGAATCGGCGCCGTGGGCTGGCTGAGCTGGCCTGCGCGGGCCAGCAGGCGTGGCGCGGCGGGCGCAGGGGCAAGCGCCGGAACCGGTGTCGGAGCAGATGCAGCGTGCTGCGTGGAGGAGGGGTCCAGAGCAAACATGGGTGGCCTTGAATTGTCACAAGATGTGACAGATTCTGGGTTTCACCCATGACCGTCGGATGACAAAGGCCTGGACGGCGCGGCGGCGGCCGCCTGCTCAGGCCGCTGCGGTCTGCGCAGTGCCCTGTCTCTCGCGCGGGAAGGCGACCACGTGATTCATGTCCAGCCGTATGCCCACCCACTCGCCCACCGCATGGTCGTGGTGGCTGGGCACATGGGCCAGCACGCTGTGGCCGCTGGCCAGCTCCAGCGTGTAGAGGAACTCCGAGCCGCGAAACGCCTTGCGCAGGATGCGCGCCTGCACGGGCGAGGCATCGTCGTGCACCACATCGTCGGCGCGCAGCAGCACATCGCACTCGCCGTCCGCAAACTGCGCAGGCAGCGGGCAGGTGGCCGGATCGACCAGATCGCCCAGCGCCGTGCGCGCCACCACGCCGCCGGCACCGCTGTGGGCCAGCGTGGCCGGCACGAAGACGCCGTGGCCGATGAAGTCCGCCACGAAGCGCGTGGCCGGCCGGTGGTACAGCGAATAGGCGTCGTCCCACTGCTGCAGCTGCCCCTGGTGGACCACACCGATCATGTCGCCGATGGCAAACGCCTCCAGCTGGTCGTGCGTGACGAACAGGGCCGTGGCGCCTGCTGCCTTGAGGATGCCGCGCACCTCATGCGCCAGGCGCTCGCGCAGGTCCACGTCGAGGTTGGAAAACGGCTCGTCCAGCAGCATCAGCTGCGGGCTGGGCGCCAGCGCGCGGGCCAGCGCCACGCGCTGCTGCTGGCCGCCTGACAGCTCGTGCGGAAACCTTCCTGCACTGCCGGCCAGGCCCACCAGCTCCAGCACCTCGGCCACGCGCTCGGCCTGGCGCGCCTTGGGCAGATGGTGGATGCCGAAGGCCACGTTGCGGCCCACGTTCAGATGGGGGAACAGCGCATAGTCCTGGAACACCATGCCGATGCGCCGCTGCTCGGGAGGGAGCGAGAAATCCGCGCTGCCCACGAGCTGGCCGTCGATGCGGATCTCGCCGCCGCTCACGGGCTCCAGGCCCGCCACGGCACGCAGCAGCGTGGTCTTGCCGCAGCCCGAGGGGCCGATGAGCACGCCGATGTCGCCAGCGGCCAGATTCAGCGTGACGCCCTGCACGGCAGGCCTGTCGCGGCCCGGGTAGCGCACCTCGAGTTGGGAGACGGTCAAAAACATGCGGCGATTGTAGAACCGCGCAAATGAATAGAATTCGCATTTGCATTGGCGGACCAGGGGCATGCCCGGAACCCGCCGACTCCAGCAGCCCGCAGGCACGTCCGGTCTCGGCGGCACCTCGGCCCACAGGCCGGTGGCTGCCGCGGATCCCGGCCCGTTCCATAGCCCGGCAGCCAGATCCTCCCCCTCATCCTCTAGCCGAGACCTCCGCTTTGCGCCGTCTGTCGTCCGTACTCCGCTCCCTTCCCCTGCTCCTGCTGGCCCTGGTGCTGATGCTGCCCGTGCTGGCCGTGCTCGGCTCCTGGCTGCCTCTGGGGCAGGGCGATGCCCTGGCCGGCTCCATCCTGCGCGAGATGGCGGCCACCGTGCTGCCCGGCTATCTGTGGACCACGGTCTGGCTGGGCCTGCTGGTGGCGCTGGGCGCGGCCATCGTGGGCACGGGCACGGCGGCGGCCGTGACGCTGTTCGACTTCCGCGGCCGGCGCCAACTGGAATGGCTGCTGCTGCTGCCGCTGGCCATGCCGGCCTATGTCACGGCCTATGCCTATACCGACTTCCTGCAGTTCAGCGGCCCGCTGCAGACCTGGCTGCGCGACACCTATGGCCTGGAAGGCCGGCTCCTGCCCGAGGTGCGCAGCCTCGGCGGCGCGGTCTGGGTCTTCATCTTCTCGCTCTACCCGTATGTCTACCTGCTGGCGCGCACCGCGCTGGGCGAGCGCGCCGCGCACCTGATGGAGGCCGCGCGCCTGATGGGCGCGCCGCTGTCGCGGCGCATCTGGTCGGTGGCGCTGCCGCTGGCGCGCCCCGCCGTGGCCGCTGGCGTGGCCCTGGTGGTGATGGAGACGCTGGCCGACTTCGGCGTGGTCAGCTATTTCGGCATACAGACCTTCACCACGGGCATCTACAAGGCCTGGCTGTCCATGGACAACCGCATTGCCGCCGCGCAGCTGGCCACCTTCCTGCTGGTGCTGGTGGTGCTGCTGCTGCAGCTGGAGCTGCGCGCGCAGCGGCGCATGCGCTTCGTCACCGGCGGCGCGGGCCGCGCCGGCTCGGCCGAGGCGCAGCCGCTGCGCCTGCGCGGCTGGCGCTGCGCGCTGGCCTGGCTGGTGTGCCTGCTGCCCGTGCTCATGGGCTTTGTGGCGCCCGTGTTCTTCATGCTGCGCCCGCTGGCGGCCGACTGGTCGGTGCTGCCCTGGGACCGCTTCCTCGACTGGGCGCTCAACAGCGTGCGCCTGGGCACCATCACCTCGGTGCTGGCCGTCATCATCGCCGTGGCCCTGGCGTTTGCCGTGCGCCGCCACAAGGAGTCGGCCGTCACGCGCGGCGTGGTACAACTGGCCAGCCTGGGCTATGCGGTGCCGGGCGCCGTGGTCGTCGTCGGCCTGCTGCTGCCCGTGGGCTGGGTGCAGCAGGTGCGGCCCGAATGGGGTTTTGCCGGCCTGGTCACGGCCACCGCCGTGGGCATTGTCTGGGCCTACCTGGTGCGCTTTTGCGCCGTGGCCCTGCAGTCCATGCAAAGCGGCTATGCGCGCATCGCGCCCAGCCTGGACGACTCGGCCCGCATGCTGGGCACGGGCGCCTGGGGCATGCTGTCGCGCGTGCACTGGCCGCTGCTCAGGCGCTCCACGGCAGCGGCGGCGCTGCTGGTCTTCGTCGATGTGATGAAGGAGCTTCCCGCCACCATGGTGCTGCGCCCCTTCAACAGCGACACCCTGGCCGTCGTGGCCTACCAGCTCGCGCGCGACGAACGCCTGGGCGAGGCCGCCCTGCCGTCGCTGGCCCTGGTGCTGGTGGGCCTGATCCCCGTGATCATGCTCAGCCGCACGCTGCGCGCCGAGCGCCCGGGCACGGCCCGCTGAGCCTGCCGCCGGGCGCTGCAAAGCGCGGCCCGGCAAACCCCGCTACGCTCGCGCCATGCACGCCAGAGTCCTGCGCTATCTCGACGAAGTGGTCCGCCGCGGTTCCATCCGCAAGGCGGCCGAACATCTGCACGTGGCCCCCACGGCCGTCAACCGCCAGATCCTCGACCTGGAGGCCGAGCTGGGCACGCCCCTGTTCGAGCGCATCCACAAGCGCCTGCGCCTCACCCCGACGGGCGAGATGGTGCTGGCCCATGTGCGCGCCACGCTGCGCGAGCATGCGGCGCTGCGCGAGCGCATTGCCGAACTGCAGGGCGCGCGCAGCGGCGAGATCACCGTGGCCGCGACCACGGGGCTGGCCGGCTCGCTGCTGCCCTCGCTGGTGCATGAATTCCGCCAGCGCCACCCGGGCATCGTGGTGCGCATCATCGACCTGCCCCTGAGCGACATCGCGGCCGCCGTGGAAGGCGGCGACGCCGACCTGGGCCTGGCCTACGACCTGTCCGAACGCCCCGCGCTGCGCGCGCTGGCCATCAGCGAATGGCAGATCGGCGCCATCGTGCCGCCCCGGCATGCGCTGGCGCGCCAATCGTCGGTGCTGCTCAGCGAGTGCATAGGCCATCCGCTCATCCTGCCCGCGCCGCCGCTGTCCATCCGCAGCCTGCTGGACGAAGCCTTTGCGCGCAACGCCATCGAGGTCACGCCCGTGGCCGAGTCCACCTCCATGGCGCTGATCCAGCGCCTGGTCATGCTGGGCGAGGGCATTGCCCTGCTCAACCCGCTGGACGTGATGGAGGAGCGCAGCCGCAATGCCCTGGTCTTCGTGCCTTTGCGCGATGCGCATCTGCGGCGGCAGACGCTGGTGCTGACCGGCCGGGCCAGGGGGCAGTTGAGCGCGGCGGGCGAGCTGATGGCCCAGTCCATCGGCCAGGCGCTGGCAAGGCTGTTTGCCGGGGGGCGGTGAGTCTTAGGCACTTGTCCACTTTTTGTGGACACATCGGGCGGAATTCAGCGCTATCGGCAATGGCTTGTCCTTCCTAGACTGGCGGCTTTTCCATTTCGAAGAAGAGAACGCCATGACCTTGATCGCACTGAACGCCGATGTACTCGTCACCATGGATGCGCAGCGCCGCGAGATCCGCGACGGCGCCCTGGTGGCCGACGGCCCGGCCGTGCAATGGGTGGGCGCCACGGCCGATCTGCCGCCGCAGTACCGCCGCATGGTGGACGACGGCACGGCCCAGGTGCTGGACATGCGCGGCCGCGTGGTGATGCCGGGCCTGGTCAACACGCACCACCACATGTACCAGAGCCTCACGCGCGCCGTGCCTGCCGCGCAGGATGCGGAGCTGTTCTCGTGGCTCACCAACCTGTACATGCTGTGGTCGCACCTCACGCCGGAGATGATCCACGTCTCCACCCAGACCGCCATGGCCGAGCTGATGCTGTCGGGCTGCACCACCACCAGCGACCACCTGTACCTGTATCCGAATGGCGCTCGGCTGGACGACTCCATCGCCGCGGCGCAGCAGATGGGCATGCGCTTTCATGCGGCGCGCGGCTCCATGAGCCTGGGCCGCAGCAAGGGCGGCCTGCCGCCCGACGCGGTGGTGGAGGAAGAGGAAGCCATCCTGCGCGACAGCCTGCGCCTGATCCAGCAGTACCACGACAGCGCACGCCACTCCATGCTGCGCGTGGTGCTGGCGCCATGCTCGCCGTTCTCGGTGACGCGCGAGCTGATGCGCGAGTCCGCCGTGCTGGCGCGTGCGCACGGCGTGTCGCTGCACACCCACCTGGCCGAGAACGACAACGACGTCGCCTTCTCTCGCGAGAAATTCGGCCTCACTCCCGCGCAGTACGCAGAAAGCCTGGGCTGGGTCGGCCCCGATGTCTGGCATGCCCACTGCGTCAAGCTCGATGCCGAGGGCATTGCGCTGTTCGCGCGCACGGGCACGGGCGTGGCGCATTGCCCGTGCTCCAACATGCGCCTGGCCTCGGGCATCGCACCCGTGCGCACCATGCGCGATGCGGGCGTGCCCGTGGGCCTGGGCGTGGACGGCAGCGCCTCCAACGACGGCGCCCACATGCTGGGCGAGGCGCGCCAGGCCTTGCTGCTGCAGCGCGTGGGCCACGGCCCTGCCGCCATGGGCGCGCGCGAGGCGCTGGAGATCGCCACGCTGGGCGGCGCGCGCGTGCTGGGGCGCGACGACATCGGCGCGCTGGCGCCGGGCATGTCGGCCGACTTCGTGGCCTTCGACATGTCGGGCGTGGGCTACGCGGGCGCAGGCCATGACCCCGTGGCCGCGCTCGTGTTCTGCACGCCCACCGACGTGTCCACCAGCGTCATCAACGGCCGTGTCGTGGTCCGCGACGGGCTGCTGCTCACCGCCGACCTGCCGCGCGTGCTGACCCGCCACCGCGAGCTGGCCCGCACGCTGTTCGAGCGCGCAGCAGGCCACTGATTTCTCCCTGCAGCGCGGCAGGCCGGCACCCAGGCCATCGCGGGTGCCGACCTGCCGTCCTGCGCCATTTCCCCGAAGCATCTCCAGGAGGCTCGAAGACCCGGACAGCACTTTCAGGACCCCCACCCTTTTCCGGCACCACTGCCCCGACATACATACAAGCGCCTCTGAAGAGGCCGACGGCCAGGACACAAGGAGACAAGACAATGGAACAACTGCTTTACAAGGTGGAAGACCGTCCGCCAATGCTCATCACCACGGTGCTTCTGTCGCTGCAGCACCTGCTGGCGGCGCTGGGCGGCATCATCGCCGTGCCCCTGGTCTTCGGCGGGGCGCTCAAGCTGCCGGCCGACCAGATCGTGGCGCTGGTGAATGCAGCGCTGCTGGGCTCGGGCGTGGTCACCATCGTCCAGTGCAGGGGGGTGGGGCCCTTGGGCATACGGCTGCCCTGCGTCATGGGCACCAGCTTCGCCTTCGTGGGCGCGGGCATCAGCGTGGGGCTGGAGCATGGCGTGGCCGGCATCCTGGGCTCCTCGCTGGTAGGGTCGCTGGTGATGATCGTGGGCAGCTACTTCATGCCCGTGATCCGCCGCTTCTTCCCGCACACCGTGACCAGCGTGGTCGTGACCATGATCGGCCTGTCGCTGACCCCCGTCGCCGTGGACTGGGCTGCGGGCGGCATGGGCCGCAGCGACTACGGCGCGATCGGCCACCTGGCCATCGCCGGCTTCGTGCTGGTGCTGGTGATCGGCTTCGTGCAGTGGGGCAGGGGCATCGTCTCTGCCTCGGCCGTGGTGCTGGGCATCGCCTGCGGCTATGTGCTGTGCCTGGCGCTGGGCCTGATCGACTTCACCCAGGTGAGCGAGGCCGCGGTCTTCGCCATCCCGCAGCCGCTGACCTTCGGCATGACGTTCCCGGTGGCCGGCATCGTCGCCATGTCCATCGCCTTTCTGGTGACCATCGTCGAGACCACGGGCACCTTCATGGCCCTGGGCGCGGCCACGCAGACGCGCATCGACGGCAAGCGCCTGTCCAGCGGCATGCTGTGCGACGGCGTGGGCTCGGCCTTTGCCGCCGTGATGTCCAGCCCTCCGCTGTCCACCTTCGCCCAGAACGTGGGCGTGGTCTCGCTGACCGGCGTGGCCAGCCGCCACGTGGTCATGCTGACGGGCGTCATGCTGCTGCTGGCAGGCCTCTTCCCTGTGCTGGGCGCACTGGTGGTGACGATTCCGCAGCCCGTGCTCGGCGGCGCGGGGCTGATGATGTTTGCCATGATCATTTCTGCCGGCATCCGCATGCTCAGCGGCGCCGAGCACTCGCGGCGCGCCAGCCTGATCATCGCGGTCTCGCTGGGCTGCGGCCTGGCGGTCACGGTGCGCCCGGACCTGCTGGCCCGCATGCCTGCCTTCGTGCGCGAAGTCTTCGGCTCGGGCATTACCGTCGGCGCCCTGGTCGCGGTGGGGCTGAACCTGCTGCTGCCCGGCCGCGAGGTCGATGCCCATCCCGAAGAAGCCGTGGCCTGAGGCGCATTTTCATGGGCCTACACTGCGGCCCATGAACACCACCGCCCCCCGCACCGACATCACCATCTACCACAACAACCGCTGCAGCAACTCGCGCGGCGCGCTGGCCCTGCTGCGCGACAACGGCATAGAGCCGACCATCGTCGACTACATCGCCCAGCCCCTGGACGCTGAGCAACTGCAGGCCCTGGTCCGGCAGCTGGGCATGCCCGTGCGCGAGCTGCTGCGCAGCAAGGAAGCCGTCTTCGCCGAGCTGGGCCTGGGCGATGCATTGGCCAGCGATGCGCAGTTGCTCGCCGCCATGGCCGAGCACCCGGTGCTGCTCAACCGCCCCATCGTCGTCACGCCCAAGGGCGCGGCGCTGTGCCGCCCGCCGGAGAAGGTGCTGGCGCTGATCTGAGATGCACGGCGAGGCTTCTAAGCCTCGCCTAAGTCTGCCCCTTCAGACTTCTCACCAACGCAGCAAGGAACGCTGCTTTTGAGGAAAGGTCTGCCATGAACAAGATTCTGTCGACTCCCCGCCGTCTGGTGCTGGCCCTGGTGGCCGCAGGTGCCATCGGCGCCCTGGGCGCCACAGGCGCCGGTCTGGTTGGTGTGGTGCATGGCGATGCGCGTGCCGCCACGTCGCTGTTTGCGCCTGCGGCACAGCCTGCTTCTGCCGCTTCTCCTGCTTCTCCCGCCGGCGCCGTGGCGGCGCCCAACTTTGCCGACATCACGGCGCGCAATGGCGCGGCCGTGGTCAACATCAGCGTGGTCGGCAGCTCGCGTGCCATGGGCGAGGACGGCGACGAGGCCGCAGCGCGCCAGGGGCAGCAGGGCGTGCCGGGCATGGACCCCAACGATCCGTTCTTTGAATTCTTCCGCCGCTTCGGCGTGCCCGGCATGCCGGGCATGGGCCAGGGCCAGCCCCAGCGCGACGTGCCCACGCGCGGCGAAGGCTCGGGCTTCATCGTCTCCAGCGACGGCCTGATCCTGACCAACGCCCACGTGGTGCGCGGCGCCAAGGAAGTGACCGTCAAGCTGACCGACCGGCGCGAGTTCAGCGCCAAGGTGCTGGGCGCCGATCCCAAGACCGACGTGGCCGTGCTGCGCATCGAGGCGAAGAACCTGCCCACGGTGTCGCTGGGCAAGACGGCCGATCTGCGCGTGGGCGACTGGGTGCTGGCCATCGGCTCGCCCTTCGGCTTCGAGAGCAGCGTGACGGCCGGCGTGGTCAGCGCCAAGGGCCGCACCCTGCCGGACGACAGCTTCGTGCCTTTCCTGCAGACCGACGTGGCCATCAACCCCGGCAACTCGGGCGGCCCGCTGTTCAATGCGCGCGGCGAGGTGGTGGGCATCAACAGCCAGATCTACTCGCGTTCGGGCGGCTACCAGGGCGTGTCCTTCGCCATTCCCATCGAGGTGGCCACGCGCGTGCAGCAGCAGATCGTGGCCACGGGCAAGGTGCAGCATGCGCGGCTGGGCGTGGCCGTGCAGGAGGTGAACCAGGCCTTTGCCGATTCCTTCAAGCTCGACCGTCCCGAAGGCGCCCTGGTGTCCAGCGTGGACAAGAACGGCCCTGCCGCCAAGGCGGGACTGGAGCCCGGCGACGTGGTGCGCAAGATCGATGGCCAGCCCATCGTGGGCTCGGGTGATCTGCCGGCCTTTGTGGGCCAGGCGCTGCCGGGCCAGAAGGTCATGCTGGAGATATGGCGCAACGGCGAGGCCCGCACGCTCAGCGCCGTGCTGGGCGATGCCAGCGACAAGGCTGCCAAGGTGGCCAAGGACAAGCCCGACGCCGGCAAGGGCAAGCTGGGCCTGGCCCTGCGCCCGCTGCAGCCCGAGGAAAAGCAGCAGATCGGCGTGAAGGACGGCCTGGTCGTTGCCGACGCCGCAGGCCCGGCGGCCGAGGCCGGCATTACGCAGGGCGATGTGCTGCTGTCCATCAATGGCTCGCCTGCCGGTGATATCGAGGCCGTGCGCGCCGCCATGGCCAAGGCCGGCAAGACCGTGGCCGTGCTGATTTGGCGCGATGGCAACAGGATATTTGTTCCCGTACGTCTCGGGTAAGCGAAAGGAGGTAAGGGACTGAAAGCACCTGCACACTGAATTGATCGCACAGCCCCGGCACGAATGTGCCGGGGCTTATTGCATGGGGAGTTCAACCGGCCAGTGGCTGGCGATTCCTGCATTCGTGCGGCAATGTGATGGTTGTATTCTGTGAATTCGCGTCCTTTTGCGTTAGCGGTGTTTCAAATTGTGACGATTTGAGATAGAGCGAATACGCTTAGACTGCCGGCCCATCCAGGCGGGCGTGCACCGTTCTGGTTTCAGGAAGAAGCGCCCGCAAGGGCCCATGGCAAAACAGGAAGGGCATGCTTTGAAGCAGGACTACAGCTTGCAGGCGGCGGGTTTGGGCGCATCGTTCGGCGCGCGCGTCATCCTGGCTGAGGTGGACTTCACGCTGCCCACCCACGGCATCACGGCCCTGCTGGGCCCCAGCGGCTCGGGCAAGTCCACGCTGCTGCGCACGCTGGCCGATCTCAATGCCGCCAATCCGCGCTTTCGTCGCTGGGGCAGCGTGCGCTACGCGGGCCAGGAATGGACCGGCGCCATGCAGGCGCCGCGCCTGGTGCAGCAGCAGGCCCGGCTGATGATGGCCAGCACCTTCGACGCCATCGTCGAGCTGGCCCGGCCCCGCCTCAAGCTCGTGCCGCATGCGCTGCGCGACTGGTGCCGCGTGCAGGTGCAGGCCTTCGGCTTTCCCGAGCTTGCGCTGATGTTCGACCAGCCGGCGCTGCAGCTGTCCCCCGTGCAGCAGCGTGCCGTGGCCATCCTGCGCGAAGCGCTGGCCGAGCCGGCCCTGCTGATGGTGGACGAGCCCACGGCAGAGCTTGAGGGCTACGAGGCCTTCGTGCTGCTGGAGCTGCTGCGCCAGGTGGCCCAGCGCACGGCCGTGCTGATGAGCACGCACCACCAGCAGCACGCACAGGCCGTGGCGCAGGACATGCTGCTGCTGGCCGGCGGCCGCATTGCCGAGGCGCAATCCATGGAAGCCTTCCAGCGTGCGCCGCTGTCGCTGGCGGGCCAGCAGTTCCTGCGCACCGGCAGCTGTGCCGTGGCCTCTCCCGATGCGCGGGCCGAAGACCTGGAGGAGGGCGTGCCCCTGCCTCCTCCGCTGCCTGCAGCGGCCGTGGCCGCGATCTCCGAATTCCTGTCGGACGCAGTGGCCGCCGAGCCTGCATCCGAACCCATGCCTGTACCTGCATCTGCGCCCGCGCCTGCACCTGAGCCCGTACCCGTGCCTGCGCCGGTACCCGCACCCGCACCGACACCCGCTGCCGCAGCCCGGCCGCGCGCCGTCAATCCCTCCGTGCTGGTGGACTGGCAGCCGCTGGTGGCCGACCCGCAGGCCGTGCCGGCCAGCCGTGGCCCCAGCGGCTTTGCCTGGCTGGTGCCGGGCCGGCTGGCGGGCGCGCCGCAACCGGGCGTGGTGCAGTCCATGGACTTCGACCTGAAGGCCCTGCGCGGCTGCGGCGTCACCGTGCTGATCACGCTGACCGAAAACGACCTGCCGCAGGAGCCGCTGCAGCGCCATGGCCTGCGCAACCTGCACCTGCCGGTGCGGGACCACGAATCACCGTCGGTGGCCCAGATCCAGATGCTGCTGGCGCGCATGTCGGCCATGCTGCGCGCGGGCGAGGTGCTGGCCGTGCACTGCCTGGCCGGCCTGGGCCGCACGGGCACGGTGCTGGCCGCATGGCTGGTGCGCGAGGGCCTCACCGCCGACGAGGCGCTGCGCCGCGTGCGCCTCATCGATGCCCAGTACGTGCAGTCCCAGGCCCAGGAGGACCTGCTGTATGCGTACGAAGTGGCACTGCTGCTGAAGATGGGCTGACCGATCACATCCATTCACAAAAAAGGAAAGCTGCAATGAGCCTGGATAACGTTTTGAGCGAGGTGGCCGGTTCGGTGCCCGAATGTCTGGCCATCGGCTATGTGGATGCCGCCTCCGGCATGCTGCTGGCCATCCGCACGGTGGACTCGCATCCGCGCGAAGTCATCGATCTCGTGGCCGCTGCCACGGCCGACCTGTTCAACGGCCCCAACGTCTCGATGATCGAGAGCCTGTTCAAGAAGTCGCGCGGCCTCAAGGACGACGGCCACCACTACTTCCAGGAACTCATCGTCAACAGCGACAACCTCATCCACGTCTTCCTGCGCGGCAAGCTCATGCCCGACTACGTGGCCGTCTTCGTCTGCCGGCGCACGGCCAACCTGGGCATGGCGCTGACCAAGGCCCGCATGGCCATGCCGAAGATTGAAGCGGCGGTGTGACCGCCGCTCACCCCCTGAGTCGCTGCGCGCCTTCCCCCTCTCTAATCGCTTCGCGAAGGAGGGGGACGACAGCCTCGCGGCGGGGCGGCGCGGCCGGCTTAGGCCCTTGCTCGCTGTCCCTGACGTTTGAGCGCGCCAGTTTCGGGCGGCATGTGCCTCAGAACTGAGCCAGCCGTCCAGGGAGCTATTCTTCTGCCATGCGCTTACTGCTTGTCGAAGATGACGCCATGATCGGCGAGGCCGTGCAGACCCTGCTGCGCGGCGAGGGCCATGCGGTGGACTGGGTCCGTGACGGCCTGCAGGCCGATGCGGCCCTGTGCCCCGGCCCGGGTGGCGGCCATGGCTATGACATGGTGCTGCTGGATCTGGGCCTGCCGGGGCAGGACGGTTTGCAGGTGCTGCGCCGCCTGCGCGGGCGCCGCGACCGCACGCCGGTGCTGGTGGCCACGGCGCGCGATGCCGTGCGCGACCGCATTGCCGGGCTGGATGCGGGGGCCGACGACTACGTGGTCAAACCCTATGACCTGGACGAGCTGCTCGCGCGGCTGCGTGCGCTGGCGCGCCGGGCGTCGGGCGCAATGGATCCGCTGTACGAGCGCGAAGGCGTGCGGCTCAATCCCGCCACGCGCGAGGCCAGTGTCGAGGGGCGCGACGTGGTGCTCTCCGGCCGCGAATGGGCGGTGCTGGAGACGCTGCTGGCGCGCCCGGGCAGCACGCTGTCGCGCCAGCAGATCGAGGACAAGCTCTACGGCTGGGGCGACGAGGTCAGCAGCAACGCCATCGAGGTCTACATCCACGGCCTGCGCAAGAAACTGGGCGCGGGGCTGATCCTCAATGTGCGCGGCGTGGGCTACATGGTGCCCAAGCCATGACGGCGCCTGCTTCCTCTGTCATCGCCCGGCTGCGCGGCCGCCTGCCCGGCGCACTGGGCACGCGGCTGCTCATGTTCCTGGGCGCGGCCATCGTGCTCACGGCGCTGCTGCAGGGCCTGCTGGCCTACCGCAACGCGCTGCTGCAGACCGACACCCTGTTCGACTACCAGATGCAGCAGACCGCCTTTGCGCTGCGCGCCGGCCTGCCGGTGGATGCGCGCGGCAGGCCCCAGGGCACGCCGCCCGAGGATGAGAACCACGAATTCATCGTCCAGGTCTGGACCAACGAGGGCCTGCGCATTTTCGAGTCCGCGCTGGGTGCGGCATTGCCGCAGATGGCCGTGCTGGGCTTTGCCGATGTGCCCGCGCGCGGCACCGTCTACCGCGTGTTCTCGCTGCAGACGCGCTCGCAGGTGATCCAGGTGGCGCAGGACATGCGCGTGCGCCGCACGCTGGCGCGCGATGCCGCCTGGCAAAGCCTGCTGCCCATCGCCTTGCTGGCGCCCGTGCTGGCGCTGGCCGTGTGGTGGGTGGTGCGCAGTTCGCTGGCGCCCGTGCAGCGCGTGCGCCGCGAGCTGGCCGCGCGCCGCCCGCAGGACCTGGCCCCCGTGCCTGCCGAGGGCCTGCCCGACGAGGTGCGGCCCCTGGTGGCCGAGCTCAACGCGCTGCTGCAGCGCGTGGGCCAGGCCTTCGAGGCGCAGCAGCACTTCGTGGCCGACGCCGCGCACGAGCTGCGCTCTCCGCTGGCCGCGCTCAAGCTGCAACTGGTGGCCTTGCAGCGCGCGCCCGATGCGGCCGCGCATGACGAGGCCGTGCAGCGTCTTTCGGCCGGCATAGACCGGGCCACACGGCTCGTCGAACAATTGTTGACATTGGCGCGGCAGGAAACCCAAGGCACGGTACAAGGCACGGCCCCAGGCCCGCAAGGCATGCAGGGGCAGCACGGCGCTGCCACGGCCGCACCTGCCGACGTGGACCTGCGCGAGGTGGTGGAGCAGGCCCTGGCGGACCAGGCCGTGGCGGCCCAGCAGCACGGCCTGGACATGGGCCTGAGCGAGTCCCCGCATCTGCGGCAGTCCTTTGCCGTGGCGGGCGACGCACAGGCTTTGCAGATGCTGGTGCGCAACCTGCTGGACAACGCCATCAAGTACGTTCCGCAAGGCGGCCGCGTCGATGTGGGCTGGCGCAGCGATGCCCAGAGCCGCGCGCTGGTGGTCGAGGACTCGGGCCCCGGCATTGCCGAAAGCGAGCGCGAACTGGTGCTGCGGCGCTTTGTGCGCGGGCCTTCAGCGGCTTCTGCGGGCCAGCAGGCGCAGGGCAGCGGACTGGGCCTGGCCATCGTGCAGACCATTGCCCAGCGGCATGGAGCACGCCTGCTGCTCGACCGCTCGCCCACGCTGGGCGGCCTGCGCGTGCAGGTGATATGGCCGCCTGTGTCGGCCTGCTGACAGCGGCGCGTGGCGCGCAGGCTTGTCGGCCTGCAGCGCGGCCGGGATGCTTCCCGCCTGCGTCTGGCCGGGTCACAATCCCCAAATTGGTGCCGGCCCGCCTGCCTTCCCATTCCCTCATCAGGCGCGCGGGCAGCCTGCTTCCGTCGTCATTTCGAGAGGTATTTCATGGAGTCCCTTGTCCAGCGCCTGTCCCAGTCCGTGACCCAGGCGCATTCTCTGGAAGAGTTGACGCGGCCCCTGCTGCAAATGCTCGAAGAGAGTACGCATCTGGAGTCCACCTATCTCACCACCATCAACGAAGAACAGGGCCAGCAGCGCGTGCTGTACGCGCGCAACGCGAGCGAGATGCAGATTCCCGAAGGCCTGGTCGTCCCCTGGGGCGACACGCTGTGCAAGCGCGCCCTGGACGAAGGCCGCATGTACACGCCCGATGTCGGTGCCTGCTGGGGCGACTCCGAGGCCGCGCGTGAACTGGGCATTCGCACCTACGCCAGCGCCCCGGTACGCTTTTCCGACGGCCAGCTCTACGGCACGCTGTGCGCGGCCAGCAAGACCTCCCAGGCGTTGAGCACCGAGGCCCAGGGCCTGCTGCGCCTGTTCGCCAACCTCATCGCCGAGCGCGTGGAGCGCGAGCAGCTCATCACCAGCCTGAGCAAGGCCAACCAGGAGCTGGCGGCACTGGTCTTGCTGGACCCGCTGACCGGCCTGCCCAACCGGCGCTGCCTCACCGACGAGCTGGGCCGGCTGATTGCGCGCTGCGCACGCAGCCAGGAATGCGTGGTGGTGGGCTTCATCGACCTGGACCGCTTCAAGAACGTGAACGACGAGCACGGCCACGAGGCCGGCGACGCACTGCTGCGCGCCATGGGAGAGCGCCTGTCCTCCCATCTGCGCAGCGCCGACATGCTGGCGCGCTTCGGCGGTGACGAGTTCGTGTTCATCGGCGTGGGCCCGCTGTTCGGCAGCGAGGCCGACGCCGTATCGCGCGACCTGCAGCAGCGCCTGTCGGAGGCCTCGGTCATGAAGGTCGAGTTGCCCGATGGCAAGACGCTGGACTACGGCGGCGCCAGCGTGGGCGTGGTCTGCCTGCGGCCGGACTCCATTGACGCCGACGACGCGCTGCAAAAGGCCGACGCGGCCATGTACCGCGTCAAGATGGCACGCAGCCGCGGCGCCAGGGGCACCGCGCTGCATTGAGCTGGCCCGGCGGCCAGGGCCTGTTGCCGCCTTGCTTGGCCTGTCTGGCTGCTTCTCGCGCGCGCTGTTTATTCTTTCCGTCTCAGCCTGCTGCCAGCATGGGCTGCCTGCGCTGCAGCTCCACGGCGGCATGCTGATGGCCGCTTGCCGCCTCCAGCTTGAAGGCGCCCACCGTGCGCACCAGGTCGCCGGCCTGGCCGCGCAGGCTGGAGGCCGCGGCGGCCATCTCCTCCACCAGCGCCGAGTTCTGCTGGGTGGCCTGGTCCATCTGCGTGACCGCCTGGCCGATCTGGGCCACGCCCGAGCTTTGCTCGGAACTGGCGGCGCTGATCTCGCCCATCAGATCCGTCACGCGGCGTATGGCGTCCACCACCTCGGCCATGGTCGTGCCGGCCTGGTCGGCCAGCGCGCTGCCGTTGTGCACGCGGCTGGTGCTGTCGGTGATGAGCTGCTTGATCTGCTTGGCGGCCTCGGCGCTGCGGCTGGCCAGGCCGCGCACCTCGGTGGCCACCACGGCAAAGCCCCGGCCCTGTTCGCCGGCGCGTGCCGCTTCCACGGCCGCGTTCAGCGCCAGGATGTTGGTCTGGAAGGCAATGCCATCGATCACGTTGATGATGTCGGCGATCTGCCGGCTCGATTCGCTGATGCCGCGCATGGTATCGACCACCTGCCGCACGACTTCGCCGCCCTGCTCGGCCACGGTGGAGGCGCCCAGGGCCAGCTGGTTGGCCATCTGCGCGTTGTCGGCGTTCTGGCGCACGGTGGAGCTGAGCTGCTCCATGGAGGCTGCCGTCTGCTGCAGCGCGCTGGCCTGGCTTTCGGTGCGCGAGGACAGGTCCTGGTTAGCCTGCGCGATCTGCCCGCTGGCCGCCGCCACGCTGACCGATCCCTGGTGCACCTGGCGCACCACGCCGCGCAGCCCCTCCTGCATGGTCTGCAGCGCGCGCAGCAGCATGGACACCTCGTCCTTGCCGCGCACATCGATGTGCCGCGTCAAATCGCCTGCCGCCACGGCATCGGCCGTATGGATGGCCTGTCGCAGCGACCGCGCCATGTTGCGGATGATGGACCAGCCCAGCAGCACTCCCAGCAGCACGCCCCCGATGATGGAGCCCACGGCCACCGCAAAAATCACCTGGTACAGCGATTGCGCGGCCTCGTATTCCTCCTTGGCGACGCGGGTCTGCAGCGCGGTCAGCTGCACGATCACATCACGCAGCGGCGCGTACAGCGCCTCGTCCTTGTCGATCAGCAGCTGCCGGGCCAGCTCCAGGTCACCGGACAGCAGCGCCTGCTGGGCCGGCTTCAGAAAGCCCTGCAGGAACAGCGCGCGCACGGCCTCGAAGCGGTCGGCCAGCTGCGCCTCTTCCTCTGTCATCCGGGTCTGGCGGAACGAGGCCCAGGCCTTGTTCACGTCGTTGATGTTGGTCTGTATCTCCTGCTGCTTTTGCTGCGTGTATTCGGGCAGGTGCACGGCAATGGCGCTCGAGACCGCATTGCGGTTGCGCAGCAGCAGGCGCTGCACTTCCAGCAGATCGCCCAGTGCGACCAGGCGCTCTTCATAGACCACCCTGAATCGGCGGTTGGACTCGCTGATTCCATAAAGCCCGAAAGCGCCGATCACGATCATGAGCAGTGAGAGAAAACCAATCAAGGCGGTCAGGCGAGTCGATAACTTGAAATTATTCATACTGCGTCCTTTGCATGCATTGCGGATGGTTGGTGGGTACTCGCGTTGTCAGGCCGCCCCGTGATGGCTCACATCTCTCGCAAAAAGAACTCGGTCGTGAAAATGAGATTTCATTCACGGTAAATGCCCGGTCTGCACAAAGGCTCACAGGCATCCGGAAACGGCGATGCTGGCTTGCCGATGGCCTGCGTGGCCAATGGCGATCCATGTTGTATTGGTTTGTAAACTATTTGTTACAAACTATAATATGAATCGGATGGAGCAGGCAATACCAGCTTTTCAGGTATTCGCCCTGGCCTGATAGGGGTTCTCTGCCCATTGCTGCGGCAGGAAGAGGCGGCCTGTGCCCGGGGCCGTCCCTGGCCGGCGCCGCGCGCCGGACGGGCCCGCCTAGAATCCGCGTTTGCGCGTGGCCGCTGGCACGCTTTCACGAAAGAGATCCATGAAACCCAAAACACTGGCCGGTGCGCTGGCCGCCCTCTGCGTGGCTGCGGCCGGCCTGCTCTATGCATCGCCCTATATCGCCCTGCACCAGATCGGCAAGGCCGTGGAGCGTCGCGACGCCCAGGCCCTGTCCGGCTACGTGGACTTCCCTGCGCTGCGCGAAAGCATCAAGGGCCAGATGATGGCCAGGCTGCAATCCCAGATGGGCGGCTCGGGCGACAGAGCCTCCAACCCCCTGGCCGGCTTTGGCCAGCAACTGGCCCAGGGCCTGGTCAGCCAGTTCACCGAGGCGCTGGTCTCGCCCGACGGCGTCATGCTCATGCTGGAAAAAGGCAAGCCCGGCAAACCCACGGACGTGGCCGCCGCAGGCGTGGGCGTGGACACCCAGGGCGGGCCGCCGCGCAAGGACTACTCCGTGGAGTACCAGGGCTGGTCCAAGGTCTTCGTGCACCCGCGCGGCGAGCCGGGCGGCTTCATTTTCAGGCGGGAAGGCCTGATGGGATGGAAGCTGGTGGCCGTGAAGATGGATTGAGGGGCGCGGGCAGGCGCCAGCACCCTGGCGCCTCAGCCTTGATGCAGCACCTTCATCACATGGCGCTTGCCCAGTCGCAGCGCGCGGGCATCGGCCTCTGGCTGCGTGTCGCAGGGCTGGTCATCTGTGATGGCCTCCAGGGCCTTGCCGCTGGCCACCTCCAGCAAGGTGGCGCGCGGCAGCCAGGCGCCTGGCGAGGCATCGCTGGGAAGTGACGCGGGCGTGATCCGCACGCCCATGTAGAGAAGGCTGTCCATGGCCTGCCGTATCCGTTCGGATCAGCCTGCCAGGGGCGGGCGGGGCAGGGCCAGCCACTGCTGGACGGCGGGGTGCTGCCACTGCCGGCGCGCATAGGCGGCCAGCGGCGCGGGCACGGCATCGCCGTTGAGCACCAGGCGATTGAGCATCAGCGCCAGATCCACATCGGCAATCGACCATGGGCCGGCGATGTGGTCATCTTCCGCGCGGATGAAGGCACCGGCCACCGAAAACAGCTTGCGCGCCGCCGCCTGACCCGCATCCGACAGCGGCGTGGGCGTGGGGCGGTAGAACACCACCTCGGTGCTGCGCTCCGAGCGCAAGGCCATCAGATCGCTGCGTAGCCAGGCCTGGACCTGGCGCACACGGGCGCGCGCCTGCGCATCCTCGGGATAGAGCCGGGCGCCGCCAAAGCGCTCTTGCAGATACTCGGAAATCGCCGACGACTCCGACAGGCTGAAATCGCCATCCACCAGCGTAGGCACCCGTGCCGTCAGTGACGCGGCCACATAGTCCGCCCCGGTGTTCTGTCCCGCCGAAAGGTCCAGCGTGCGCAGCTCGAAGTCAATCCCCTTGACCTTCAGCGACACGAACACGGACAGGGCATAGGGAGAGGTGAATTGCGAATCGGCGTACAGCAGCATGAGGGCCTTTCAGGGGGACTGCATCGGTGATTGGGGCACTGATGGTAGCTGAGCACTCGGGGCCTATGGCCCGAGTAGGCAGTCTGCCTCACCTTGTGACTCCGATTGTCCAAGTCAGCCTCGCCGACTGGCCCACGCCATGAACTTTGCCAACCGGTGGGCACTGTACATGGATCGGCAGCATCGGTCAGAAGGTTAAGGGTCCTCTGCACAGATCAAAAACGATCTGCTACGCACCATTCATCACAACACTGTCCAGACAGCCAGTCGCCTGTAAGTCGTTGCGATTGCAACGATAGATAGTTCATGCCTGAAGTTGGCTGTCACAGAAAAAGTCGATTTTTGCAGAGGATTCCTAAGAAAATTCTTAAACTATCGATAGCCTGTTTGCACGCATTTATTGCATCTATAGAATTTCCCTATAACATTGGGCCAGCCCCTAAAAATCAGTAGCCGTACGCTGACTCCAGCTGCGCCGGTCCGCTCTTGGCGGATGGTCACGCCAGAACAATGCCGCCCACCTTTGGAGTTGGGTTTTTGGTGCTTTTGATTATCCAGTTCTCAGCTTTTCCCAAGCTGGAGTTTTAGAATTCAATTGATTGGACCATGTTCCCTCTCGAAGGCTGCTTGGCGCAAGTTGAGCAACTCGCCTGTATTAAATCAATAGGCGATATTTCTATGGCTCTTAATCTTTCTGGGGGAGAATTATGAAAAGTTTACTTGTTTTTTTCTTTGTAATATTGAGTGCGATTTTTCCTGATACCGTCCTGGCGAATGAAGAGGTCGTGCAGGTAAAAATATCCACTCATTTCAAGGGTGAGGTGGTTAAAAGGAGTGCCGTCGTGGGTTTGGGTGATTCAATAAAGCTCACATCCAGTCAAGAAGGAATGATTGTTGCTATAGAATATGTGATAAAAAATATTCAAGTGAATAATTTGAAGAAATATAGCTTATCTGCGACTTTATACTCTGGTGTAGAGGGTGGTGAAACTTGGTTGTCCAAGCGCGATATTTTTGCAGTTGTGGAAAAATCAGTTCCTGCCTTTTTCAGACTTGACGAAGCATCTGACGAGATGCAGGTGGAGGTAACCATAGCTGACATCCAGGACGAAGAGGGATACTTGAAAAATATGCCTAGAAAAACCTGCGATTTGAGCTTGGAAAGTCCTATTGTCCTGAAATCTCAGAGTGCATCAGGAACGTATGGCTGCTGCGATATTCGTTGCCAATCTCTTAATGGAACCTGTTGTGGCGCAATTATGTGCTGTCTCAGGGATCCCGATAGCTATCCAGTTTGGCAAAATGATATTGCGCATGATTGCTGCTGTTATCCACCTCAATATTAAGCAAAGATAGCATAAGGAACTCATTTACCGTCCAGCACGAGCGCCCCGAACCAACCCTCGCCGCCCGCCTGTACCAAGAGTTCCAGCGCTTGAACTTCACCGAATGGCCCACAAAGCCGGCCAGGACCAACGGACCCTGAAGCAGTCCGAGTCCGGCGACCTTGTCCCTGACGCCACGGCGTTGCAGCAACTGCACCTTGCTGGAGTCGATATTGGCTAGGTGCTGTTGTCTCTGCGCTCCGCCACGCCCGACGCCGATGTGCAGACGCGGCTTGCGCGTGGCGAGGCCTTTGTGGGTCGGTGTGGCGTGGCAGGCCTCGCAGGCGCAGGACACGCGGCTGGGCGAAGTGCGCGAGGCCGTGCTGCGGCTGGAGAACGTGGTCGTTCAGGGCTGATCCGCACCCGGTTCACCCCGGGCGGCCCATGCCGCCTTCAAAGACATCGCGCACGTCACGAAAGGTCTGTGAACCCCATTCATCACGGTGCTCGCCATGCAGGGCGGCCGCCACGTAAACGATCTCCGACAACTGCGAGATGCGTGCCGCCATGCCGTGCGCCACGATATGGCTCTCCGTGTTCTGGTAGTCGCCCATTTGCATCAGCACCTGCGCCAACTGCTGGACCTCGTAGTTGGCCTCGCGGGCCAGTTCGCGCCACTGCGATGGCGTTGCACCGGTGTCCAGCCTCGCTTGCAATTCGTACAGCGTGGTGCGCGGAAACACGATCCCGTCCACCGGCGTCTCTGATATCTGAGCCAGCGCCTGGGCCGCTACTGCCAGCAGGCGGGTGCGTGGGCCTGACTCCGCATCGCCGGGCACCAGCCGCGCCGAATTGATGCAGGCGGCCACGTCAAACGCCGTGTTCTGCAGATCGCACGTCGAGCCGGGCTGCGCCGCGTGGCGTGCCACATCGCTGGCGATGCGCAGCAGGCGGTCGGACTCCCCGCTGTGCCGGTGCTTCTCGTCGGTCATCGCGGCCTGCGTGAGTGCTTCAGCGGCCTGCAGGAACAGCGCGCGGTCCGCCTTGGCGAGTTTCTTGCGCGATGGTTTTGCGGCGGCATGCTTCATGGACCTCCTTCGAGCAACGTACAGGCGCAGCAAAGGAGCCGCCTGAGGGGTCAGGTAGTATTTGGCGCTTGTAGTGACAACGCTCCATAGGCTATCAAACGAAAATTTGATCGTCAATAGTTTATATAAAAAATGTTTGATTTCTCTGCGCGCCTGACGGAGGAAAGAAATAGGCTGGGCCTGAGCCAAGAGGCGTTTGGCGCTATCGCGGGAGTGTCAAAGATGTCCCAACTCAACTATGAGAAGGGCGTCAGAAAGCCTGATGCGGGTTACCTCATGGCTGTCGCCGAGCAGGGAGTGGACGTCGCCTACCTGCTGACAGGTCAACGTTTGTTTGACCCGAACGCCATCCAGCATGAGCGCCCCGAACCCACCCTCGCGGCCCGCCTGCAGCAGGAGCGCCAGCGCCTGAACCTCAGCGAAGCCGAACTCGCCCGCAAGGCCGGCCAAGCCAAACAGGTCCTGCAGCAATTCGAGTCCGGCGCCCTCGTTCCCGACGCCACGGCGCTGCAGCAATTGCACCTTGCCGGCGTCGATATCGGCTACGTGCTGCTGTCCCTGCGCTCCCATGCGCCCGACGCCGATGTACAGGCACTGCTGGCGCATTACGGCAAGGCGACGGACGCCGGGCGTGCGCTGGTGCGAGGGGTGGCGGAGCTGGCCGGGCGGGGGTGAGGCTCACCCTCCACAAGGTTCAGTGTCTTGTCGCCCGGCCCAGCGACGTGCGCGGCTTGCCGTGCAGAAGGCGCCGCAGGACATAGGGCAGGCGCCAGGCGGGCCGCAGCGATGGGCCTGTGCGCTCCACAAAGAGCAAAACGGCAGCAACAGCCATGGCCGGCAGGTGCCAGGCCGCGGGAAAGGCGAAGGGCGCCAGCATCCACGGCCAGCATGCCGTGGCGCATGCCACGCCGGTTCGCAGTCCGTGCTGCAGGCTGTCCCGGTTGGCCGTGGGGCCGCTGGCGGCCACGGGGTACAGCCTGTGGCAGGCATTGTGGGCGCGTGTTCCTGCGGGCGATGAACTCCACAGGACCGCCACGGCAATGCAGGCAAGAATGAGCGCGGGATGCGCTGCTGCGTGCAAGAGGGCGGCAAGCGGCACCATGACCAGCCCGGCTGCCATCCACACCAGCGCATAGCCCGCAAGCAGCAGGCCCGCCGCCGGCAGGCGCCGGCGGGCCACGCTCGATCGCATGGCGTGGCGCACCTGCCGCAGTGCCAGCAGCGGCATCATGGCCAGGACCATGGCCAGCCATGCCACACCGAGGATGCCGAGCGTGTGCCCGTCCAGCACCAGCGGCGACAGGTCGGCCAGCGTGACCGAGGACAGCGAGCCGCACAGCGACAGGCCGGGCGTGGCAGGCGGGCTGATGGCCAGGCTGATGAAGCCTGCCCCCGACACGGCCATCAGTGCTGGCGCGGGAGCGGTCCGCAGGTCTCTCAGCAGCGCGTCCATACACGAGCCTTAGCGGGTGGCGTCCTGTGCGACCACGCTCACGCGGTCCACGGTGATTTCGCGCCCGGGATCGGCTTCGGGCTGTTCGATGGCCACGTTCAACTGGTCCAGACTGCCGCCTGCGTCCAGGATGGCCTGCGTGGCATCGGTGATGTCGATGGTGGCACCCAGTCCGTTGCCTCCATGCGGTCCGTCGCTGGCCGAGGCCTTGGCCAATCCGAACAGGGCGACGGTGTCGGCATGCCGTGCCGCCGCTCCGGGCGAGCCGATGGAGACCGTCAGCACGCCGCTGGGCGCATTGCCGCGAATGCCTTCCAGGTGAAGAAAGTAGCGCTGTGGCCGCGGCAGCGCGGCGCCTGCCTGCAGCAACTCGACCTTTGCGGCACCGGGGTCCGCGATCGATACGGTGGTCAGCCGCGGCGTGCGGCCCACGATGACCCGCTCCGCATTGGAGCCCAGTACACGCGGCGCGGGCGGCGGGACCGTCGAGAATTCTGCGGGCATGTCGATCTCCTGCGGTGTGAGGCCTGCCGTGCTGGCCGTGAGCGTGGTGGCGCCCGTGCCGCTGGTCAGATTGTCATAGTCAGGGGCCAGCGCACCGCCCGGCAGGGTTTCACCCGGATCATAGGAGGCCAGCTTTCCTTCGGTGTCCGGCATGACGAAGCCGCGGCCGGCAGGGCCGTTGCTCCAGGCGGCGCTGTTGTCCTGGATGTTGCCGGGCTGGGTCAGCCAGGCTGCCCAAAGCCGGTCCACATTGCAATGGTGCACCCAGAAAATCGGGTCCAGGGCGGCATAGTCGGGGTCTGACATGAATCCATAGGGCTCCTGCAGTCCGCCGACCATGATGTGAACCAGATTGTGCGGATTGGATTCAATGGCGCCAGTGTCGCTGCCGTCATGGGAAAAGGCGGTGATGCCACCGCCGTATTCCAAGGTGCCGGGAGCGCTGGTGAAGCGGTGGTAGTCCTGGCAACCCAGCGTGATATCACGGGGAATGTCAGGCGTTGGTCCCAGGCGCTTTGACCCATTGCGCCTGGCCTTGGCCAGGAAATTGGGAGAAGCATCCGGCAATTTCTCTTCCAGGAAAGCCTGGGGTATGTTGCGTGCGGCCTGATTGCTGGAATTCAGGTAGTTCCAATAGGGAAGCGCCCAGTCGGCAGGGCCACCAAGCTCCTTGACGGTCTTCGCCACAATGGCTTCGAATGCGGCGAGATAGCCGCGATGCCAGGGAAGAAAGTACCAGGTGCCATGCTGGCATTGGTCCCACATCTCCTCGGTTTCGGAGGTGGGTGGCAAAGGGTCCTTGGCCGAAAGCACGCCGGCACTGATCCAGCCGCTCTTGTTGATGCCATGAATGGCGGCAAGATATCTCCAGCTGGTCCTGTCCGTAATGGGAAGGGAGTAAAGGTGCCCCACGGCTTTGGAATACCAGATCAGCGTTTCATTCCAGACAGTTCCACCTTGATTGACATCACGACGAATTCCAGTCATTGCGTTCTCCTCCATGAAAGTTGGAGACTGGAGTGTATGAAGGCGTATTTTATTTTGCAAGGAATTGTTTTGTTTTATTGTGTCGGGTAGGGCATTTCAATTGATATTGAGATCGCATTCACACTGCGATCATCTCAATGGGATTGAATTGAGGATTTCCAGTATTGACCCATGGTAGGCATTGAGTCAGCTGACGGTGACGATTTTTTGTGTTGGAGCCGGGTTCTGGGTTCTTGCCATGGAGCTATCAAGGAAATGCATTGAGGGACGGCAGAGAGCGGTAAGCCCGGTTGTTTGCTTCGCGGCCGGTGAAATGAAAAAAGCCACCCGAAGGTGGCTTTTGTTTTCAGCCCTGGCGGCGGCGCATTCTTGCGATGCCGAACATGGCCAGGAGGGACGACAGCGCGATGATGCCCCATTCAGACAGGGTGGGAATCGCCGCAGTGCTGGCGGGTGCTGCCAGCACTGCAAAGCCTCCCGGATCCTGGATGGATTGGTTGGCTATGCCGTCGTTGTCGCCGAGCCCGCCGTCGGTCAACGTCAACGTGGCGCTCAGCCGGTCCGATGCCAGCACAGCGCGGTTGGCAGGCAGTTGGTACCAGTGTGGTTGAGCACATGCTGCGCCTTGGCAGTTGAAACCATCAGGGCTGGGGCCGTACTTCATGTATACCGCGCCTGCAGGCACCGGTGTGCTGAAGTTCAGGGTGACGGTTGCATCGCTGCCCAGGTTGCCGCTGCTGAGATTCAGCGAGAGCAGTCCAGAGGGGAAAGTCACGCCTTGCGGAGCGGTCGCGGGTGGCGTGGTGCTGAAGCTGGCGTTGCTCACCTGCCAACCGTTGGCTGTCTGCAGTGCGACCATTGCCTTGCTGCCTCCAGCGGTGGACCAGGGGGCTTCGCAGCTGTTGGCGCTGCCGCCGTTCAAGCCCTGGCACTGCCAGGTGTATTTGCCACTGGCGCTGGAGATCGCCGTAGCCGTGCCCGCGCTGCACAGGCCCGCTGCAGGGGCCAGTGCCGTGGCTTGGCCCGCCGCCGTGCCACAAGCGCCAGCGACTGGCACCTGTACATCAACGTTGTGCACGGTTCCTGTCGCGAAGCCCCCTGCAATGGGCTTGGCTGCTGCGGTGCTCTCGATGCCGGTGCCGCTGCTGTTGAGGTCCAGGCGCAGGCTGCCCGTGCCGCTGATGGCAGTGACGGGTACAGTCCATGTGATGCCGTTGTCGGCACTGGATGGCGTGCCCATCGTGCCGGTGGCGGTGCCTGTAGTGGTCAGCGCGAAATCGGTGCCATCCACTCCGTTGACCGCTTCGCTGAAGGTCACTGCGAAATTGATGCTTGTGGCGCTGGCTGATGGTGTGCCCTGCGGGGCAATCGATGCCACCGAGGGTCCACCCGGCGTGGCACTGGCGACGACGTTGCCGAGGAAGTCACCCCAGATCCAGGAAGAAGAGGCGCCGGCTGCGGCAGATATCGTCTTGGTTTCCGTATCGGTGGCGACATCAATGACATGGACTGTGCCATTCGATGTAATGGCATACAACGCCGCATCGTTTGCCGAGATACCAAGCCCTGTAATGGTAGATGCTGGACCGTTCAGTGTGATCGAGGTTTGCGTTGAGGTGTTAGCAGTGTCAACAATGTGGAGTACATTATTTCCTCCTCCGACATACAGCTTGCTGCCATTTTTGCGTACTGCGACTTTACTAGCGGCTCCTTGAAGTCCAGTTATTGGTATCTGAGTAACCGAATTATCCGATAAGTTAAGCAGATAAACAATTGGGGCTGAATTGTTGGAAGCGTAAAGCTTTCCGCTGCCTGTGGGGTCATAAGCTAACCCATAACCATTAGTGGTGGTATTTGGGAACGTGGACAACGTGTTAGTTGCTGTGTCCAGTTTTTGGATTACCCCAGAATCGCACCGTACGTAAAGCGATGCGCCATCAGCGCTTAGTGCAGAGGCGATGGTCCGGCATCCGGTACTTAGGCTGTTCGTTATCTGTTTTGTGGTGGCGTCAATGACATGCAGCTTTTGACCGGAGTGGTCACTGACATAAGCTATTGCGCCATTTAAAGAAAAAGTTATGGCTACAGAGCCTCCAGTACCATTGATTACTGTCTTCAGTGTGTTGTTTGTCGTGTCAATGACGCCTAGTTTGTTGTTTGATAGATATTGCCCGAACCATGACTCATTGCTGGCGCCTGGTCGCAATGCAAGAGTGTAGATGTAATCATTTAACGTTGCGTCCATGCTTGCTGGACTTAATGTGGTGGAAAGTTCGCCAGTCGCGGTATTGATGACCGAAATTGTTCTGCTGTTTGAATTGGGAATATAGGCGTAATCGGCGGCGCTTACGGCACAGGCAATGAGTGAGAGCGAAGCGGCGGCGAGGACGTGCTGCAAAGAACGGCGCTGAATCATGTGTGGACACCTTTGAGGAAAACCCCTGAAAGCTTGCAATGCACGCCTTGAGGATTGGGGAGGCTGGAAAGAAGACTTGCTTAGACCGGAGGTTTGGGCCTTGGTCTCATAGTGAGACTTTTGCTACAAATTAGAACAAAAAGAAACATTCTGAATCTGAGCAAGTCTGAGCAGATCGCGTTACCAGGCGCGTCATCAGAGGGTGCTGGGGTAGGAGAGAGTCCCCCCAGTTGTTGTGTTTTTGCTGCAGGTGCAGGGTCCTGCGGCCATTGAGTCTCCATGCTGCGGCAGTCGGGCAAAGGCTCCATCCAATTCATGCCAAACCGCAAGCGACTCAGTCCGCGTGCTTGATGGGTGCGCCGAGGCTGCAGCAGCTCGTCAGCCTGTGCTATCGGTTCCGTACATAGGACTGGCTCTGGACGATCGCCCCGAACGGGAGCGGGGCGAATCGCGATCTATGACGGTGTGCGATGCAAAAAAGCCCCTCAACACCCTATCCGGTGTCGAGGGGCTCTTGTCGTTTCTGCACTGTTCATGTCCCCGGTATGTCACCAGACCATTTACAGTGCGCGCAAATGATTAATGCAAAAACCATCTGATGGTCCCTCCGACAGGAATCGAACCTGTATCTGGCGCTTAGGAGGCGCCCGTTCTATCCATTGAACTACGGAGAGGAGCAAACGGCGATTGTAAACCCATGGCAGGCCCGCCCCGCGCAGCGCCGGCAGGGCGGCTGCGCGGGGGTGAGGCGTCAGTCCTTGCGCACGGTGTAGATCAGGTCCAGCGCGCTGGTTTCCCCGGTCTGGCCGCGCAGGGTGAGGCGGCGCGAGAGGTCGTAGAAGATGTACAGCGTGCCCATGGCGCCCGAGAGGCTTTGCTCGTAGGTGACATAGAGGTCGCTGGACAGGCGCTTGCCTAGGGTGAGGGCCGCGCCGGTGGAGCCCTCGCCGCCCGGTCCCTTGAAGCCGATTTCGTCCAGGCCCAGGTTGCTGGCGATCTTGCCGCTGTTGTTGCGCCCGCCGCTGAGCAGGGACAGCGCGGCTTGCTGGAGCAGGGCGCTTTCGGCGCCGCCCGTGGCGGGGTCGCGGCCCATGACCACCCAGGAGAGCTTTTCGGCATCGGGCATTTCGGGGTCGGAGTACAGGCGCACGCGCGGGGCGTTGGCCGTGCCCTGCACCTGCACGCCTGCGCGCACGGCGATGTTCGGGCGCAGCGCCAGGATGTCCAGCGAGGGGTTGGCGTAGGGGCCGTTGAAGCGGATGAGGCCGGTTTCCACGTCCAGCGACTGGCCCCAGGCGCGGTAGCGGCCCTGCACGGTGCGGATCTCGCCGGTAATGCGCGGCGGGCCGCCCGCCACGGTGGGGCCCTGCACTTCCAGCGCGCCTTCCAGGCGTGTGGTGATGCCGTAGCCCTGCAGCGCGAAGTCGCGGCCCAGGTCAAGCTTGACGAGGATGTCGGGCAGCTTGATGGTTTCGGCGCGGGCCTGGGCCTTGCGGTCGGCCTGCTGCTGCTTGCGCGCCGCTTCCTGCTCGGCCTTGCGCGAGGCGGCCGAGTGCACGACCACGTCGGAGTCCAGCGATGGGGCGGATTCCTCGGGCAGGATGATGGTGGCGCGGTCGGTGGTGAGGTCGCCGCGCAGCGTGAACTGGCCTTGCTCCAGCCTGGCCTGCAGGCCGCCCGAGACGCTGACCTGGCGGTCCGCGCGCACCAGCACCTGCAGCCTGGTGGCCTGGGCGCGCAGGTCCATGCTCAGGCCGGAGTTGCTGCCATCGGCGTTGGGCGGGTCCCAGCGCACGAAGCCCGAGCCCGTGAGTTCGCCGCCTTCGCGCGGTGCCGTGGTGAGGTTGCCGCTGTAGCCCAGGATGCGCGCATTGCTGCCGCGCCCGCCCTGCATGCGCAGCTCGGTCAGGTCCAGGCGGTTGCCTTGCAGGCGCGCGCGCAGCACGCCGTTTTGCAGGTCGATGCCGTCCAGCGCGGACAGGATGCTCAGGCCGTCGGCCGAGAGATTGCCCTGCCACTGCGGGTTCTGGCGGTCGCCGCTGATCTCGGCCTTGGCCTGCAGCGAGCCGGTGACGCGCCAGCCGGGCGGGGCGAACAGCGCCCAGATGCCGATGTCGGGCATGCGGGCGTCTATCTGGCCGGACAGAGGGGCCTTCTCGGGCCAGCTCCAGGTGCCGTCCTGCTGGGCCAGGCGCGTGCCCAGCTGCGCGGTCAGGGTGCCGGCGCGTTCGCTGTCCCAGTCGAGCTTGGCTTGCACGTCGTCTCCCTGGGCGCGCACGCTCAGGCGGGCCTGCTTGATGTGGGCGCGCATGCCGGCGCCGCGCACGGTACGGGTGCGCACTTCGCCGGGCTTGCTGGAGCGCGGCCCCGTGGTGTGGATGACGGTGGTGCCCGAGCCGTCTTCCACGGCCAGGCGCAGGTCGCCGGCTGCACGCTCGACCAGCAGTTCGGCCTTGAGCGCGGGGCCCGTCGTGTCGATGTCCCAGCGGGCGTTGAAGCTCAGGTCGCCGCTCAGGCCCATGGCGGCCAGCGGGGGCTCCTCGGCCATGGACAGGGCATCGACCCAGGCCAGCGGCAATGCCTGGGCGCGGCCGGTGCTGCGCAGGGCCCAGCGGCCGTCGCCGCCCTGGCTGGCGCGGGTGTCATCCCAGGCCAGCAGCACGGGCTGGGGCGCTTGGGCATTGGTGCGGCGCTGGGGCAGGGTGGGCGGCGTGACCTGCAGGCTGCCGGCCGATGCCGTGAAGGCGGTGGACAGCACGGTGCGGCCCGTGGTGCGCTGGGCGATCCGTACGGGCTGGTTGCCTGCCAGTTGCAGCTGCCATGGGCCGGGCAGGTCCTGGCCCGGACTCAGCCGGGCCTGCAGCTTGTCGATGCTGGCCTGCCAGTCCAGGGGCGCGGCACCGCGCGCCGTGGCAAGGCCTGCCTGCAGGGCCGTGTCGATCTGCGCGGTCTGCGTGCCGCGCTTCGCCTGGCCGGCCAGGGTGAGGCTGGCCTGCTCGGGCGAGCCCTTGAGGGCCAGGCGCAGCTCGGGCAGCTCCAGCGCCTGCTCGGGCGGCGTGTTGGCGGGCAGGTAGCGCAGCTTGGCGGCCTGCAGGTCGGCCTGCAGCTGCAGGCCGCTGGCGGGCAGGGGGTCGCCCACGGCGGCCTTCATGCGCTTTTGCAGTGCGCCCCATCCGCCGCGCCAGCTGGCGTCCAGCTGGGCCTGGCCTTCGATCAGGGCGCCGGCCAGCGGGTCCTTCATGCCGGGCAGCTTGCGCAGCCACTGCGTGAGGGCGGTGAGTGACGACAGCTTGAGCTGGCTGCTGCCCTGGCCTGCGGCAGGGCTGATGTGGCCGTCCAGCGAGAGTTCGGCGCCGGGCAGCTGGGCCTTCAGCACGGTCTGCAGCTTTTGCTGTTCGGTGTCGAACTGCAGGCTGCGGCTGCGCACCGAGGCCTGCAGCGCATCAAGCTGCAGGTTCTCCAGCGACAGCACGGGCTGGGCCCAGCGGCCTTTGGTGGCGAGTTTTTCTATGCGCAGGGGCTGGCGCTTGGCGCCTGCGGGCGCTGCTGCGGCCTGGATGTCCACGCTGAAGTCCACCTGCTGCTCTGCCGTGGTGCTGGCGCGCAGCTCGCCCTGCAGCGGTGCGGCTTCCAGGAGGCTGTAGAGCGCGGCGGGGTCCAGGCGCTGGACCTTGGCCTGGCCTTCGAAGACCTTGGTGGCGGGCTCGAAGCGGCCCTGGGCGTCGATGCTGCCCGAGCCTATGGCGATCTGCGCCTGCTCCAGCAGCCACTGCTGGCCGTCATAGCGCACTGCGGCCTCGATCTGGTCCAGCGGCAGGCGCTGGCGGTCCCAGGGGCCGGGCATGGCGTTGTTCAGGCGTGTCGTCAGCTGCCAGGCGGTGGTGGCTATGGCCGAGCCTGGTGCCTGGTCCGGTGCCTGTTCCGTGGCGGGTGCCTGGGCTGTATCAGCTGCCTTGCCATCCGGCCCGGCCTGCAATTCGCCGCTGATGCGGGTGCGCGGTCCCTGGGGCCAGAAGGCGGCGATGTCGATCTGGCTGAGCTGGGCGCGCGCGGTCTGCAGCGGCTGGGGCTGCCAGGGCCGGATGCTGGCCTCGATGTCCGCGTGCATGGGTTCGGACACGGGGGCGGCTTCCTTGCGCTCCCTGGCCTTGCCGTTCTTGCCATCGGCCTTGGCGGATTTCTGTACGGCGGGAGGGGCAGGCGTTTCCTCGGACACCGTCCCGGGCTTGGCATCAACCTGGAGCTTGATGCCCAGTTGCGCAGCGGCGGTGGCCAGGGTGCCGTCGATCTGTGCCTTGGCCTGCACGGCCAGCGGTGCAGGTTTGGGGGCCTTGGCTGCGGAGGCCTCGTCGTCCGAAGCCAGGGCAGGCGCCTGCAGGTCGCCCTGCAGCTCGGCCTGGATGGCCATGGGCGCGCGGGCCTGCAGGCGCAGCCTGGCCTGGTAGCTGCCATCGGCCCATTGCAGGTCGCGCACGTCCAGCTGGTGCTCGCTGCCGTCGTAGGCGTAGTGGCCTTGCAGGCCCAGTACCTCGGCCTGGGGCGGGCCTTGCCAGACGATGCGCTCCACATGGAAGGGCACGTCGATCTTCACGGGCAGCACGAGCTGCTGCAGCGGCTCGACGGGTTTCTTGTCCTCGGGGTCGGGCGTGCTGGCAATGTTCAGCTCGGCGATGCGGACTTCGCCCAGGCGCACGGTGCGCGACAGCAGGGGACGCAATTGCCAGCCGATGGTGGCGTCGCGCAGCTCCACCTTCATGGTGGGGCTTTGCCATTGCAGCCAGCCGATGCGCCCGCCCTGGCGCACGGTGCCGGTGACTTCCTTGGCCTGCAGGCTCTGGCCTGCGGGCAGCCAGCCGGCCACGCGCTGCAGGGTGTAGGCCAGCGAATCGGCACGGCCGCTCCACCACCAGGCGGAACCCAGCAGGGCGGCCAGCAGCAGGACCAGGACCAGGAAGAACCAGAGCAGGTAGCGCAGCCAGCGGCGGCGGGGCGCAGGCGACGGAGGGGACGCCTGGGGGCTTTGGTCTGGCGCGGCGGAGGAGGCAGGGGTATTCAAGCGGGAATCCACCATGGTCAGAAGTTGAAGCCCAGGCGCAGGTGCAGGCGCAGCTGCTTTTCCTGGGCGCCCCAGGCGATGTCGGCCTGCACGGGGCCCACGGGGCTGCGCCAGCGCAGGCCGGTGCCCACGCCCACGCGCATGTACATGGAGTCGGGCGCATCGCCCACGGTGCCGGCGTCCAGGAAGACGGCGTGCTCCCAGTCCTGCGTGTTGCCCTTGATGACGATGGGCCGCTGCCACTCGATGCTGCCCACGGCCATGTAGCGCCCGCCGATGACCTTGCCGCTGTCGGTGCGCGCACCGATGCTCTGGTACCCGTAGCCGCGCACGGTGTTGTCGCCGCCGGTGATGAACAGCTGGGTGACGGGCAGGTCGGCATCCTTGCGGGCCAGCAAGGCACCGCCGGAGGCGCGCAGCGCCAGGCGGCTGCGGCGCTTGGTCTCGGGATCGACCTCGCCGATGGGAATCAGGCTGAGCCAGCGGCCCGAGACGCGGCCGAACGGCGTGCGCTGGGGCGTGAGCGTGGTGCCCGCGCCGACTTCCCAGGCAAAGCCGAAGCCCGAGGAGGGCGCCAGCGTGCTGTCGAAGTAGCGGCCCGTCCAGCCGTAGTTGGCCGTGACCGACGAGCTGGACGGGGGCGCGCCCTCGCCCTGGGTCTTGGCGTAGTCGTACTGCAGGTAGTAGTTGCGGTCGATGTGGTCTTCGGACTTGGTGCGGCCGGCGCGCAGCTGCAGGCTGTTGACATCGAAGTCGCCCGAGGGCGCGCGCTCGGCCTTGGCCGTGGTGAACCAGCGCCACAGGGTTTCATCGGGCAGGGCGGTCCACTGCGTGGAGATCAGCGGGTTCTTGCGGTCGAAGCGCATGCGCGTGACGGCACGCCAGCCCAGCCAGGGCAGGCGGTTGTGGATGTGGTCCACGCTCAGGCGCGGGCCGGTGTCGGTGCTCATGCCCACGCCGAAGACCCACTTCTGCATCTGGGCCTCGCGCACCTGGGCGATGACGGGCGTGGTGACCTGGGCGCCCTTGCGCTTGATGGCTTCCTCGTCCTCGGCGGCGCTGTCTCCCTGCTGGGGCACGTTGGCCAGCGTGAGGAAGACGGAGTCGTAGTAGCCGCTGCTGGCCAGGCGCAGCTGGGCGTCGACCAGTGCGGTCTGGTCGTATTCCTCGCCCTCGGGCAGGCGTGCGATGCGGGCCGTCCCCACGGGGTCGTAGCGCTGGGCGCCTTCGATGCGCAGCGGGCCGAAGGTGTAGGCCGGGCCGGGTGCATAGGCCACGCTGACGTCGGCCTCGTGCGTGTCGGCGTCGATGTCGGCCAGGCTGGAGTCGATGCGCGCCAGCGGGTAGCGGCGCGACTGCAGCGTGCGCAGGCCCTGGCTCTTGGCCTGGCTCCAGCTGGACTGGCTGAAGCGCTGGCCGGGCTGCAGCGGCCAGTCCTCTTCGATGGTGGCGCGCTGGGAGGCGCCATCGGGATCGTCGGCATTGACGCCCGCAAAACGCACCTGGCTGCGCGCAATGGTGGCGGGCTCGCCAGGGTCCACCTTGACGGTGACCTCCAGCGGGGCCTCGTCGGATTCGGGCGTTTCCTTGATCTCCACCGTGACCGTGGGGCTGAAGTAGCCCAGCGTGCCGATCAGGTCGCGCACGTTGGCGTCGGTGGCGCCCAGCAGCCGCGTCAACTCGCGCCGCTGCAGGTCGCTCTGGTAGCGGTAGCGGCGCAGTTCGAGGTGCTTTTCCAGCAGCTCGCGCACTTCCTTGGGCGCATCGACGACAAGGGAGAAGGCCGGGTCGCCGGTCGCTGCAATCAGCGACGGGTCCGTGTCCTTGTCATCATTCTTGGACGGCAGGAGGCTGCAGCCGCCGAGCATCAGGGCTGCACTCAACAGAAACAAAAACGCCGGCCCTCGGGCCGGCGCTGTCGCGGGGGGGAGCTTGGGCATCGGCCTATTTTGACAGCAGGCGCATGGCGTCTTCCAGACCTTTGAGTGTCAAAGGGTACATGCGGTTGCCCGTGAGCTGCTGGATGATGCTGATGCTCTGGCGGTACTGCCAGACGCCGGGCGGCTCGGGGTTGATCCAGGCAAAGCGCGGGAAGGCATGAGTCAGGCGCTGCAGCCATTCGGCGCCGGGCTCCTCGTTCATGTACTCCACGCTGCCGCCGGGCTGCAGGATCTCGTAGGGGCTCATGGTGGCGTCGCCCACGAAGATCAGCTTGTAGTCCTTGTTGTACTTGCGGATGATGTCCCAGGTCGGAAACTTCTCGGCGAAGCGGCGGCGGTTGTTCTTCCACATGAAGTCGTAGACGCAGTTGTGGAAGTAGTAGAACTCCAGGTGCTTGAACTCGCTCTTGACGGCGGAGAACAGCTCCTCCACGCGCTGCACGTGCTCGTCCATGGTGCCGCCCACGTCCATGAGCAGCAGCACCTTCACGTTGTTGTGGCGCTCCGGGATCATCTTGATGTCCAGGTAGCCCGCGTTGGCGGCCGTGCTGCGGATGGTGTCGGGCAGGTCCAGCTCCAGGTCGCTGCCTTCGCGTGCGAACTTGCGCAGCCGGCGCAGCGCCACCTTGATGTTGCGCGTGCCCAGCTCCTGCGTGTCGTCGTAGTCGCGGTAGGCGCGCTGCTCCCAGACCTTGACGGCGCTCTTGTTGCGGCCCGGCCCGCCGATGCGCACGCCGGCCGGGTTGTAGCCGCCGTGGCCGAAGGGGCTGGTGCCGCCCGTGCCTATCCACTTGTTGCCGCCTTCGTGGCGCTCCTTTTGCTCCTCCAGGCGCTTCTTGAGCGTGTCCATCAGCTCGTCCCAGCCCATGGCTTCGATGGCGGCCTTCTGCTCGGGCGAGAGTTCGCGCTCCAGCAGCTTCTTCAGCCAGTCCTGGGGAATCTCGCGCGTGAGGTCGGCCACCATCTCCACGCCCTTGAAGTAGGCAGCGAAGGCGCGGTCGTACTTGTCGTAGTGCTTCTCGTCCTTGACCAGCACGGTGCGGCCCAGGTGGTAGAAGTCGTCCAGGCTCCAGGCGTCCTCGCTCCTGGGGCCGACCACGCCGGCCTGCAGCGCCTCCAGCAGGGTCAGGAACTCCTTGACCGAGACGGGCAGCTTGGCCGCGCGCATGGTGTAGAAGAAGTCGATCAGCATGGCATCTCCCGGGGGCCTGGCGTACGCGCCCTCATGTGCGCGCCACGGCGGTGCTGCCGTCCGAATGGCGCTGCAACTGGTCCAGCAACTGGGCGCGCGACTCGGGCCATTCGCCGCTGCGCAGGCTGTACATCACGGTGTCGCGGATGGTGCCGTCGCGGCGCAGCGCGTGGCCGCGGATCACGCCGTCCTTCCTGGCACCCAGGCGCTCGATGGCGCGCTGGCTGGCGAAGTTGAAGCAGTCCGTGCGCCAGCCCACCACATGGCAGGCCAGCGTGTCGAAGGCATGGCCCATGAGCATGAGCTTGGCCGAGGTGTTGACATGGGTGCGCTGCACGCTGCGCGCGTACCAGGTGTAGCCGATCTCCACGCGGCGCACCTCGGGCAGGATGTCGTGGTAGCTGCTGGTGCCCAGCACGCGGCCGCTGTCGTCGTCGAGCACGGCAAACGCGAAGCGCTTGCCCTGGCTGCGCTGCTCCAGCGCGGCCTCGATATAGGCGCGCACGTCGTCGGGCTCGGGCGCGGAGGTCACGCGGATGCGCCACAGCTGGCCGTCCTGCACGGCCTCGCGCAGCCCGGCTTCATGGGCGAGGGCCAGGGGCTCCAACCGCACGCCGTTGAAGCGCATGACCACGGGTCGCACAAAGCCCTGGTGCGCCACCGCGCCGGCCACGGGAATGGTCGTCACCTGGCCGGTGAGGGCCGGCACGCCCGTGTCGTTGGTGTGTTCGGGATGGGGCATGGGCGCAGGCCTCAGCGGTTGCGCTGGTTCATGAAGACCAGCTTCTCGAACAGGCTCACATCCTGCTCGTTCTTGAGCAGGGCGCCCACCAGCGGCGGCACGGCGACCTTGCCCTCGGCGGTCTGCAGCGATTCCACGGGAATGTCCTCGGCCACCAGCAGCTTGAGCCAGTCGATCAGCTCGCTGGTGGAGGGCTTCTTCTTGAGGCCGGGCAGGTTGCGCACGTCGTAGAACACCTTCATCGCGGCGGCCAGCAGCTCGCCCTGCAGCTTGGGGAAGTGCACGGCCACAATCTGGCGCATGGTGTCGGCGTCGGGGAACTTGATGTAGTGGAAGAAGCAGCGGCGCAGGAAGGCGTCGGGCAGCTCCTTTTCGTTGTTGGAGGTGATGAACACCAGCGGCCGGTGCTTGGCGCGGATCATCTCGCGCGTCTCGTAGCAGTAGAACTCCATGCGGTCGATCTCGCGCAGCAGGTCGTTCGGGAATTCGATGTCGGCCTTGTCGATCTCGTCGATCAGCAGGGCCACGGGCCGGTCTGCCGTGAAGGCCTGCCACAGCACGCCCTTGACGATGTAGTTGTGGATGTCCTTGACGCGCTCGCCGCCGTCGATGTCGGACAGTTGCGAGTCGCGCAGGCGGCTGACGGCGTCGTATTCATACAGGCCCTGCTGGGCCTTGGTGGTGGACTTGATGTGCCACTGCAGCAGCGGCATGTCCAGCGCGGCGGCCACTTCCTCGGCCAGCATGGTCTTGCCCGTGCCGGGCTCTCCCTTGACCAGCAGCGGGCGCTGCAAGGTGGCTGCGGCATTCACCGCGAGCATCAAATCCTGGGTGGCGACGTAGTTCTCGGAACCTTGAAATTTCATGGGCGGTATCAGCGTAAGTATTGATGGGGACGCTTGACGGTGACTGCCATAATCGTTCGCGCTACCCGCTCAGCAGTAGGCATCCGTCAGAACTCTTGAAGGATTGTGCGCGCAAAATGATAAAAACTTTGACCACGGTATTGGCGCTGGCTGTCGCATCTGTGACCTCTGTAGCACAGGCCCAGCAAAGCAAAGGTGACGCAAAGGCAGGGGAGGGGAAGATCGCCATGTGCATTGGCTGCCATGGCATCCAGGGCTACCAGGCCAGCTTCCCCGAGGTGTACAAGGTCCCCAAGATTTCCGGCCAGGGCGCACCCTACATCGTGGCCGCGCTGCAGGCCTACCAGAAGGGCGAACGCAAGCATCCCACCATGCGCGGCATTGCCGATCCGCTGACCGAGCAGGACATGGCCGACGTGGCCGCCTACTACGCCGAGCATGGCGTGGCCAAGGCCGCCGACGCCAAGGTCCGCGAGCCCAGCACCCAGGTCGCCGCGCTGCTGCAAAAGGGCGCCTGCGTATCCTGCCACGGCCAGGGCTTTTCCAAACCCATCGATCCCAGCTACCCCAAGGTGGCCGGCCAGTATGCGGACTATCTGTACTCCGCCCTCAAGTCCTACAAGACCGAAGGCAACCCCCATATCGGCCGCAGCAACGGCGTGATGGCCGGCATTGCCAAGCAGTTCACCAACAGCGAACTCAAGGCGCTGGCCAACTACATCGGCAGCCTCGATGGCGAGCTGCAGACCCTGCCGCAGCCCCATTTCCGCCTGGGCCACAAATCGCAGTGAATCGCGCGCAGCCCCATACCCCATAGCAAAAGCCCGCAATCGCGGGCTTTGTCTTGAGGGTGATGCACAGAGGCGCTATGCGCCGCCCGTGGCCTTGGCACCGTCGCTGGTGGCGCGGCGCTGCACGGCGGCAATGTAGGCCTCGCCATCGGGCGGGCGGCCCGAACGCTGGCTTTCCCAGAGCATCTGCCCCAGGCATTCCATGGTGGCGTGGTGGGCGTCGTGCAGCGAGTCCAGGCGGCGGCTGAGCAGCTCCACGGCCTGGCGTATGCCGCGCGGCTGGTCGATGCTGCACTGCTCGCTGATGGACAGATGCATGGACAGATGCAAAAACGGATTGGTCACGCCGGGCGTGGCGTCGTAGTCGCGCAGCAGGGCGGCGTCCACGTCGGCGAGGTCATCGAAATACTCGGGATGCTCGGCAATCCAGAGGCTGGCCAGCGTCTCTATGGCCTCCATCGGCGCGCCGCTCAGCATCTTGGTGCGCACGCCGCAGAAAAAGCGCCGCACATCGGCTTGGGTGGGGTTGAACATGGTGGCGCGCAGCGTAGCACGCGGCCCTTTTGGGCGGGCACGCAAGGACTTTGCCGAGGGCCCGCCGCAAGAAGAGGTCAGAGCACCTCGAAGACCCTGCCGGTCTGGGCGCCTTCCACGCTGCGCTGGTAGGCCAGGGCCACGCGGGCGGCGGGCACGGTCTCGAAGCCGGGGAAGACCGAGCCATAGGCATCGGCCGATTCGGTCAGCAGGGTGGGGCTCACGGCGTTGATGCGCAGGCCGCGCTGCAGTTCGACCGCGGCGCCGGTGACGAAGCCGTGGAGGGCGGCATTCACCGTCGATGCATTGGCGCCGTGGCGGATGGGCTCGGTGGCGGCGACGCCGCTGGTCAGCGTGATGGAGCCGCCGTCGCGCAGCCAGCGCTGGCCCAGCAGGGCGAGCCGCACCTGGCCCAGCAGCTTGTCCTGCAGGCCGGAGTTGAACTGCTCGGCCGTCATCTCGGACAGCGGGCCGAAGTGCAGCTTGCCGGCCGTGCTGACGATGGCGTCCACCTGACCGGCGGCTTCGAACATTTTCTGCAGCGTTTCGGGCTGCGTGAAGTCGGCGCGCAGGTCACCGCTGTTGCGGCCCACGGTGACGATCTCATGGCGCGGGGCCAGCAGGGCGTGGACGGCGCGGCCAATGGTGCCGGTGGCACCGATGAGCAGGATCTTCATTCGGTTTTCTTTCGGAAGGAGTGAACAGGCCTCCAGTGTTTTGCAAATTGCCTATGCCATAAAGTAGCGAAATCTTTTTGTACTACTAAGCATTGGTTAGCAATCCATGGACAAGCTGCGCAATATGGAGGTCTTCATGGCCGTGGTCGAGGACGGCAGCTTTGCCCAGGCCGCGCGGCGCCTGGACATCTCGGCCGTGATGGTGGGCAAGCATGTGCAGCAACTGGAAGCCCACCTGGGCGCGCGCCTGCTGCAGCGCACCACGCGGCGCCACAGCCTGACCGAGGTGGGCCGCAGCTTTTACGAGGACAGCCGCCAGGTCTTCGAGCAGTTGAACTGGGCCGAGTCTGCCGTGGAGCGCAGCCGCAGTGCCCCGCAGGGCCTGCTGCGCATCAGCGCGCCGACCACGCTGGGCAACCATGTGATCGCGCCGCTGGTGGCCGACTACCAGCTGGCCAATCCGCTGGTGCGCGTGGACCTGCAACTGAGCGACAGCATGGCCGACCTGGTGGGCGAGAACATCGACGTGGCCGTGCGCATCGGCCCCGTGGGCGGCGAAGGCCTGGTGGCGCGGCCTCTGCAGCCCTATCGCATGGTGATTGCGGCGGCGCCCTCGTACCTGCGGCGGCGCGGGCATCCGCGTGGCGTGGACGATCTGGCGCGCCATGACTGCCTGAGCTACGCGGTCTGGCAGCGCCGCTCGGAATGGATTCTGCGCGGCGACGGCTCGGCGCCGGTGCAGTGGCCCGACGATGCCCGCCTGCGCTGCAACAGCGGCGACGGGCTGCGCCATGCGGCGCTGCGCGGCCTGGGCCTGATCCTGCAGCCCGAGGTGCTGCTGGCCGCCGACATGGCCGCGGGCCGGCTGGTGCCCGTGCTGCAGGACTGCGTGCCACTGCCGCGCCCGGTGCACCTGGTCTATCTGCCGGACCGCCGCCAACTGCCCAAGCTGGCGCAGTTCGTGGACCACATGGTGCAGGCGCTGGGCGCGTCCTGAGGCCCGGTTTTCAGGGGGCGGGCGGGGGCGGGGTTTCCTGCGGCGCCTGGTCCTTCTCCTGCTGCGCCTGGGCCTCCTGCCGCTCCTTGGCCATCTGCTCGACCAGCTGCTGGCGGCCCTGCTTGGCCACGGCAATGAGCTGGGCCTGGTCCTTGTGGTGGGGGTACATGCGCTCGATCAGCTGCAGGTTGTGCTCCCGAAAGCGCGCGGTGGTGCGCCGGGCCTCGGCAGGGCTGTGGCCAGCGAGCTCCAGCACGGTGCGCGCCGAGACGAGGCTGGACTCGAAGACTTCGCGCTCGACATGGTGCACGCCCAGGTCGCGCAACTGGTACCAGTGGGCCATGTCGCGCGCGCGGGCCACGATCTCCAGGTGCGGAAAGCGCTTGCGCACGCGGGCGGCGATCTTCAGCGATTGCTCGGAAGAGTCCACGGCAATGACCAGCACCCGCGCCTTGTCCGCGCCGGCAATGCGCAGCAGGTCCATGCGGGTGGCATCGCCGAAGAACACGCGGTAGCCGAAGGTGTGTGCCACTTCCAGCATCTCCACGCTGTGGTCGAGGATGGTGGCCGGCACGCCCTGGGTCAGCAGCACGCGCGCCACGATCTGGCCGTAGCGGCCAAAGCCCGCAATGATGATCTGCGCGTCCTGCGGCTCCGAGATTTCATGGGCCCTGGCAGCCTGGCCCGCGCCGTCGACCTGGCAATCCTTCATGTCGGCAAAGCGCTTGAGCAGCAGCTTGTCCATCAGCACCAGGACCAGCGGGCCGATCAGCATGGACAGGGCCACGGCGGCCACCAGCATGGACGAGATGCTGTGGTGGAACACCTTGTACTGCGCCGCCGTCTGGAACACCACGAAGGCGAACTCGCCGCCCTGGGCCAGCAGCAGGGTGAACACCGGGCGCTCGCGCCAGGGCAGCTTCAGCACGCGGGCCAGGGTGTAGAGCACGGCGCCCTTGAGCGCCAGAAAGCCCAGCACCATGGCCGCCATGGCCCAGGGCGCGCGCAGCAGCACGCCGAAATCGATGCTCATGCCTACGGCCATGAAGAACAGGCCCAGCAGCAGGCCCTTGAAGGGCTCGATGTTGGTCTCCAGCTCGCTGCGGTACTCGCTGTCGGCCAGCAGCACGCCGGCCAGGAAGGCTCCCAGCGCCATGGACAGGCCCACCTGCACCATCAGCATGGCAATGCCCACCACCAGCAGCAGCGAGGTGGCCGTGAAGATCTCGGGCGTGCGGCTGCGGGCGATCCAGCGCAGCAGGGGGCGCAGCAGCAGGCGGCCGCCCACCACCACGGCGGCGATGGTGCCCACGGTCTTGAGCACCTGCAGCCACAGGTGGCTGTCTGTGTGCGTGGCATTGGCGGCCTTGACCGCGCCCAGGATGGGGATCAGCGCCAGGATGGGAATGGCGGCCACGTCCTGGAACAGCAGGATGGAAAAGCCGGCCTGGCCGCTGGGCGTGCGCATGAGGTTGCGCTCGGCCATGACCTGCAGGCAGATGGCCGTGGACGACAGGGCCAGGCCCATGCCCGCGATCAGGCTCACGCGCCAGGAAAAGCCGAAGGCCCAGGCCGCCAGGAACAGCACGCCCGTGCAGGCCAGCATCTGCGCGAGCCCCCATCCCAGGATGGGCCGGCGCAGCTCCCACAGGCGGCTGGGCTGCAGCTCCAGCCCGATCACGAAGAGCATCAGCACCACGCCGAACTCGGCAAAGTGAAGAATGTCATCCACATTGCTGACAAGCGACAGTCCCCAGGGGCCCATGGCAATGCCGGCACCCAGGTAGCCAATGATGGCGCCCAGGCCCAGGGCACGCGCTATGGGCACGGCCAGCACGGCGGCGGTGAGATAGAGAAAGCCGTAGGTCAGCCAGATGGGGGCGCTGTGTTCCATGGAAGCTCGGGATCTTGGAGTTGGTGTTTACCCTGGGGTGATTGATTGTGTCACTCTCACAGCTGGGTCAGCTTTTTGACAGGGTTGAAAATGCCCCCCACGCTCCCTTTGCTGCGCTAGGTCCGCTGCCCCTGGCCGGGCGCCCCCCGAGGGGGCCGTTTTCATCTTGGGGCGGCCCGGCGATGAAAAATGCCACCGAATGCTTCACCGCCCCATCCGGCTTTGCCGCGGCAGTGCGCCAGATCGGCTGCACGGTTTTAAGATGCCGGCCTGCTCCGTATTTTTAAGGTGTTTGGCATGGATTGGCACACTTGGATCGCCTACTTTGTGGCCTGCTGGATCATTGCGGTCTCCCCGGGCTCGGGCGCCGTGCTGTCCATGAGCCATGGCCTGTCGTATGGCGTGCGCAAGAGCAGCGCCACCATCTTCGGGCTGCAGCTGGGGCTGCTGACCATCTTGCTGATCGCCGGCGCGGGCGTGGGCTCGCTGCTGCTGGCCTCCGAATGGGCGTTCAACGCCGTGAAGATCGTCGGCGCCTGCTATCTGATCTACCTGGGCATCAGCCAATGGCGCTCGGGTGCCGCACCCCTGGCCACCCAGGAATCCATGCCCGAGCTCAGCGTGCGCCGCCGCGTGCTCACGGGCTTCCTGACCAACGCCACCAACCCCAAGGGCATCATCTTCATGGTGGCCGTGCTGCCCCAGTTCATGACCACCAGCCGCCCGCTGTGGCTGCAGTTGCTGATCCTGGCCGCCACCATGCTGGCCGTGGACACCATGGTCATGCACGGCTATGCGGCCAGCGCCAGCGCGCTGCGCGGCTTCATGCGCAGCGCGCGTGCCGTGCGCAGCCAGAACCGGGTCTTCGGCGCGCTGCTGATGGCCGTGGGCACGGGGCTGTTCTTCGTGCAGCGCGCCTCGCGCTGAGCCCCTCCCTGGGCTAACCCAAGGGTCTGTTGACGTCAATTTGCGGTCGCGAAGCAGCCTGCCAGCGTGCCAATCAAGGCGCGCGACGCCGTGCGTGTGCCTACACGCACAAGGAGTGCAACGCCGAGTGGCGCGCTGGCAGGCTGCTTCCCTTCGGGTTGCGCGGTTGCGGGGCCGTCTGCCGCGTTGCTCACACTCGCAAGGCATGGGCCTTGCTGCGCATGAGCGCCTTGCATACAACCCCGCAACCGCGCAACGCGATCCACAAATTAACGTCAACAGACCCTAGCTGTCGCGCGCCCGACATGGAGCGCGCGGCACCGGCCCCTACCATTTGGGGCATGAAAACCTTCCATTCCTATTCCGAAGTGCGTGCCTGCGTGGGGCAGGAAGTCGCCGTCAGCGACTGGATCACCATCACCCAGCAGCAGGTGCAGCTGTTCGCCGATGCCACGGGCGACCAGCAATGGATCCATGTGGACCCCGAGCGCGCGTCCAAGGGCCCCTTCGGCGCGCCGATTGCGCATGGCTTTCTGACGCTGTCGCTGATTCCCCAGTTTTTCCAGAACTGCTTTCACATCGAAGGCGCGCAAATGGGCGTGAACTACGGCCTCAACCGCGTGCGCTTCACCTCGCCCGTGCCCGTGGGCAGCCGCCTGCGCGCGCGCCTGACGCTGCAGGCCGCCGAGCCCATCGAGCCCGGCGGCCTGCAGATGACCTGGCTGGTGACCGTGGAGCGCGAAGGCGCGGACAAGCCCGCCTGCGTGGCCGAGTCCGTGGCCCGCAACTACGGTGCCAAGGCCTGAATCAAAACTGACCCCCACGCTACCCTTGCTGCGCAAGGCCCGCTGCCCCCCCAAGGGGGCGCTTTTCATCTTGGGGCGGCCCGGCGATGAAAAAAGCCCGCAGGCGGCACCTGCGGGCTGGCTGCGTGGTGGCAGCGGTTGCGGGGTCTGGGGCTCAGGCGCCGAAGTTCAGCTGGCCCGAACGCTCGGCAGCGGCGGCCTCGCGGCGCACTTCCTCGCGGCTCACGCCAGCGGTGGCGGTGTTCTGGATGGGCAGGTAGCCTTCGGCGACGGAGGGCATGGTGCCATTGGCCTGGGCGGCCTTCAGGTCGGCCATGACCTGGGCACGTGTCAGCGTGCTCTGGGTCTTCACTTCGGGCGGGTAGCTGCTGTTGTCGGCGTAGTCGAAGCCGGCGGCCTGGGCGGCGAAGGCGGAAACGGTGAGGGCGGCCAGGACGGCAAAACGGCGGGTGTTCTTCATGATTCAAGTCCTTTGTTTTGTTTCTGGGACAGGGCGTTCCTTGCGGAAATCGCTTGGTAACGTAGAGCCCATGACTCAAATGTAGGACGGTGTGGAATCGGGATAAACCCTTGGAATGGCAATGCGCTTTTTCAGCGGTTGAAACAATCGGCGGGGAACTTTCCGCCGACCCGGGCCGGTCGCTCAGGCCGCGCCGGGCGCGCCCTCGGCCAGTGCGGCGCCGGCAAACTGCTGCTGGCGCCAGGCTTCAAACACCGTCACGGCCACGGCGTTGGACAGGTTCAGGCTGCGCTGCTGCGGCAGCATGGGCAGGCGCAGGCGCTGCTGCGGCGGGAACTGCTCGCGCACCTCGGCGGGCAGGCCCTTGCTTTCGGAGCCGAACACCAGCCAGTCGCCGGGCTGGAAGCCGATGGCGTGGGCGGGGCTGCTGCTGTGCGTGGTCATGGCGAACATGCGCTGGCGGTCCGGCCGGCAGTCCTGCAGGAAGGCCTGCCAGTCGGCGTGGCGGCGCACGGGCGCGTACTCGTGGTAGTCGAGGCCGGCGCGGCGCATCAGGCGGTCTTCCATGGAAAAGCCCAGCGGCTCGATCAGGTGCAGGCTGCAGCCGGTGTTGGCGGCCAGACGGATCACATTGCCGGTATTGGGCGGGATCTCCGGCGCGACGAGAACGATATGGAACATGGCCCGTATTGTCTCGCGGCGGCAGATGCCCCCGGCCCCCGGTCCCCTGCGGTCAGGGCGTGCGCGCCAGCACCAGGGCGCTGACCTCGGCCGCGCCTGCGCGGCGCAGGCAGGTGGCCAGCGCATGCAGGCTGGCGCCCGTGGTCATCACATCGTCGATCAACAGGATCTTGCGGCCGCGCACGTGGGCCAGCTGCGCAGGTGGCACGGCAAAGACCGTGCGCAGCTGGCGCAGGCGCAGGGCGCGCGGCAGGTCATGCTGGGCCTGTGCCGTGTGGGCGCGCTGCACGGCCTGGTGCCGCAGCTTGCCCCGGGTGGATGCGCTGCAGAGCGCGCGGGCCAGCACCAGGGTCTGGTGAAAGCCGCGCTCTCGCAGGCGCTGCGGCGACAGCGGCATGGGCAACAGCAGGTCGCATTGCTGCAGTTGCTCGCGCGCCTGAGGCAACTCCAGCAGCAGATCGGCCAGGCTGCGTGCCAGGCCGGTATCTCCCCGGAACTTGAAGTCGCCGATCACCGTGTGCCACGGGTAGGCATAGTCCAGCGCGGCCAGGCAGTGCGTCAGCGGCGGCGGCTTGACCAGGCAGGCGCCGCAGGTGCGGGGACCATCGGCGCCGGTGCGGGCCGGCAGTGGCATGGCGCAGCGCCCGCATCGCGCCATGGGTCCGGCCCAGCGTGCGCGGCAGTCCTGGCACAGGCGCCGCGCAGGCCAGCGGTGGCAGACGGCGCACTGGCTGGGCAGCAGGCCGGGCAGGCCGGCATGCCAGCGCGAAAGCCATGACGCAGGCAGGTTGGGCATGGAGTCAATATACTCGCGCCGCGTCCGCCACCCCTTTGCTCCGGGGCCGGGCGCCTGTCTTTTGAGGAGCACCGATTCCCCGCCCAGCCATGTCCCACGAATTGCCTCCCACCATCGATCCGGCCGCCGCATTGCGCTGGCAGCAGGGCGCGCCTGCGGCCTCGCCGTGGCTGCATGAGGAGGTGGCGCGCCGCATGCAGGAGCGGCTGGACTGGATCGTCAAGCCGCCCCAGCGCTGGTGCCACTGGCAGCCCGTGCGCGGCGGCCTGCAGGCCCATGCGCTGCTGCGCCAGCGCTATGCGCAGTCCGAATGCCTGGTCTATGAAGCCTCGCCGCTGCATGAGGCCGCCGCCCGCGAGCAGCTGGGCGCGCGCTGGTGGCAGCCCGCGCGCTGGACCGGGGGCGCCACGCGCTTCGGCGAGCCCGAGCCCGCCGGCGTGGACATGCTGTGGGCCAACATGGCCCTGCATCAGCAGGCCGACCCGCAGGCGCTGATCGCGCGCTGGCACCAGGCGCTGTCCGTGGACGGCTATGTGATGTTCTCCTGCCTGGGGCCCGATACGCTGCGCGAACTGCATGCCCTCTACGCCCAGCTCGGCTGGCCGCCCGCCGGGCAGGCCTTCACCGACATGCACGACTGGGGCGACATGCTGGTGCACGCAGGCTTCAGCGAGCCGGTGATGGACATGGAGCACATCACGCTGACCTTTGCCACGCCCGAGCGGCTGCTGCAGGAGCTGCGCGAGCTGGGCCGCAACTTCCATCCGCAACGCTTTGCCGCGCTGCGCGGCCGCCGCTGGCAGCAGCGCCTGCACGACGCCTTGCGCGAACGGCTGGCCGGCCCCGACGGGCAGCTGGCGCTGACCTTCGAGATCGTCTACGGCCATGCCTACAAGCCGCAGCCGCGCGTGCGCCTGGAGTCCAGCAGCGCCGTGTCGCTGGAGGACATGCGCAGCATGCTGCGCCAGCCGCGCAACACGGGTTTGCGATAGCCTGAATGTCGCTTTCCGGTCATTGATCGAAAACAAAAACGTCTACACTTTTCCCGAGCTGACAGAGACAACAGCTTTTCCCTGGGCTCGCTCTCCCGGGCCGGGAAAAGACCAGCGGTCCGCAGGCCGAAAGGGGAGACGATTTGGTGTTTCGCTTTGCCACGGGAACGAGAACGGGCCGGCGCATTCAAGAGTGGCCCGCCCGCAAGTTTGATCATCACCGGCTGCAGCAGTGCCTGCTCCTCTGGGAGCGGGCACTGGTCTTTCTGTCCCTGTGTTCCCTGCTGCCCGCACTGCTGGGCCGCATGCGCTGCCTTCTTCCATCCGCTCCCGGCCCGCACGGCACACACGGCACACATGCCCTGAAGGGCCGGCGCGCGCGCATCCTCCCATCCACTTTGCTGCTGTCCCCCGAGTTCATGCGCCTGCAGGCGCAGGCGGGGATGGCGGCCCGCCCCCATCCTGGTCCCACGTCCGAGCTGCCGTTGATGCCGGCTGGCACGCTATTGGTGATTGCGCGCAGGCACATCTGCGGCGCTTTCATGCATGCTCGGACAGTTGAGGCCGGGAGTTGCCCTTTGGGCAGGCGTTGAACGGTCTGGCTGCGCGGCCCCCACGCCGGCGCAGCGGAGCGAGTGGATAACCCGAGGCTTAGATGTAAGTGAAAACTATGAAAAGCATTTCCACCAGGCTGGTTCTCTGGGGCTTGATGAGTGTGGCAGGGGCAGGCTCCCTTGCACATGCGGCGACAGATCTGCCAGGCGGCCCGGCCGTCAATCAGCTCAACCTTCATCCGGCGGTCACGCGCATCGCGCATGAGCAGCATTACCTGCACTGGATGATGCTGATCATCTGCACGGTGATCTTCATCGGCGTGTTCGCCGTGATGTTCTATTCGATCTGGAAGCACCGCAAATCGCGCGGCGCCAAGGCCGCGAACTTCCACGAATCGGCCACGGTCGAGGTGGTCTGGACCGTCGTGCCCTTCATCATCGTCGTGCTCATGGCGCTGCCGGCCACCAAGGTGCTGGTGGCGCAGAAGGACACCACCAACGCCGATGTCACGATCAAGGCCACGGGCTACCAGTGGAAATGGGGCTACGACTACATCAACGGCGAAGGCGAGGGCCTGAGCTTCATCTCCACGCTGGACAGCAGCCACCGCGTGCTGTCCGACAGCGGCGATGTGTCCAAGGCACCCAACGACTACCTGCTCAAGGTGGACAACCCGCTGGTCGTGCCCGTGGACCGCAAGGTGCGCATCATCACCACGGCCAACGACGTGATCCACTCCTTCATGGTGCCGTCCTTCGGCATCAAGCAGGATGCGATTCCGGGCTTCGTGCGCGACACCTGGTTCCGCGCCGAGAAGACCGGCGACTACTACGGCCAGTGCGCCGAGCTGTGCGGCAAGGAGCATGCCTACATGCCCATCCACGTGAAGGTGCTGTCCAATGACGGCTACAAGGCGTGGGTGGACGAGCAAAAGAAGATCGCCGCCGCCAAGAAGGACGACCCCAGCAAGGTCTGGTCCCTGCAAGACCTGATCGCACGCGGCGAGAAGGTCTATGCGGCCAACTGCGCGGCCTGCCACCAGGCCAACGGCAAGGGCGCCGGACCCATCAAGGCGTTGGACGGCAGCCCCGTGGTCCTGGGTCCCACGGCCGAGATGATGCATGTGGTGCTGGAAGGCCGTGCCAACGGCGCCATGCCCGCCTGGAAGCAGCTGAGCGATACCGAGCTGGCCGCCGTGGTCACCTTTGCCAAGAACCACTGGTCCAACAAGACCGGCCAGCTGGTGCAGCCGGCCGAGTTCGTGGCCGCCCGCACCGGCAAGTTCCCTGCGCAGTGAGCACGCAAGACAGATGAGCGATTGGAGATAACAGCATGAGCGCCGTACTTCCCCCCATCCACAGCCCTGCGGGCGAGGGCCACGAACATGCGCATGAGCACGAGCATGGACACGGGCATGACGACCATCACCACCACGCCACGCCCACGGGCTGGCGGCGCTGGATGTTCGCCACCAACCACAAGGACATCGGCACGCTGTACCTGCTGTTCTCGTTCACCATGCTGATGGTGGGCGGGGTGCTGGCGCTGCTGATCCGCGCCGAGCTGTTCCAGCCCGGGCTGCAGATCGTCAACCCCGAGCTGTTCAACCAGCTGACCACCATGCACGGCCTGATCATGGTGTTCGGCGCCATCATGCCGGCCTTCGTGGGCTTTGCGAACTGGATGCTGCCGCTGCAGATCGGCGCCTCCGACATGGCCTTCGCGCGCATGAACAACTTCAGCTTCTGGCTGCTGATCCCGGCCGGCCTGATGCTGGTGGGCTCGTTCTTCATGCCCGGCGGCGCCCCCGCCGCAGGCTGGACGCTGTATGCGCCGCTGACGCTGCAGATGGGCCCGTCCATGGACAACTCCATCCTGGCCATGCACATCATGGGCGCCAGCTCCATCATGGGCGCCATCAACATCATCGTCACCGTGCTCAACATGCGCGCGCCCGGCATGACGCTGATGAAGATGCCCATGTTCGCCTGGACCTGGCTGATCACCGCCTACCTGCTGATCGCCGTCATGCCCGTGCTGGCCGGCGCCATCACCATGACGCTGACGGACCGCCATTTCGGCACCAGCTTCTTCAATCCCGCAGGCGGCGGCGATCCGGTGATGTACCAGCACATCTTCTGGTTCTTCGGCCACCCCGAGGTCTACATCATGATCCTGCCGGCCTTCGGCATCATCAGCCAGATCGTGCCGGCCTTCAGCCGCAAGAAGCTGTTCGGCTATGCGTCCATGGTGTATGCGACCTCGTCCATCGCCATCCTGTCCTTCATCGTGTGGGCGCACCACATGTTCACGACCGGCATGCCCGTCACGGGCCAGCTGTTCTTCATGTACGCCACCATGCTGATCTCGGTGCCCACGGCCGTGAAGATCTTCAACTGGGTGGCCACCATGTGGCGTGGCTCCATGACCTTCGAGACGCCCATGCTGTTCTCGGTGGGCTTCATCTTCGTGTTCACCATGGGCGGCTTCACGGGCCTGATCCTGTCGATGGCGCCCATCGACATCCAGCTGCAGGACACCTACTACGTGGTGGCCCACTTCCACTACGTGCTGGTGGCCGGATCGCTGTTCTCCATGTTCGCGGCCTACTACTACTGGGCGCCCAAGTGGACGGGCGTGATGTATTCGGAGACGCGCGGCCAGATCCACTTCTGGGGCTCGCTGATCTTCTTCAACATCACCTTCTTCCCTATGCACTTCCTGGGCCTGGCGGGCATGCCGCGCCGCTATGCCGACTACCCCATGCAGTTCGCCGACTTCAACATGGTGGCCTCGCTGGGCGCGCTGGGCTTCGGCCTGATGCAGGTGTATTTCTTCCTCTTCGTCGTCGTGCCCGCCATGCGCGGCAAGGGCGAGAAGGCGCCGCAAAAGCCCTGGGAGGCTGCCGAAGGCCTGGAGTGGGAAGTGCCCTCGCCGGCGCCGTTCCATACCTTCGAGACGCCGCCCAAGCTGGATGCGACGGCGACCCGCGTCATAGGCTGAAATGAACCACCCCCTGGGTCGCTTCGCGCCTTCCCCCTTCCTCGGTGCCCCTGGGGTGGGGCGCGACAGTCTCAGAGATTGCCAGTAGTCATGGAGATCAGAAAAATGGATGCACAGCAACGAAAAGCCAACGTGCGGCTGGCGCTGATCCTGGTATCGGTGGCGCTGGTCTTTCTGGCCGGCTTCGTGATCAAGATCACCGTGCTCCATTGAGCGCTTGAAGGCAACAGGAGGGCAATCCGTGAGCGTGCGCAGTGAAAACGCGAAGATGGTGGGCAAGCTGGCCGTGGTGGCGCTGGGCATGTTTGCCTTCGGCTACGTGCTGATCCCCATCTACAAGCACATCTGCGAGCTCACGGGCATCAACATCCTGTCGCTGTCCGAGCGGCAGGTGCCGGGCAACGGCACGGCCGGGCGCGATGTGAAGCTGCCGGCCAACTCGCAGGTGGACAAGAGCCGCACCATCACCGTGGAGTTCGACGCCAATGCGCGCGGGCCCTGGGACTTCAAGCCGGCGCAGCGCTCCATGCAGGTCCATCCGGGCGAGCTGGCCACGGTCATGTACGAATTCCAGAATGTGCAGAACCGCCGCATGGCGGCCCAGGCGATACCGAGCTATGCGCCACGCCAGGCGGCTGCGCATTTCAACAAGCTCGAGTGCTTCTGCTTTTCGCAGTACACGCTGGAGCCAGGGGAAAAGCGCGAGTGGCCGGTGGCCTTCGTGATCGATCCGCGCATCTCCAAGGACGTGACCACGATCACGCTGTCCTATACCTTCTTCGAGGTGGGCGGCAGGACGCCGGCCGCGCCCACGGGCGATGCGCCGGTGGCCGCAGGGCCGAAGCAGGAGCCGGCCTCATGAATGCGCCGCAACCCGGGGACAAGCGCCGCCCGCCCAGCGTGTGGCGCACGGTGCGCGCCGTGGCCTGGTCCCTGTTCGGCGTGCGCAGGGCAAGCGAGTACCAGCAGGACGGGGAGCGCATCACGCCGCTGCATGTGATTGCAGTGGGGCTGGCGGCCATCTTCCTGCTGGTGCTGGGATTGATCGCGCTGGTCAAGCTCGTGGTCTGAGCGGCGCGGCCATCGGGGACAGAGAGTGATCGACGGGAAACACAGAACCAAGAATGTCAGGAGCTGAGCAATGAGTGCAACCACCCACGGCAAAACGCCTTACTACTACGTGCCGGCAGAGTCCAGCCATCCCGTCATGGCGGCGGCGGGGCTGTTCTTCGTGATCCTGGGCGCGGGCAACTGGATCAACGGCCATGAATGGGGCATGTACAGCCTGGGCCTGGGCCTGGTCTGGTGGCTGGCCGTGCTCTTTTTCTGGTTCCGGGAGGCCGCGCATGAAAGCGAGTCCGGCAAGTACGGTCGCAAGATCGACCTGTCCTTCCGCTGGAGCATGAGCTGGTTCATCTTCTCCGAGGTGATGTTCTTCGGCGCCTTCTTCACCGCCCTGTGGTGGGCGCGCTCGCACTCGGTGCCCGCGCTGGGCAGCCTGGACAACGCCTTGCTGTGGCCCGACTTCAAGGCCGTCTGGCCCAGCATGGCAGCGGGTGCCACGGCCTCGCCGGCCAACAGCGTCGAGCCCTTCCAGACCGTGGGCCCGTTCTGGCTGCCCACCATCAACACGGCACTGCTGCTGACTTCGGGCGTGACGCTGACCATTGCCCACCATGCGCTGCAGGCCGGCCACCGCGCCCGCACCATCGCCTTCATGTGGATGACGGTGATCCTGGGCTTCGTCTTCCTGTGCGTGCAGGGCTACGAGTACTACCACCTGTACACGGATCTGAACCTCAAGCTGTCCTCGGGCGTGTTCGGCTCGACCTTCTTCCTGCTCACGGGATTCCACGGCTTCCACGTCTTCGTGGGCATGCTGATGCTGTTCTTCATCACCATGCGCCTGCATGCCGGGCACTTCACGGCCGAGCGGCATTTCGGCTTCGAGGGCGCGGCATGGTACTGGCACTTCGTGGACGTGGTGTGGCTGTTCCTCTACGTGCTGGTCTACTGGATGTAGTCTGTATCCGGCCCCATGCAAAAAGAAGCGCCAGGGCGCTTCTTTTTGTTTGTGGGGGCAGGGGGCTTGTCTATTGCCCGGCGGTCCAGCCGGTGGGATGGATGTAGCCCAGCTTGGCCGCCAGCAGCACGCACAGGAACAGCGCGATGGACAGGCCCACGCGCAGCGCCAGTGCACGGAACATGGCGCGGCTGCGGCGCCTGTCGTCGCCCGCTCCCTGCTGGTCTTCGGGATTGCGGCGCATCATGAAGAACAGGGCGCTGCCCAGACTGGCGACAATGGCCAGCAGGGCGAGAACGATCACGAATTTCATGGGTGGATTATCCGGTGCGTGTTTCCAGAATGCCAGAGCGCTGGCGGTTTGTACTGATCACCTTGGCCGCGCTGATCGGCGTGGCCGTCACGCTGTCCCTGGGCCGCTGGCAGCTGCAGCGCGCGGCCTACAAGCAGGAACTGTTCGACGCCGTGCAGCGCCAGCAGGGCCTGCCGCCGTGGAGCAACGCCCAGCTGGCAGCCGTGCAGCCCGATGCGGTGCCGAACCCCGAGGCCGCGCCCTGGCTGCACCGTCCCGTGCAATTGCAGGGCCACTGGATTGCGGGGCAGACGCTGTACCTGGACAACCGCCAGATGCAGGGCCAGCCGGGCTTCTTCGTGCTCACGCCGCTGCGGCTGGCTGCGCCGCATGAGGACGTGGTGATCGCCGTGCAGCGCGGCTGGGTGCCGCGCAACTTCCTGGACCGCACGGCCCTGCCCGAGGTGCAGACGCCCGAAGGGCTGGTGACCGTCCAGGGGCGCATGGAGGCCACGCCGTCCCGGCTCTACGAATTCGGCCGTGCAGGGGCAGACCCTGATGGGCAAAAGTCGCGCATCCGACAGAATGTGGACATTGCCGAATGGGCCGTGGCCTCCGGGCTGCCGCTGCGCGAATGGAGCCTGCTGCAGACCGGCGAAGCCAGCGAAGGCCTGCGGCGCGACTGGCCCGTTGTGACGGCCGGTGTCGAGAAACACCATGGCTATGCGTTCCAATGGTTTGGACTTGCGGCCCTGATCACGCTTTTGTATGTCTGGTTCCAAATCGTCCGACGCTTTGTCCGCCCGCGCCATGCCCGCTCCTGAGACTCCCCTGGAGATGACTGTCCATGGCCTGCCACCCTTGCAGCCGGGCCTTGCCGGCGCGCAACGCACGCGCAGCGGCCGCTGGAAGATGCTGGCCGTGTTCGCGGTCTGCGCCGCGCCCGTGGTGGCCTCCTATTTCACCTACTACGTGCTGCGGCCTGGTCAGCAGCGCAGCTTTGGCGAGCTGATCGCGGACCAGCCAGCCTTGCCACCGGCCACGGCCACCACGCTGGACGGCGCCCCTGTACCGCTGCAGTCGCTCAAGGGCCAATGGCTGCTGCTGAGCGTGGCGGGCGGGGCTTGCGGCAGCGCCTGCGAAAGCCATCTCTATCTGCAGCGCCAGCTGCGCGAAACCCTGGGCCGCGAAAAGGACCGGCTGGACCGGGTCTGGCTCATCTCCGACGACGCTCCCGTGCCCGCCCACCTGCGCCCCGCGCTGGCCCAGGCCACGGTGCTGCGCGTGCCCGAGGCCGTGCTGCGCGGCTGGCTGCAGCCCGCGCCCGGCCATGCGCTGCAGGACCACCTGTACGTGGTGGACCCGCAGGGTCACTGGATGATGCGCATGCCCGCCGGGCTGGGCATGGCCGACGCCGGCAAGGCCAAGCGCGACCTGGACCGGCTGCTGCGAGCATCGGCCTCGTGGGACACGGCGGGACGCCCCGGCGACGGCGACTGAGGCCTGCGCCAAGGAACCGAGCCGGCAGCCAGGCCGTCTCATGGAGGCAGGCAGGCCCCGCAGCGCCGGGGTCTTGCGGTTATGGGTTATGGTTTGCGGCTGTGCGAAAGCGCCTTCAGCAGACGCTTTCGCCTTTTCCCTTTCCAGCCCGGGCGGCGCGCAGGCTTTGCGGCCACGCAGCCTGCGGCAACTACCTTGTTGAGGAAGCATGAACAAACGGACAGCGCTGCGCTTTCTGGGCGTGACCGCCATGGCATGGGGCGCCCTGGCGCTGAGCGGATGCTCGCGCGAGGCCAAGACCAGTTTCCAGGGCGTCGATGTCACGGGCGCCGAATACGCCAAGGACATTCCCCTGCGCGATGTGGACGGCAAGCGGCGCAGCATCAAGGACTTTGCGGGCAAGGTCGTCGTGGTCTTCTTCGGCTACACGCAATGCCCCGACGTCTGCCCCACCACGCTGCAGGAGCTGGTCGAGGTCAAGCAGCAGCTGGGCGCCGATGGCGACAGGCTGCAGGGCGTCTTCGTCACCCTGGACCCCGAGCGCGACACGCCCGAGGTGCTCAAGGCCTACCTGGGCAACTTCGACCCCGGCTTCGTCGGCCTGCACGGCACGCCCGAGGAGACGGCGGCCGTGGCCAAGGATTTCAAGCTCTTCTACAAGAAGGTGCCCGGCAAGACCGAAGGCACCTACACGCTGGACCATTCGGCCGGCAGCTATGTCTACGACACGGCCGGCCGCCTGCGCGTGTACGAGCGCTACGGCGGCGGCCCGCAGGTGCTGGGCGCCGACGTCAAGGCCCTGCTGCAGGAAAAGCGTTCCTGATCCTGCGCGCGCCGCAGCCAGTGTGACCGCCGTCACATTGGCTGCGTTTAGGCGCGATGCGGCACACCATCCCTGATGTGCATCGCCGCAGGACTGCTTAGAGTGGGCCCCGCCTGGAGCGTCATGCCGACGCCCCGCCCATCTCCAAGAGACCTGATCCATGCGGCGAAACGTGTACGTCACCCAGCGTGAGTACCCTTTGAACGAAGGAGAGACGCTTCTTTCCGTCACCGACCTGAAGGGGCGCATCGTCTATGCCAACGATGCCTTCATCCGCGTCAGCGGCTTCGAGGCCGCCGAGCTCTACGGCAAGGCCCACAGCATCGTGCGCCATCCGGACATGCCGGCCGCCGCCTTTGCCGACATGTGGACCACCATCCAGCGAGGGCTGCCCTGGAGCGCGCTGGTCAAGAACCGGCGCAAGAACGGCGACCACTACTGGGTGCGCGCCAACGCCAGTCCCATACGCCATGCGGGCACCGTGGTCGGCTACCTGTCCGTGCGCACCCGGCCGCAGCCGTGCGAGGTGCAGCAGCATGCGGCGCTCTATGAACAGATCAATGCCGGCGTGCGCTCGCTGGGCCTGCACCGGGGCTTTCCGGTGGGGCGCGGCGCCGCGGGCGCGCTGCAGCGCTGGTGGCGCTTCAGGCCGCTGGCTTGGCGGGCGCAGGCCATGGTGGCGGGACTGTGGCTGCTGGGATCGGCCGGGCTGTGGTTGCCGTCGCTGCAGGCCTGGGCCTCGGCTTTGCCCCTGTCCCTGACGCTGGCCGAGATCTGGCCCGCCTGGCTGATCTGGAGCCTGGCTTGCGTGGCGGCCGGGCAGTGGCTGCGCACCAGGCTGCTCATGCCCCTGGCTGCCCTGCGCGGACAGGCCCAGGCCGTGGCCAGCGGGCAGCAGACGGGGGAACTGTTCACGCAGCGCACGGACGAGATCGGCGCCATCGGCGGCGCCGTGCGGCAGACCGGACTCAACCTGGTCTCCCTGGTGGACGACATCCAGGGCAAGAGCGACCAGGTGCGCCGCTGCGCGCTGGCCGTGCAGCAGGGCAGCACCGAACTGAGCGACCGCACCGAGGCTGCCGCCGCCAGCCTGGAGCAATCGGCCCAGGCCATGCAGGCCCTGGCCTGCGCCATAGAGCGCAGCAGCGCCCAGGCCGGCGAGGCCGCCCGCCGCGCACGGCATGGCGTGGACATGGCCGGGCAGAGCAGCCGCATGGTCGCGCAACTGGACCAGGGCATGCGCGGCGTGGCCCGGACCAGCGACCAGGTCGGGGAGATCAGCTCGCTCATCGACGGCATTGCCTTTCAGACCAATCTGCTGGCGCTCAACGCCGCCGTGGAGGCCGCGCGCGCCGGCGAGCACGGCAAGGGCTTTGCCGTGGTGGCCGACGAGGTGCGCGGCCTGTCCCAGCGCAGCGCCCACGCTGCGCGCCAGATCAAGGCATTGATCGAGGCATCGCAGCAGCAGGTGGCGCAAAGCTGCGCCATGGCGCGCGAAATGGGCGAGGCCATGCTCGCCGTGCAGGCCGACATGCGCGAGCAGCTGCTGCTGGCCGAAGGCATGCAGGCCGCCAGCCAGGCCCAGGCCGGTGGCGTGCAACAGGTACAGGCCGCCGTGCAGCAGCTCGAACAGATGACCCAGCACAACGCCACGCTGGCGCGCGACACCATCGCGCACGCGCAGCAGCTGGCCGGGCAGGCTCAGGCGCTGGAGGCTGCGGCATCGGTCTTCCACGGCAAGGGGCCGTCCGCATGATGGCGTCGGCCTGGAGCGCGCAAGCCGGCCATCTGATCGGGCCGTGCGAGGCGCTGGATGAGGAGCTCAAGCGCGTGGCCATGGAGGCCGCGCCCGACGGCATCGTGCTCGTGGATCGCAAGGGCCGCATCCTGCTGGCCAATCCCGCCATGCAGGCCATGAGCGGCTATGGCGCCTCCGAGCTGCTGGGCCGTCCGCTGCAGATGCTGCTGCCGCCCGAGGCGCAGGCGGCCCACGGGCCGCAACTGCAGTCCTACTTCGCCCAGCCCGCGCGCCGGCCCATGGGCCAGGGGCGGGACCTGTGGCTGCTGCGCAAGGACGGCAAGCGCCTGTCGGTGGACATCGCCCTGGGCCACTCGCCGCACGGCAGCGGCGTGGCCGTGGCCTTTGTGCGCGACCTGTCCCAGCTGCGCCAGATGGAAGCCTGCATGCACTACCACGCCACCCACGACACGCTGACCGGCCTGCTCAACCGCTGGCAGTTCGGGTTGCAGCTGGAGCAGGCGATCTCGCAGGCGCAGGCGCAAGTGGGTTCGGGCTCGGGTTCGGGCTCGGGCACCGGGCCCGCGTCCTTTGCGCTGCTGCTGCTCGACCTCGACAACTTCAAGGCCATCAACGACGGCTATGGCCACGACGTGGGCGACCAGGTGCTCAAGGAAGTGGCTCGCCGCCTGCAGGCCGCGCTGGGCACTTCGGCCACGCTGGCGCGCATGGGCGGTGACGAGTTCACCGCCGTGCTGCATCCCTGCAACGGGCCGGACCTGCGCCGGCGCGTCGACGCGCTGCTGGGCGAGCTGTGCCGGCCCTGCGCCATCGGCCACTACGCGCTGAACTTCGGCGCCAGCGTGGGCGTGGCCTTCTACCCGCAGGACGCGGGCGATGCGGCCACCCTCATGCGCTATGCCGACATGGCCATGTACGACGCCAAGCAGCGCGGCCGTGCCTCCTACGCCTGCTATGCCAGCGCCATGGGCGAGGCCATGGCCGAGAAAGTGCTGCTGCACGAACGCCTCAAGCGCGCCCTGGACCGGGGTCTGCTGAGCCTGCATTTCCAGCCCCAGGTGCAGGTGCTGGGCGGCCAGGTCCAGGGCGTGGAGGCCCTGCTGCGCTGGAACGACGAGCAGATGGGCTGGGTCTCGCCGGAGCGCTTCGTGCCCGTGGCCGAGTCCACGGGCCTGATCCTCGCGCTGGGCGAATGGGTGATCGATGCGGCCTGCCGCCAGGCCGGCGACTGGCTGCGCGCAGGCATGCCGCTGCGCGTGGCGGTCAACCTCTCGGCCCAGCAACTGCGCCAGGCCGACCTGCAGCAGCGCCTCATGGGCAGCCTGGCCCGGCATGGCGTGCCGCCGCACCTGCTGGAGCTGGAGGTCACCGAGTCCGCCGCCATGACCGACCCGCAGCAGGCGCGCGAACTGCTGGGCAGCCTGCTTGCCGCAGGTGTCTGCGTGGTGCTGGACGATTTCGGCACCGGCTACTCCTCGCTGGCCCATCTGCGCGATCTGCCCGTCTCGCGCGTGAAGATAGACCGCACCTTCATCGGCCCCATGCTCGACAGCCCGGCCGACGCCAAGATCGTCAAGGCCGTGATCGCGCTGGCCCGCACCCTGGGCCTGCAGGTGGTTGCCGAAGGCGTGGAAACCGCCGAGCAGCTGCGCCTGCTGCGCATCCTGGACTGCGACGCCTACCAGGGCTGGCTCTTCGCCCGCGCCATGCCGGCGGAGCAGATTCCCGCGCTGATTCACAAGCCCGTGGCGACCTTGCTGGCGCAGCAGGAGGAAGAGGCGCTTGAGCATCAAACTGCGGACTGTTGCGATGGGAAGGGAGCGATGGTGAGCAGGGACGGCGGTTCTGCCAAACCTGGCGCTTGATGTTGCAACAGGTCGGCAAGCCTACCGGTCCGCCCGATCAACCGCCACGCCTCTCGCACCCCGCCTCCTTCACCCCACCTCCTTCACCCCACCCCCACTGATCCTCGACAACACCGCAGGCTGCAGCACGCAATGCCATCGATCCGGCCGCTCCAGCGCGCCCAGTTGCACCAGGCGCACAAGGCTGCGTGCGATGGTTTCGCGCGTGGTGGCCAGCAGGGCGGCCAGTGCACCCTGGCTGGGCAGGCGCACGAGCAGGCTTGACTGCAGCGCGGCCAGTTGCATCAGGGTGGCGGCCAGCTGGCGCAGCACGCCGGGGATGCGGACGATGTGGGCCCATTCCGCCAGCAGGGCGTTGTTGCAGGTGTAGCTGGTGGCCAGCGCGCGCACGAAGGCGGCATCGACCAAGCCGCGGCGCGTGATGGTGGCGATGTCCACGCAGCAGATGCGCCCCGGACCCAGGGCCTCGAAGTGCATGGCCGAGGGCTGCTGCAGCCAGCCCGGGCTGCCCAGCGCGTGGCCGTTGCCGAACAGTGCCACGGGCCGCTGCACGCCGTCGCCGCCACGGCGGATAGCCAGGACGAAACCGAGCTTGATCACCTGGAATTCATGGGCAACGCAGCCTTGCGCCTGGAGCTTCTGGCCCTTGGCCAGGCCGCGTTCGCGGATGTGCGGCAGCCATTGCAGGAAGGCGGGTTCGGGCAGTTGCCCCAGCAGGCAGTGCGACGAACGCATGCATTCGCTGCAGCGTACGGCTGAAGGCGCAAAGGACGACGATGGCATGGCACGGACGGTTCGAAGGCGCCGCAAGCCAGGGCAGGAGGCGCCCTGGCGCTGGCAGGGACCCGGGCGTGCGGCCAGGGCGAAGCCGTGCAGGCTAGCGGGCCCTGCGGCTGAATGCAACGTGATGTAACCGTTTTCGCGCCAGATGGCGTCAATCCACCGCTGTTCCTTGACCTGGGTCAGACGGCTGCCGTGCTGCTGGCGCTGCTGGCATGGTCGGCACCGCTGGCCGTTTCGCTGCCGTGGGCGCGGGCGGCTTCGCGCATGCGTGCCAGCTCGCGTGCGGGCAGGGGGATGTCGCCGCTGGCGACCTTCATCAGCAGGCAGTGCAGCATTTCGGTGGACAGTCCGTGCAGCACCAGGCGGTGGCCGGCGCGCAGGGTGGACAGGGGCACCAGCGGGTGCTTGTTGTTGAGCATGACCAGGTGCTCGGGCGAGGCGAGGATCTTGGCCGCATAGATGGCCACGGTCTCGTCCAGCTGCAGCGAGTTGCTGGCGCGCCAGAAGTCGTTGTCGGTCAGCAGCAGCTGGTAGACGGGCGTGTAGACCTCGATGGCGCTTTGCAGGTCCAGCAGGTTCAGGCGCCCGCGCGGCATGTCCTCCAGGCGCAGGGGCGGGTTGCGCAGCATGGAGAAGTCGGGCTCGACCACGGGCTGCAGTTCCTGGCCTGCGGCGCGCAGCGCGTTGTTCAGGCGGATGACGAAGTTGAACAGGTTCAGGTCGTGCCTGAGGAACAGGTCGTCCCTGATGTCGTCGATGCTGCCTGGCTCCAGCGGTGTGGTGGACACGGGCGTGGGCGCGTTGGCCGCGACAAAGGCCAGGATCTGCGAGCCCAGGTGGAAGTGGCGCAGGATGAGCCAGTTGGCCTCGGGTGAGACGAAGCGGTTCATGCTGAAGGCCAGCAGCCGGTGCAGCAGCCTGGAGTGGGCCCAGTTGCGCGGCAGCAGCACCTTGAGGATCTGGATGAGGACGATGCTGGTGCGCGCCAGCGGCCGCAGGAAGGGCAGCAGGTACTGGCGCGAGCCGCTGCTGCAGTCGCGCAGCCAGGCGGCCTTGACGTCGTCGGGCAGCGGCGTGCTCTGGTCCAGGTACAGGGCACGCCAGGGGCTGGGGTCGCGCTCGTCGTGGGGCTGGTCGATGAAGTCTGGCGGTGGCATCAGTTCTCCTCGGTCAGGACATGCTCGAACTGCATCAGGTACAGCGCCGCCGTGTGGCGCGCGGTGCGCACGATGGCCTGCGCCGCCGTGCCCCCGCTGCCGTCTGTGTCGTCTGTGCCGTCCAGCGCCATCACCATCTGCACGGCCATGAGCCAGCGCTCCAGGTGGTGTTCGTCGTTGGCGCCGTGGTATTCCAGGAAGCGGAAGGCATCGGGCGGCAGCGGCAGGCTGGCGCGCAGCAGCGGCAGCAGGCTGGGCACGATGCGCTGGCCCGTGCCTTCGATGATGTAGATGGCGCCCAGCAGGCCCACGGGATTGGGCGTGGCGGCCAGGCCTTGCAGGTAGGCGTTGAGCGCCTCGCCGCCGGGGTTGCGGCGCAGGCGGGTGAGGTCGGTCTCGGTGCCGCCGGCCTTCAGGTAGTCCTCGTGCAGGATGCGGAAGTCGTTCTGCTCCTCGCCCGCATGCACGTCGATCAGCGCAGCCAGCGCCGCATGTTCGCCGGTCAGCGAGGCCGCGCCCTCGCGCATCCACAGGCTGCCCTCGCGCACCTGGGGAACCCAGTGGCTCATCCAGCGCACGTAGTCCGCCGTCTGCAGCCTGCCTGTGCGTATGCGCTGCAGCAGCGGCGTGCGCCACACGCGCGAGCGGTAGTCCTGCCAGAGGCTGGCCAGTTCGGTCAGCAGCGGCGCGAGCGTGGCCGGGGCCTGGTTCGGGTCGTGGGGCGGGGCGATGGTGGAGACATCGGGCAGCAGGTCCGGGGCAGCGGGAGCTTCGGCGGTGGCACTGCGCGCTGTGGCCTTGGCCGGGGTGGCGGCGGGAGCCTGGGCCGCATCCTCCACTTCCAGCAGCATGTAGCCGGCCGTGAAGCGGCCCGATTCGGGAATGAAGCACAGCACGGTGTCGCCGTGCTTCAGGCGTGCCGATTCCGTGCGCAGGAACTCGGACAGCATCACGAAGATGGAGGCCGCGCCCGTGTTGCCGCGCCAGGCCAGGTTGCTCCACCAGCGTTCGCGCGGGATGCCGAGCTGGGCCTTTCCCAGCAACTCGTCCACCACGGGGATGAAGCGCTCCGACGAGTAGTGGCACAGGAAGTGGTCTATGCCGCGCCCGGGCACCCAGCCCGTGTGCGCCAGGTGGGCGTATTCGTGGATGCAGACATCGAACAGGTGCGGCAGCAGGCGGATGTCCTGGCGCAGCGACAGCGCGCCTGCGGCCTCGGCCTCGCCCCAGGCGGCAAAGTCCAGGTGGCTGGTGGCGCGGTCGGGCGTCAGGCCCAGCTGCATGCAGACCGGGTAGTCGCCCGCAAAGCTGCGCAGGTGCGTCCAGCGCAGCTTCAGGCGCAGGCCGGGCGCGTCGGGCAGGGCCTGCGGGCCGCCCAGCAGCACGGCGCCTGCGCCATCGGACAGCATCCAGCGCAGGAAGTGGGCGTCGAAATCCGTGTTGTATCCCTGTGCCGCGAAGCGCGAGCGCTTGAACAGGCGCGAGGGCATTTCGCTGGCCACGGCCAGGGCCAGCGAGTCGGGCGCGCGGTCCACGGCCTGGGCCGCCGCCTGCAGCGCGCCCACGCTGGCGGCGCAGACGCCGTGCACGGACAGGGTCTCCATGGGCGGCGCGGCCATCTCTCCCTGGATCATGCTGGCAAAGCCGGGCATGAGCGCATCGCCGCCCGAGGAACCGCTGGCCAGGAAGCCCACATCGCCCAGCGCGCGCCCGGCCTGCGCCAGGCAGTCCTGGATGGCCTGGGCGGCCATGGCCGTGTTGCTGTGCACGGTGCGGCCTTCGGCGTCGATGGCGTAGTGGCGCTGGACAATGCCGTTCTCGGCCAGGATGCGGCGCTTGAGGCGCTCGGACAGGCGGTTGAGCGGCGCCACGTAGGCATCCATGCCTGCGTTGTCCACGGGTTCACCGGGCAGGAACATGCCTGCGGCATGCAGATAGACGTTGGAATAGGCGACGGGCATGGGTTCAGGGTCGTATCAGTCGTATGTTCCGGGAGGCATTTGCGCACGCGTGCGCGCCGGCGGCCAGATCGTGCCCAGCACGAAGACGCGGGCCATGTAGGGTAGCAGTCCGCCCTCGTTGAGCGCGGGGGCCACGCGCTGGCGGTAGTGCTCGCTGTGCAGGCGCGTGAGCTCGGACCAGTGGGCCTGGGGCCGCTCGTGGTGGGCCGTGTGCAGGCCGATGTTGAACAGCAGCGGATTGACCCAGCCCTCGAAATTGCGCGCGTAGTTCAGTGGCGTGGCGCTGTCCAGCCGCTGGCCGCGCGTCAGCGGCCGGCCATCGGCATGGGCGTGCTGCAGGTAGTTGGTGGCCAGCAGCCAGTGCAGGCCATGCAGCTGGGGAACGATCACCAGCAGCAAGGCCTTTTGCCAATCCAGCGACAGCAGCAGCGCCCAGCTGCCCAGCCACAACAGGTACTGGCCCATGCAGTAGCGAAAGGCGCCGGGCCAATGCCGCCGCAGCTGGCCCAGCCAGCGCAGGAACAGCGGGTACAGCACCCAGCCGGCCTGCAGCGGGTGGAGCAGGTAGCCCAGCAGATGGTTGTGGTCGCCGCCGAAGCGGTAGGTGCGTGCCATGTCGTGCGGGCCGTGGCGGAAGCGGTGGTGGTTGGCCACATGGGCGGGCCAGAACACAAAGGTCGGGTGGCCTTGCAGCAGGGTCAGCCAGTAGTCGGTGAAGCGGTTGGCCCAGCGCCCGCGCCACATGCGCAAATGCGTGTGGTTGTGGTGGATGACGCCCACGCCCAGCGTGAGGAACAGCTCGATCCCGTAGAGCCACAGGTTCCAGCCGTGCTGCCACTGCCACCACACGATCAACGGCAGCGCCACCAGATAGGCCAGCGACTGCAGGTCGCGCCCGTGGCGCAGCCGGGGCAGCCGTGGCTGGACGTGGCGAGCAGGCGGTCGGCTCATTCCGTCCTGGGCCGGGCCGTGGCGGGCAGGGCCACGCGCGTGCGCATCAGCCGGTCCATGAAGGCCAGCGCAAAGCCATAGTTGCCGTTGGGCCGGGCATGGTGCAGGTGGTGGCGCCGGCTGGCGGCCAGCGCATGCGTGTCGGACACCCCGGGAAAGAAGTCGTAGTTGGAGTGGCCTATGACGTTCAGCAGCAGGCTGAGCACGGGCACCGAGGCCAGCGACCAGAAACTGAAGTCGTGCACCACCATGGGCAGCAGGATGACGTTGCCCAGCATCAGCGCCTCGATGGGATGGAAGCTGTAGGTGGACCACGGCGTGGTGACGATGGAGCGGTGGTGGTCGCCATGAAAGCGCCCCAGCAGCCGCGTGTGCAGCAGGCGGTGGTTGATCCAGAAATGCACATCGTTCCAGATCAGCAGCACCACGACTTCGATGGCAATGCGCCAGGGGCCTGCATCGGGCTCCAGCCGCGCCCATCCCAATTGCAGAAGGCCCCAGGGCACGATCATGCCGATGCCGAAGATCAGCACCGAATGCAGCGACTGGCGCCATTCGCGCTGCAACTGGTCGGGCTTGAGCGGGCGCGTGTCCAGCACGCGGCCCACGCCGCGCCGCTGCAGCCAGCGCGTGAGCGCCGTCATGCCCCAGCCACCGGCCAGGTAGAGCACGCCAAAGAAGGCCAGGCCCCAGGCCATGACCTGCCAGGCGTTGAGTTCGGTAAAGGCTTGGGCTGCGGTCATGGGGGTGTCAAAGAGGGCGCGTCACTGGGCGCATCATTGTGCGCGTATGCCCTGTTCGCGGATGATGCGGCCCAGCGTCGCCACGTCCTGGCGCATGCGCAGGGCCAGGCCTTCGGGCGAGCTGCCCACGGCCTGCCAGCCCTGGGCGGCCAGGCGCGCGCGCATCTCGGGCGAGCGCACGATCTCGCTCACGGCCTCGGCCAGCTTGTGCACATGGGCGGCGGGCATGGCCTTGGGCGCGGCCACGGCGTTCCAGATCTCCAGGTCGAAATCGCCCACGCCCAGCTCCTTGAGGCTGGGCAGGCCCGGCGCCAGCGGGCTGCGCGCGGCCGAGGTCACGGCCACGCCGCGCAGCTTGCCGGCCTGGACCTGGGCCATGGCCAGCGCGGGCGGCAGCATGGACAGCTGCAGGTCGCCGCCCTGGATGGCGTTGAACACCTGCGGGTAGCCGGGATAGGGAATGTGCTCGGGCCTGAGCGCGGAGCGGCTCTTGAGCAGCTCCATGCCCAGGTGGCCCACGGTGCCCACGCCGGGCGAGCCGTAGCTCCAGCGGCTGCCGGCCTGGGCAGCGGCCTCCAGGAAGGCCCGACCCTCGGGCGCGCCGGCCGGCGCCACCAGCACCAGGGGCGCCACGCCGATCAGGCTGACGGGCTGCAGGTCCTTGACGGGGTCGTAGCGCACGGCGGGGTTGAGCAGGCGGGCAATCGTCAGGTTGCCGTTGATCATCACGCTGAAGGTATGGCCATCGCGCGCACGGGCCACCTGCTCGCCTGCAATGTTGCCGCCTGCTCCCACCTTGTTCTCGACGATGACGGGCTGGCCCAGACGCTTTTCCAGCGGCTCGGCCAGGGCGCGCGCCGTGAGGTCGGGGGAGGAGCCCGCGGGAAAGCCCACGATCAGATGCAGGGGCCTGCTGGGCCACTGGTCGCCCGCCACGGCGGCGCAAGGCAGCAGGGCCGAAGCCAGGGCGGTGGCCAAGGCATTGGCGAAGAGGCGGCGTAGTGGCGAGATGGCGCTGGCGGGCATGGGTGCGTGGGGGCCGCAAAGGCTGCGGGCAATAAAAAACCCGGAGATTATCCGGGTTTGTCTTGAAGCGGCCTGTCAGCCCAGGCCGTCAGGCCATCAGGCGAACTCTGCCAGGGCCTTCTTCATCTTCTTCATGGCAGCCACCTCGATCTGGCGAATGCGCTCGGCGCTCACGCCATACACGGCGGCCAGTTCATGCAGCGTCATGCCGCCCGAGCCGTCATCGTTGACCTTGAGCCAGCGCTCCTCGACGATGCGGCGGCTGCGGTCGTCCAGCGAATCCAGCGCCATGGCAATGCCGTCGGTGGCCAGATGGTCACGCTGGCGCGACTCGATCATGGCCGTGGGCTCATGTGCGCCGTCGGCAAGATAGGCGATGGGGCCGAAGGCCTGCTCGCCATCATCGCTGGGCGAGGGGTCCAGCAGCACGTCGCCACCGGCCAGGCGCGTTTCCATCTCCATGACTTCTTCGCGCTTGACGTTGAGCTTCTCGGCCATGGCGTCGATCTCGCCGGAGGTCAGCGTGTCGCGCAGCATGGCGCCGTCCTCGGCCATGGCGGCGTCGGACTTCAGGCCCTGCTTCATGGAGCGCAGGTTGAAGAACAGCTTGCGCTGGGCCTTGGTCGTGGCGACCTTGACCATGCGCCAGTTCTTGAGGATGTACTCGTGGATCTCGGCCTTGATCCAGTGCATGGCGTAGCTCACCAGGCGCACGTTCTGATCGGGATCGAAGCGCTTGACGGCCTTCATCAGGCCGACATTGCCTTCCTGGATCAGGTCGCCGTGGGGCAGGCCGTAACCCAGGTACTGGCGCGAGATGGACACCACCAGGCGCAGGTGGGACATCACCAGACGCCCTGCGGCGTCCAGGTCACTGTGTTCTTTGAGCTTGCGGGCGTAGTCCTGCTCTTCCTCGAGGGTGAGCATGGGCAGGCGGTTGACCGCGGAAATGTAGGCATCCAGATTGCCCAGAGGCGGCACCAGGGCCCAGGGGTTAGCGGGCGCCAAGGTGGTCGCAATGGAGCCGGAGGCGTTTGTCATTGCAGAGTTCCTTTCTTCCATTCCTTCATATTAGCACTCGTTAGGATTGAGTGCTAAAGCCGAAGTTCCGCGGGTTTTTCAGTCGGTTGCAGAAATCTTCGGCACTGCAAAAGTCGCTTCTGGCTAGTCTGAGCGATTTTTGGAAACCCTGCTTGCCGGCGGGAGGCATGTGTCGGCCCCCGCCGGGTTTTGACCCCTTTGCGCCTGGCTCCGCCGGCGACCGGCACGAAAGATGCAGGTTCGTGCAGTCGCGGTGCCCAGCGGCTATTTGAACCGTGGCTGCACGATGATCTTCACCGCCGACTCGTTGTTGTGGATCAGCGTGTCAAAGCCCTGGGCCACCAGGTCATCGAGCTGGATGCGCTGGGTGATGAAGGGCTCGAGGTTGATCTTGCCCTCCTCGACCAGCTTGATGGTTTCCTGGTGGTCGTTGCAGTAGGCGATGGTGCCGCGCACGTCCAGCTCCTTCATGACCACGCTGTGCACGTTGATGGTGGCCGGATGGCTCCAGATGGACACGATCACCACCACGCCCGTGGCCTTCGTCGCGGCCACCAGCGTGTCCAGCACCTTGTTCACGCTGGTGCATTCGAACGACACATCCACGCCCTTGCCGCCGGTGAGCTTCATCACCTCGGCCACCACGTCCACCTCGGAGGGGTCCAGGATGTGATCGGCCACGCCCGATTCACGCGCCTTTTGCTTGCGCTTGGCACTGAGCTCGGTGATGACGACGGTCAGGCCCTTGGCCTTGAGGATGGCCGACAGCAGCAGGCCGATGGGGCCGGCGCCGCCCACCAGTGCCACATCGCCGGCCTTCGCTCCGCTGCGGGTGTAGGCATGGTGGCCCACGGACAGCGGCTCGATCAGCGCGGCCTGGTCCAGTGGAATGGCATCGGAGATGGGATGCACCCAGCGGCGCTTGACGGCAATCCGCTCGGACAGCCCGCCACCGCGCCCGCCCAGGCCGATGAAGTTCATGTCCTTGGACAGGTGGTAGTTGTCGCCCGGCCCCGTGGGCACATCGTCGGCCACGATGTAGGGCTCCACCACCACATGCTGGCCGACCTGGATATCGTCCACCCCTGCGCCCACGGCGTACACCACGCCCGAGAACTCATGCCCCATGGTGATGGGTGCGGACTCGCCCGAGATGGGATGCGGGTGGCCGCAGGGCGGGATGAAGATCGGCCCTTCCATGAACTCATGCAGATCCGTGCCGCAGATGCCGCACCAGGCCACTTCGATGCCCACGGTGCCGGGCTCCACCACGGGTTCGGGGATGTCCTCGATGCGGATGTCGCCCCGGTCGTGGAAACGTGCTGCTTTCATGATTGAACTTTCTGTTTTGCAAGGCTGGGTTGGCGGGCGGCACAGCCGCCCCATGGCGATTATTCGGCCTTACCGCAGGTGATGAACTTGCTGCAGGTCATAGACACGCACCGGCAGGCCTTCCTGCCGCGCCTTGAGCTGCAGCGCCAGGTACAGCGAGTAGTGGCGCGACTGGTGCAGGTTGCCGCCGTGGAACCACAGCGCCTCTTGCTGCGTGGGCTTCCACATGTTGCGCTGCTCGCCCTCCCACGGTCCCGGGTCCTTGGTGGTGTCCGAGCCCAGGCCCCAGACCTTGCCCACCTTGTCCGCCACCTCCTGGCTGATCAGGTCGGCCACCCAGCCGTTCATGGAGCCATAGCCGGTCGCGTAGACCACCAGGTCCGCCGGCAGCTCGGTGCCATCGGCCAGCACCACCGCGTTTTCCGACAGGTGGCTGATCTGCTTGCCCGCCTGCAGCTTGATGCTGCCGTCGATCACCAGATCGCAGGCCCCCACGTCGATGTAGTAGCCCGAGGCGCGGCGCAGGTACTTCATGAAAAGGCCCGAGTCGTCATCCCCGAAGTCCAGCATGAAGCCGGTCGCCTCCAGCTGGCGGTAGAACTGAGCGTCGCGCTCGCGGATGCGGTTGTACACCGGCACCTGGAAGTCGGCCATGATGCGGTAGGGCAGCGAGGCAAAGATCAGGTCCGCCTTCCTGGTCGTCACGCCGCTGGCCACGGCGCGCTCCGAGTACAGGTCGCCCAGGCCGATGTCCATCAGCGAATCGGAGCGCACGATATGCGTGGACGAGCGCTGCACCATGGTCACATCGGCGCCGTGCTCCCACAGGGCCGCGCAGATGTCGTGGGCGGAATTGTTGGCGCCGATCACCACCACCTTCTTGCCCGCGTAGGCGTCCGGGCCATGGTGCTGGGACGAGTGCTGCTGCTCGCCCTTGAAGATGTCCTGGCCCTTGATCTTGGGCACATTCGCCTTGCCCGACATGCCGGTGGCGAACACCACATGCCTGGGGCGCAGCACCTGCGTCTCGCCATTGCGCTCCACGGTGACTTCCCATTCCTGCCGGCCCTCATCGAAGCGGGCGTTCAGGCAGTTGGTGGACGGCCAGTAGTTGACCTCCATCACCTTGGTGTACATCTCCAGCCAGTCGCCGATCTTGTCCTTGGGCGCGAACACGGGCCAGTTGTCCGGGAAAGGCATGTACGGCAGGTGGTCGTACCAGACCGGGTCGTGCAGGCACAGCGATTTATAGCGGTTGCGCCACTGGTCGCCGGGGCGCGCCTGGCGGTCGATGACGATGTGCGATACCCCCAGCTGGCGCAGCCGCGCGCCCAGCGCAATGCCGCCCTGGCCGCCGCCGATGACGAGCACGAAAGGCTGCCTGTCGCGGCCCAGCTCCTGCGCCTCCTGCTGGCGGCGCTCCAGCCAGGTCTGGCGGCCACGCCGGATGCCGTGCTCGGCCCCCATCGGGCGGCGCGTGCCCATGGGTTCCTCATGGCCCTTGAGCTCCTGGGCGGCCGTCAGCAGCGTCCAGATGCGCCCGTCCCTGATGCGGACATGGCCGCCGCCGCGCGCATGGCGCGTGTCGATCACGATCCAGGCGGACACCACGCCATCGGCCTCCTCCACCGTCTCGCGCTCGTCCAGCGAAAAGCGCACGGGCGCAGCGGCGTCCAGCTGCGCAGCCAGCATGTCGGCGATCTGGCTGCGCCCTTCTATGGTCTTGATGTTCCAGGTCAGCAGCACCAGGTCGCGCCAGTAGCATTCGTCGGCGAACAGGCGGCTGGCGGCCGCGAAGTCGCGGTCTCCCAGGGCATGGTTGAGTTGGTCAAGCATCGCCTTGGCGCGGGCGTTGGGCGTCGTATCGGTCATGGTTGTCTCCTTGATGCGGTCATGCCCGCTGGTTTTTCTTCGGGCAGGCGCTCTTACGCAATCACCATGCCAGGCAGGCCCGGCGGCAGGATGCGCCAGGCAAATCAAGGGGTTGCCTGCGCGCCTCCGGTACAAACCCTGCGCCTTGCACCCCGCTGCCCGGCGTTGCCGCCCGCGACAGGTGGGGCAGCCCTGCGACACCTGTCGCACCAGGCGTGCTGCAGCGCAGCAGGGGCAGTGGGTAAGTCTTGATTGGCGCCGCGCCGCACAGGGCACAGAATCGTCTGCGGCACGTTCAAAGCCCGCATCGACTCCACGCCATGCCCCTGCAGTCCTACGCCTCGCACATCCAGGAAATCGAAGCCTTCGGCCTGGGCTACTCCCACCGCGGGCAGGAGCGCGACCGCGCCGTGCTGCGCAGCTGGCGCCGCTGCATCGACTCCCACCGGCTCGACCCGGCGCATACCAGCGAAGCCCACATCGTCACCGAAGGCCAGCTGCGCGCGCACCGCGAGGAGTCCGAGCCGCTGATCCACATCGCCCGCCATGCGCTGGAGCGGCTGTACCAGCAGCTCAAGGGACTGGACTACGTGCTGCTGCTGGCGGACCGGCATGGCGTGGCCGTGGACTTTCTGGGGCATGAGGCCGACAAGGGCGACCTGCGCCGCGCGGGCCTGTATCTGGGCGCGCAATGGCGCGAGGACCACTCGGGCACCTCGGCCGTGGGTGCCTGCCTTGAGACGGGCGAGGCGCTGACGGTGCACCAGAGCGACCATTTCGACTTCACCCACACCGGCCTGTCCTGCACGGCCGCGCCCATCTACGACATGCGCGGCGAACTCGCGGCGGTGCTGGACCTGTCGCTGCTGCGCTCACCTGCCGAGCGGGCCAGCCAGAACCTGGCGCTCAACCTCGTCATGGCCGCGGCGCGGCGCGTGGAGCAGGCCAACCTGATGGCGCAGTCCGGCCAGGACTGGGTGGTGCGCCTGGCCCAGTCGCCCGATTTCCTCGACGTCGATCCCGACGCCTCCATCAGCGTCGATGCACGTGGCCGCATCCGCGCCATGACCCACGCGGGCGCGCGGCTGTTGGCAGCGGCCGCGCAACTGGACTGGCGCCAGCGCAAGAGCCTCATCGGCCAGCCGCTGGAGCGCTTCTTCGACGTGGACCTGCGCCACCTGTCCGAGCTGCGCCGCAATCGCCCGGCGCAGGAGCGCATCATCCGCGCCCGCGACGGCAGCATCCTCTTCGCCCATGCCATGGAGCCGCAGCGCCGGACACGCCGCCTGCAAGCGCAGGCAAGGCCGGCGCAGCCCCCGCTGCCTGCTGCGCTGCAGGCGCTGGACACGGGTGATGCCGCACTGCAGACGCTGCTGCGCAAGGCCGCGCGGCTCGCACCGCAAGAGCTGCCCGTGCTGGTGCAGGGAGAGACCGGCGCGGGCAAGGAATACCTGGCCCGCGGGCTGCATGCATCCAGCGGCCGCAGCGGCGCCTTCATTGCCATCAACTGCGCAGCCATTCCCGAGGCACTGTTGGAGAGCGAGCTGTTCGGCTACCTGCCCGGCACCTGGACCGGCGGCGCCAGCAAGGGCCGCGAAGGGCTGATTGCTGCGGCACACGAGGGCACGCTGTTCCTTGACGAGATCGGCGATATGCCCCTGGCCCTGCAGGCCAAGCTGCTGCGGGTGCTGTCCGAATCCGAAATCACTCCCTTGGGGGCGCGCGCGCCACGGGCGGTGGCGGTGCGCTTCATCTCGGCCTCGCACCAACCGCTGGCCGAGCTGGTGCGGCGTGGCAGCTTCCGGGAAGACCTGCTGTACCGCCTCAACGCGGCCGAGCTTCGCCTGCCTGCGCTGCGCCAGCGCAGCGACCTGCAGACCATTGCCGACCAGATGCTGGCCACCCTGGGCAGCCACCTGCACCTGGGCGACGCAGCCCGCGCCGTGCTGGCCGCGCACGCCTGGCCCGGCAACCTGCGCGAGCTGCACAACGCGCTGCGCTACGCCGCAGCCCTGTGCGGCCACGATGGCGACGGCACCATCGAGCCCGACCACCTGCCTGACCACCTGCACGATGTGCTGCACCGCGCACCAGCGCGCACCGCCTTGGCTGGCAATGCCGGCGAGCCCGCCGCACAGGCGCTGGAACAGCTGCTTGCGCAATGCCAGGGCAATGTCTCCGAGGCGGCGCGCCAGCTCGGCGTCAGCCGCTCCACCATCCACCGGCGAATCCAGCAGCTGCAGCTGGGCGTGCGGCATGCCCATTGGCGCGGGACATAGCACGGCCTTCGCCCCAGGGCCCATGCGATGTCCATGGCGGCTGGCCGCGGCGATCGGCCCGTCGGTCGCAGCGCCATGTCAGTCGCAGTGCAATTTCAGTCGCAGCGGGCGGTCATGCCGCCGTCCACGACAAGCTCGGTTCCCGTCACGAAGCGGGCCTCGTCGCTGGCCAGGTACAGGGCGGCACTGGCGGTATCGCGGCCATCGCCCATGAAGCCCAGCGGGATGCGCCTGACCCGCGAGGCCAGCAGCGTCTCCACATCGCCGCCTGTGCGCTGCCTGGCCAGCCGCGCTTCCACCATGGGGGTGTGCAGCTGGCCCGGCACCACCGTGTTCACGCGAATGCCGTCAGGCGCATGCTGCACGGCCACCACGCGGGACAGGTGGATCACGCCGGCCTTGCTGGCCGCATAGGCGACCTGCGCGCTGCCGGTCCAGCGCAGGCCCGAGGTGGACGCCACGTTGACGATGGCGCCGCTGCCGCGTTCGACCATGTGCGGGAGCACATGCTTGCAGGTCAGAAAGACGCTCTTGAGGTTGATGTCGATCTGGCTGTCCCAGTCCTGCTCGCTCAGCTGAATGGGGCCGCCGGCTGCGGAGCCGCCCACGTTGTTGATCAGGATGTCCGGGACGCCCCAGGCCTGCAGGCAGGCCTGGACCATGGCCTTGACGCTGGACGAGTCGGTGACATCGCAGATGCAGGTCGTGATGGACGCTGCCGCCTCGCCGGCCAGGGACAGCGTTTCGTCAAGCCGCGCCTGGTCACGGTCCACCGCCAGCACCTTCGCGCCTTCCTCCGCCAGGCGCACGGCCATGGCCCTGCCGTTGCCCCAGCCTGCTGCCACGCATCCGGCCCCCGTAACGATGGCTATCTTGGACTTGAACCTGCTCATTGGCTTTCCTCATGTGACACGGTGGAGCCGCTGTGGCAAGCGGCGATGCAGGCCAGTTTGCGATCGATGCCGGCAAAGTTAAACTGGATGGCGCCTATACCAGCTATGTTGAATACCTATGGATCTGCGCCAACTGGAGTACTTCGTCGCCGTGGTGGAGCACGGCAGCATCAGCCGCGCGGCCGTGGCGCTGAATTTGGCGCAGCCGAGCGTGAGCCGCCAGATCGCACTGCTGGAAGAGGAGCTGGGGCAGCGGCTGCTGGACAGGACAGGGCGCGGCGTGGCAGCAACCGCGGCCGGGGAGACACTGCTGTCGCATGCACGCACGATGCTCAACTCGGCCAGCCAGGCGCTGTCCGATCTCAAGGAAATGCATGCCGAGCCCGTCGGCAGCGTGGTCGTGGGCCTGCCCCACCGGGTGGCGGCAAGCCTGGCCGTGCCGCTGATACGGGAGTTCCGGCGCCGGCTGCCGCATGCACTGCTTTCGGTGGTGGAGGGGCTGAGCCTGTCCTTGCGTGAGGGAATGATTGCGGGCCGCATCGACCTGGGTCTGATGTTCGACCCTGCTCCGACGCCCCTGCTGTCCTACGAACCCCTGATGCGCGAGTCCATGCTGCTGGTGGCTCCCAAGGGCTACCGGTTGCCGTCGCGCATCGGCCTTTCGGCCCTGGCGGACTTTCCGCTGGTGCTGCCGGGCACCCATAACCCGATACGCAGCCTCGTGGACGCCGTCCTGCTGCCGCGCAAGATCCGGCTGAACGTGGTGGCCGAGGTGGGGGCCGTGCACACGGCGCTGTCCGTGGTGGAGGAGGGACTGGCTTGCTCCATTCTTCCGGACAGTGCGTTGAATCTGGCCGGTGCCCGCACTGGCATACAGTCTGCGCCCATCGGCCCGCCGGCCATACGCAACCAGCTCGTGCTGGCCATGCCCAGGGCGCGTCCCGCGAACCGGCTGATCGCGGAAACCGCCAAGTTGCTGCGCGAGCTTGACTTTCGCAAGGGCGCCCGCGCCGTGTAGGGCATGCCTCCCGGATCGGAAGCGGCAGGTCAGTCGATGCGGATGCCCGCTTCCCTGACGGCCTTGCCGATCTTGTTCAGGTCGTCAGCGATCAATTTCCGGAACTGCGCAGGACTGGACTTCGCGGGGACAAAGGACAGTTCGGCGAACCTGGATTTCAGCGACGGCGCCTCCACGGCCTTTGAAATTTCGGTGTTCAACCTGTGGGTGATGTCTGCGGGCAGGCCGGCCGGGCCCCAGATTCCGTACCAGGACAGGAGCTCGAACCCGGCAATGGTGCCCTCCGCCAGCGTCGGCACATCGGGCAGCGACGGGACGCGGGTCTTGCTGGTGACAGCAAGGGGCCGCAGACGGCCGGCCTGCACGAAGGGCATGACACCCGGCATGGGCGAGATGGCCGCGGAGACATGGCCGCCGATCACGTCCGTCAATTGGGGAACGGCACCCTTGTAGGCGACGATGTCCATCTGCAGGCCAAGGGCCCGGTTCAGCATCTCTTCGCTCAGGTGGCTGGTGGTACCCAGGCCGGAAGTTGCCCAGGTGTACTTGCCTGGATGGGCCCTGGCCAGTTGCACGAACTCTGCCACGGTCCTGACGGGCAACTCGTTGGTGACCGCCACGATCAGCGGCACGTACCCGATTTGCCCCACGGGCGTGAAGTCACGTTCGGCGTCATAGGTTTTCTTGGAACTGACCAGCGGCAGGTAGGCGTGGCTGGAGGCATTGAAGATGAGCGTGTATCCGTCAGGCTTGGCCTTCTTGACCTGCAGGGTTCCCAACAGGCCGGAAGCCCCCGGAACGTTCTCGATCACGATGGCCTGGCCCAGCTGCCTTTGCAGTTGGTCGGCCACCAGGCGGCCCACGGTGTCGATCGAGCCACCCGGCGTGTACGGAATCACCATGCGGATCGGCTTGCCCGGATAGTCTTGCGCGCACACCAGGGTGCAGGTGGCCCAGGCCGCACAGGTCATGGCGAACTTCCAGGCTTTCCTGATGGCGGCTGCGGGCGTGTGGATGGTCATCGTTGTCTCCTGAGCACTGTTTCTGTCCGGCGCATCCCCGAAGGGGCCGGGTGTCTTGCGGGCAAGGGCTGGCCTAGGCGGCGTACACGCGGCGCGTGAATGCCGCAATGGCGTCTGCCATGGCAAGGGGCTGCTCGGGCGCCAGGGCGTGGCCCGCGTCGGCAATCACCTGTTCCGTCACCCGCTCGCCCAGGCAGGACTTCATCACATGGGGGATCACGACCGCGTCATGCTCGGCCCGAAGGTCCAGTATGGGAACGGTCGTTCCTGCGCTGAAGTAGTCATCGATGGGCGTGACGCGCCGTGCATGGCCTTGCGCTTCATGGGTCTGGGCGTTCCACCCGTCCAGCCAGGCGCTGGGGTCATGTCCCGGGGCAAAGAAGGCGCGGCGCAGGCAGTCCAGGCGCTGCTCCCTGGACAGCCGTGCATCGCCGGCGCCGTCGATTGCGTCCCGCAGGCGGCCATACGGCATTTCGTCCGATCCCGGCGGCAGCTTGCCTGCCGAGGCGGCGGCCATGACGACGCCGCGCACCAGGTCCGGCCTGTCGGCCGCCAGCATGCGCGCCGGCTGGCTGCCCCAGGCATGACCCACGACCACGACAGGGCCGGTGGCTTCGTGGTCGATGACGGCCGCGACGTCGGCTGCGAAGTCATGCAGCGTCAGCCCCTGCATGGGGCCACGGCTTTGGCCTATGCCCCGAGGCTCGGGGCGCAGTACCCGCAGCCCTTGCGCCTGCAGATGGCGGGCAACGACGTCGTAGTCCCGGCCGGAACGGGCCAGCGATGGCAGCATGCAGACGACCGGCCCTGCGCCCTGGTCCGCATACTCGATTTGAATCTCGTCCTTCGCAGCCTGCGGGCGGTAGCGCACGAGCCGGCGAGTGACGCCGGTTGTCTCCAGATGGGTGTTTGTCATGCCGCCAGTCTGGGTTTCGGGCGCCATTGCGATAAGGCAATGCAGCCTATATCAGCTATGTTTTTTCCCTATGCAAAGCGGGCCGCCCGCAGGTGCGCGGAACGGCGGCCAAACCTCACCGTTTCTCCAGCAGGCTCTGAATCTGGCGGCCCAGCTGCAGCAACGCCGGGTGCAGCTCCTGCACGATGGCTGGCACAGGCTCCGTCGTGGACACGCTGCAGTTCAGGACATAGATGGCATCGGGTGTCACCAGCGGCGTGGCCAGTGCAACCACTTCCGGCTGCCACGATGCAGCGCAGAAGCCTTGGCTTTTCACGGACCTGATGGCCGCCTGGATCTGTTTTTCCAGGTCGCGCCATTGGGCGCCTCTCTTGAGCCTGAAGCTGTCGAACAGTGCCTTGCGCCTGGCAGGCGGCGCCACGGCAAGGTAGGCACGGCCCAGCGACGTCAGCTCCATGGGCACACGCTGACCCGACACCACATGCCTGAGCACAATCCGGCGGTTGTAGCGGATCGATTCCAGATAGACCATCTCGTCCCTGTCGGGACAGGCCAGGCCCACGTTGATCCTGCGTGTCTCTGCGAGGGTGCGCATCAGGGGGGCCGCCATCGACAGCACCGTCGATCCGGTACGCATGGCGTGCGCCAGGCTCAGGACAGCGGGAGCCAGGCGAAAGGCGCGGCTTTGGTGATCGGCCTGCAGCATGCCGCAGCCCACCAGGGTCTGCGTCAGCCGGCTCACGGTGGCCTTGGACAGTCCGGTGCGTTCCACCAGGTCGCCGTTGCCCAGCAGTTCCGACCCGGGCCTGAACGCACGGAGTATTTCGATGCCTCTTTCCAGGGAGCGGTTGCTCGGGGACTGACCGGGCTTGTCATGGAGTATGGGGGATCGCCTGTGGGTCATGTTGCTGCCGCCTGCGGGAGGACCGGTTCATCCTCGGTTGAAAGCCTGGTTCTTGCTGCACAGGCGCAGGCGCCTGATGGCGTGGAGTATTCCACCGAAAGGATGGCAGATGAAAACGCAAGTCCTGGCGCGCTCGCTGTGCGGTTTCACTGGTTGGAACATGGGGGATCACAACTGCGGTGCGTTTCCCTAAGCTTTCACCAATCCGTCGCCAGCGTCATCGCAACGCTTGCGCATGGAACGGACCTCTGCCCATAGAACCAGGAGACACACCATGCTTCGTTTCGCCGCCCGCCGTTGCGCCAGGGCCATTGCGCTCATTGCCGTGCTCGCGACTGCCTGCAACGCAGTCTTTGCAGCCTTCCCCGAGAAGCCCGTGCGCCTCGTCGTGCCCTTCGCGCCCGGTGGCGGAACCGACCTGATCGCACGCACGCTGGGGGCCGAGATGGCCAAGGACCTGGGCCAGCCCGTCATCGTGGACAACAAGCCCGGTGCCGGCACGATCATCGGCACCGACAACGTTGCCAAGAGCGCGCCGGACGGCTACTCCGTGGTCGTGGCTTCCTTCGCGCACGCCGTCAATCCGGCGCTGCAGGCCAAGCTGCCGTACGGGAGCAACAAGGCCTTCGCGCCGGTGATCCTGATCGGCCGCGGCCCCAACGTGCTGGTGGTGCCCGCCGCCAGCCCGTACAAGACGGTGGCGGACGTGATGGCCGCCGCCAAGGCCAGTCCCGACAAGCTGACCTATGCCTCGCAGGGCGCAGGAACGTCGGCGCATCTGGCGGGTGAGCTGTTTGCCAACCTGGCCAAGGTCAGGATCACCCATGTGCCCTACCGTGGCGCAGGCCCGGCACTCACCGATCTGATGGGTGGCCAGGTGGACATGATGTTTGCCACCGCGGCGGCGGTATCCACCTTCATCGACAACGGCAAGCTGCGCGTGCTGGGTGTGACCACGGCCGAGCCGTCTGCGGCCTTCAAGGATGCGCCGCCCATCGCCGTCACCGTCCCGGGCTACCGCGTCGAGAGCTGGTACGGCCTGTACGTGCCGGCCGCCACGCCCGCTGCCGTGATCGAGCGCCTGAACACTGCGGCCCGCAAGGCGGCCCGTTCGCCGGACTTTGTTCGCAAGCTGGAACACGAAGGCCTGGTGGTCAATGCCGGGCCGGCGGCGGAACTGGACACCTATGTGCAGGCCGAGGAAAAGCGCTGGGCCCAGATCGTCAGGCAAAACAACATCCATCCCGATTGATCGCATTGCCCGCGATCGCCTTGAGAGCACGCCATGAACTACGAACTGATCCAACTGAATGTCGCCGATGCGGTGGCGACCGTGACCCTGAACCGCCCCGACAAGCGCAACGCCATGAGCGATGACATGCGCACCGAGTTCATCGATGCCCTGGAGCGCGTGGCGGCGGACAAGGCCATCAAGGCCCTGGTGCTGACAGGCGCGGGCAAGGGCTTTTGCGCCGGCGGGGACATTGCCGGAATGCAAAGGCGCATGAACGCGCCTGCGGGCGAGGTGGGCTTCAACGGCTGGCAGCGCCAGCAGCGCGTGCACCACGTCCAGGCCCTGTTGCACACCATGCCCAAGCCCGTGATCGCCGCCGTCAACGGCGCAGCGTCGGGCCTGGGCGCGGACACGGCGCTGGCCTGTGATTTCGTCATTGCCAGCGAGTGGGCCAGCTTCGCCTGGAGCTATGTGCTGCGCGGCATCATCCCCGACGGCGGCGGCATGTACTTCCTGCCGCGCCGCGTGGGCCTGGCCAAGGCCAAGGAGCTGATCTTCACCGGCCGCCAGGTCAAGCTGCCGGAAGCCCTGGCCCTGGGCATCGTGGACCGCCAGGCCAGCGCCGAGACCTTGGTGGCAGACGCCCAGGCCTGGGCGCGCGAGCTGTCCTCGGCTTCTTCCACCGCGCTGGCATTGACCAAGACCATCCTGAACCAGAGCTTCGAGCTGTCTTCGCACGATGTCTTCGCCCAGGGCAGCCAGGCCCAGGGCATCTGCTACACCAGCAGTGAACACCGCGCATCGGTGGAGGCCTTCCTGGCCAAGACGGCCGCCAAGGAGTGATGCCATGAGCCAAGCCATTGCCAAGCTGCTGTCGCCGCGCAGTGTCGCCGTCATAGGCGCCTCTGCCGACCTGAAAAAGACCACGGGCCGCCCGGTGGCCTACCTGCAAAAGCACGGGTTTGCCGGCCGCATTCTTCCCGTCAATCCGCGCGTGGAGCGCATCGGCGATCTGGCCTGCTATCCCGATGTGGCCTCGTTGCCTGAAGTGCCCGATGTGGCCGTCGTGCTGCTGGGCGCCGAGCGTGCGCACCAGGCCGTCAGGGAACTGTCGGCGCTGGGCTGCGCGGCAGCCATCGTGCTGGCCAGCGGCTATACGGAAACGGGCGAGGACGGGGCGCACCGCCAGCGGCAGCTGATCGAGGCGGCCGGCAGCATGCGCCTGCTGGGGCCCAACACCATCGGCCTGGTCAACCTGACCGACCGGATCGTGCTGTCGCCCTCGGGCGCGCTGGAGATGGACGAGTTCCCCGTCGGAGGCATCGGCGTCGTCTCGCAAAGCGGCGGCATCCTGGGCTCGCTGCTGTCGCGCGCGGCCGCGCGTGGCATCGGGCTGTCCAAGCTCATTTCCACCAGCAATGAAGTGGATCTGGAACTGGCCGACTTCATCGATCACCTGGCCGATGACCCGGCCACCAAGGTGATCGCGCTGTATGTGGAAACGGTGCGCCATCCCGCCAGGTTCCGTGCCGCCTGCCTGAAGGCCGCGCGTGCCGGCAAGCCCGTGGTGGCCTTCAAGATCGGCCGCTCCGAGGCCGGCGCCAAGGCCGCCGTATCGCACACGGGCGCCATGGCCGGAGCCGATCGCATGTACGACGCGCTGTTCCGCCAGGTCGGCGTGATCCGTGCGCACAGCTTTGCCGACCTGCTGGACGTGCCCGCTGCGCTGGCCACGGGCCGCAGGCTGCGCGGCAGGCGTATCGCCATCCTGACTTCCACCGGCGGTGCGGGCACCCTGGTGTCGGACGATCTGGGCGTAGCCGGATTCGACACGCCTGCGCCGGACGAGGCGACGGCCGATGCACTGCGCGCGCTGCAGACCGGCAGCGAGGCCGTGCTGGACCGCAACCCCATCGACGTGACCCTGGCGGGCCTGCGTCCCGACCTGCTGCGCGGCGCCATCAATGCCCTGCTGGCAAGCCCCAGCTACGACGCGCTGGTCATCATCGTCGGCTCCTCCAGCCTGGCCATGCCCGAGCTGCTGGCCGGTGCCATCCAGGACTGCCTGCCCCACTCCGACAAGCCGGTGCTGGCCTATGTCAGCCCGCATGCGCCGGAAATCGGCGCGCTGCTCACGCAACGCGGCGTGCCGGCCTTCGCTGCGGCGGAAAGCTGCACGGCCGCGCTGGCGGGCATGCTGCGAGTCAACGGCTTCCAGGGTGCGCCTTCCGAGCTGGTCGTCGGCAAGCACACCCTGCAGGAACTGGACCTGCCCGTCGGCTGCCTCGATGAAGCGCAGGCCAAGTCCGTTTTCCGCCGCTTCGGCGTGCCGTGCGCGGCCGAGCGCGTGGTGCATACCGCCGAAGAGGCCGAAGCCGCCGCGCGCGAACTGGGCGGCCGGGTGGTGCTCAAGATCCTTTCGTCCCGGATCACGCACAAGAGCGATGTCGGCGGTGTCGCCGTCGGCCTGACGGCGCAGACCATCGGTGCGCGGCTGGCAGCGATGGTGGCCGACGTGCAGGCCAGGGCGGGTGTGCGCCCGGACCGGTTCCTGGTGCAGCAGATGGTGACCGGCGGCACCGAGCTGATCCTGGGCCTGCACAAGGATGCGCTGGGCACCGCCGTGATGCTGGGCATGGGGGGCGTTGCGGCCGAATTGTTCCAGGACACCACGCTGCGCCTGCTGCCAGACGATGGGACACAGTTGGGTGTGCTGAGCCGCTCAGAAGCGCTGGACATGGCCAGGGAGCTCAAGACCTGGCCGCTGCTGGACGGCTTTCGCGGCCGCCCCCAGGCGGATGTCGATGCCCTGGCCGATGCCATCGTCGCGTTCTCTGCGATGGCCGCCCAACTGGGCGACCGCGTGATCGAGGCGGAGATCAACCCGGTCTTCGTGCTGCTGCAGGGCCAGGGCGTGTGCGCTGCGGATGGTGTGCTGGTTCTGGCCTGAGGGGCCGGCCACTGCACATTTGTGCCAAAAAAGTGAGACTGCCCCGGCCAGTGTTCATCCAGGAGACCACGCATGCATGCGACCGAAGTGTTCGGACAATTTGCCTCTCGATACCAACGCACCGAGCTTCCCGACACCGTCATCCACCACGCCAAGCGGGCCGTGGTCGACTGGTATGCCTCCCTGTTCCCGGGCCTGGGCTGCGCGCCTCTTGCACAGTTGGAACAGGTGCTTGCCGAGGATCTGGACCGCGGGTCCTGCCGGCTTGGAAACGGCCGCATGGCCACGGCGCGGGCGGCGGCACTTTTCAACGGCTCGGCGGCCCATGCCGCCGAGGTGGACGACAGCTTCCGCGATGCCATGTACCACCCCGGTGCCGCAACCATTGCAGCGGCGTTGGCGGCAAGCCAGCAGGCAGGGGCCAGTGGCCTGGAATTCCTGCGTGCCGTGGTGCTGGGCTATGAGGTCTCCACCCGCATCGGCGTGACCCTGGGCCGGGCCCACTACCGCTTCTGGCACAACACCGGCACCGTGGGCGTCTTCGGGGCTGCGGCGGCCGCAGGGTATGCGCTGCGGCTGGATGCAGGGCCATTCGCCCATGCACTGGCCACGGCGGCCACCTTCTCTGCGGGTCTGCAGCAGGCATTCCGCATGGATTCGATGTCCAAGCCCCTGCATGCCGGGCGCGCAGCGGAGGCCGGCCTGCTGGCTGCGCAACTCGCGCACAGGGGGGTGACGGGATCGCTGGATGTGCTGGAGGGGGAGTCGGGTCTGGGCCGCGCTGTCAGCGACGGACCGGACTGGTCAGGCATCGGGGACACGCTGGGCAGGGACTTCCATATCACCCGGCTCACCTTCAAGAACCATGTCGGCTGCGGCCATACCTTTGCGGCCATCGACGCCGCGCTGGCTCTGCGCAGCCAGCATGCCCTGCGGGCGGACGACATCTGCAGCGTGGCCGTGGCCACCTATGGCCCGGCCCTGGATATCGCCTGCTACACCGATCCCGTGACCGAAAACGAAGCGCGCTTCAGTCTCCGGTTCGTTGTGGCGACGGCCTTGGTCCATGGCAGCGTGCGAATGTCCGCGTACACCCCCGAGCGCCTGGCCGATCCCGCCGTGCGCGCGATGCTCGAGCGCGTCCAGGTCTCGGTGGACCCGCAAATCGATAGGGCCTTCCCGGGAAAGAGATCGGCGCGCCTGGAAATCGTTGCCAGGGATGGACGCCGCCATGTCTGGTTGCAGCCCGATCGCAAGGGCGATCCCGAACTGCCGTTGTCGGATGGGGAGCTGGAGGACAAGTTCATGGAGCTTGCCGCTCCCGTCGCCGGCGCGGGACGTGCCCGGCAGCTGCTGTCAAACATCTGGGGCCTTGAGCGGGCGAGCTGCCTGCGGGGTCTTGCGGTCTGACAAGGCGGCAGGCGTTCAGGCGCTGTGCTGGGCCTTCATCCTCGTCCAGGCCTTGAAGAGGATGGACTGCAGGCTGGCACGCTCGCCCTCGTCCAGGTAGTCGACCAGCGACTCGCACATGCGCCAGAAGGCCGGCAGCGCGCGGGCCAGCACCTCGCGGCCCTGGTCGGTGAGCGCCAGGTCGAAGCTGCGGCGGTCTTCCTGGCTGAGGCTGCGCGCCAGCAGCGAGCGCTTTTCCAGCCAGTCCAGCAGGCCCGTCACCGACGAGCGCGTCACGCCGACGTAGCTGGCGATATAGGAGGGCGTGACCACCGTGTCGCCCAGCAGCCCGCGCTCGGCCAGGCCGAAGATCATCAGCACGTCGAGCTTGCTCTCGGACAGGCCGAACGCCTGCAGCGATGCGTTGGCGCGCTGCTCCACATCGTCGGCCAGCCACAGCAGCAGCAGGCCCAGGCCGGCGGCCGGCGTGTCGGTGCCGGGCTGCGCGGTCTCGGCCATCAGGGCCAGGTGCGGGCGCAGCGCTTCGGGGGCGTTGGCGAGGGGGGTGGAATCGGGGGCCGGTGCGGCAGCGGTCTTGCGCGGACTCATGGGAGTGGATGGAAGCGGGTGAAACCGGGTTGAAGCCGGGTTGAAGGCGGAAGAAGAAAGGGCGGTTGATTTTACGGCTTTCATATATTACGCTTTGTGTATAGTACGTTAAGCGTATTATTTGGCGGCACACAAATCTGCAAGGACATCCCATGCCCATCAAAGTTCTGGAACTCCACCATGTCGGATTCGGCGTCAACCACGCCCAGGCCGACGCCATGCTCGACTTCTACCGCGAAGTGCTGAACCTGCCCCAGGACGCCGCGCGCTGGAAGATCCCCGGCATCTACGGCTCCTGGATCAACCTGCCCAACGGCAGCCAGTTGCACATCCTCGGCAGCGAGGGGCCGTCGCGCTATGCGCAGGGCCCGGGCAAGGACCCCGTGTCCAACCACATCGCGCTGGCCGTGGACGACATCCTCGGCGCCGAGCAGGAGCTGCTGGCGCGCGGCGTCGATTACTTCACGCTGGACAACGTGGCATCGCCCAGCCTCAAGCAGCTGTTCCTGCGCGACCCGGCCGGCAACCTGGTGGAACTGCACCAGTCCAATGCGCGCGCCCCAGGCATCGCCCAGGCCGAGCAGGACGCGGCGCGCGCCGGCAACGAGTGACGCGACGCCCTCCCTTTTTCCCTTCCCCTCCGGATTCCCATGTACTTTGAAATGCAATCGCTCAACAGCGAGCAGCGCAGCAACATCCTGCATTCCCTGGTTCTGCCCCGTCCTATCGCCTGGATCAGCTCGGTGGACGGGGACGGCACGGTCAACGTCGCGCCGTTTTCCTTCTTCAACGCCATGTCGGGCGATCCGCCGCTGCTGTGCGTGTGCATCGGCTCGCGCCAGGGCGTGCTCAAGGACACGGCGCGCAACATCGCGGCCACGGGCGAGTTCGTGGTGAACCTGGTGTCCGAGCCGCTGGCGCGCCGCATGGCGGTGACGGCCATAGAGTTCGGCGCGCAGGTGGACGAGTCGGCCCAGGCCGGCCTGGTCCTGGGCGATGCACGGCGGGTGAAGGCGCAGCGCATCGTGGACAGCCCTGCGTCCTTCGAGTGCCGCGTGCGCCAGATCATCGATATCGACGGCGTGCGCAGCCTGGTGCTGGCCGACGTGCTGGCCGCCCATGTCATGGACGCGGCCGTGGTCGATGGCGAGCTCATGTACTTCGACCCCGCGCCCATGGAGCTGATCGCGCGGCTGCAGAACCCCGGCTGGTATGGCCGCGTGGGCGATGCCTTCCAGATGCCCACGCCTTCGGTGGCGCATTGGGATGCCATGCAGCGCCAGGGCGTGTCCGACGGCTACCTGGCCTGGGCCGACGATGGCGCCGCCGCGCGCTGAAGGGCCGTCCATGCTTGCGCAACACACCATAGACAGCCTGGCGGCCGAGCTGCACGCCAGCGAAAAAAGCCGCGTGCAGGTCCGGCACTTTTCCCGCCGCCATCCGGACATGACGGTGCAGGACGGCTACGCCATCTCGCGCGCCTGGATGCGGCTCAAGCGCGCCGAGGGCCGCACGGTCAGGGGCCACAAGATCGGCCTGACCTCGCGTGCCATGCAGCAGGCCGTGCAGATCACCGAGCCCGACTACGGCACCCTGCTGGACGACATGTTCTTCGAGCCCGGCGGCGACATTCCCTTTGCGCGCTTCATCGCTCCGCGCGTGGAGGTGGAGCTGGCCTTCGTGCTGGGCCGCACGCTCAAGGGGCCGGGCGTCACCCTGTGCGATGTGCTGGCCGCCACCGACTGGGTGGTGCCCGCCGTGGAAATCATCGACGCCCGCATCGAGCAAAAGGACCGCGATACCCAGGCCATGCGCACGGTGCGCGACACCATCGCCGACAACGCGGCCAATGCCGGCATCGTCATGGGCGGGCGGCCCGTGCGCCCCGACGCGGTGGACCTGCGCTGGGTGTCGGCGCTGCTGCAGCGCAACGGCGTGATCGAGGAGTCCGGCGTGGCGGCCGCCGTGCTCAACCATCCGGCCACGGGCGTGGCCTGGCTGGCCAACCGGCTCGCGCAATGGGATGAGCAGCTGGACGCAGGCCAGGTGGTGCTGGCCGGCTCGTTCACGCGGCCCGTCACGGCCCAGGCCGGTGACAGCTTCCATGTGGACTACGGGCCGCTGGGCTCCATTGCCTGGCGCTTTGCCTGAGCTTCGTCCGCAGTGCGGCGATGGTGTCGCCTGCGGCACAGTCCGCAGGCCCGGCGCGTCGCCGACAATGCAGCGGCGCCGCCCGCCACCGGTGCGCGGGCGGCGCCTGCAATACATGCACTACAGGATGGACAAGCAATGGAGATGAAGAACGCAAAGACGGCCGTGGTCACGGGCGGAGGAACCGGCGTGGGCAAGGCCGTGGCGCTGGCCCTGGCGGGCGCCGGCTACCAGGTGGTGGTGGCAGGCCGCCGCCAGGCGCCGCTGGATGAGACCTGCGCCGAGGCCCAGGCAAAGTACGGCGCGGGCGAGCGCATGCTGGGCATTGCCACCGATGTCAGCGACCCGGCTGCCGTGGAGCAGCTGTTCGCGCGCACGGTGCAGCGCTTCGGGCGCGTGGACCTGCTGTTCAACAACGCGGGCCGGGGCAATCCGCCCGGCTCCTTCCTGGACTGGACGCCCGAGCAGTGGCGCGAGGTGGTCGATGTCAACCTCAACGGCATGTTCTATTGCCTGCAGCAGGCCTTCCGCACCATGCGCGACCAGTCGCCGCGCGGCGGCCGCATCATCAACAACGGCTCCATCTCCGCGCATGCGCCGCGCCCCAATTCCAGCGCCTACACGGCCACCAAGCATGCCGTCATGGGCCTGACCAAGACCGCTGCGCTCGACGGCCGTGCCTACGACATCGCCGTGGGCCAGATCGACATCGGCAATGCCATGACCGAGCTGGCATCGCGCATGGCCAAGGGCGTGCCCCAGGCCAATGGCGAGATCGCGGTGGAGCCGCTGATCGACGCGGATGTGGTGGGCCAGTCCGTGCTCTACATGGCCAGCCTGCCGCTGGAGGCCAACGTGCTGTTCCACACGGTGATGGCGACCAAGATGCCCTTCGTGGGCCGGGGCTGAACCGGCAAAGTCAGGCCTTCAGGCCTGCACGCGGCGGCTCGCCGTCTCGGACGGGAGCTCGCCGAAGCGGCTGCGGTACTGGGCCGCGAAGTGGCCCAGGTGCAGGAAGCCGTATTTCTGCGCCACGTCGCGCACGCCGGAGCCGGCTGCGGCGCCCGGGCCCTTGGCTGCCTGGAGTTCGGCGCGCACCCGGTCCAGCCGCAGCTGGCGCAGGAAATCCATGGGCCCCATGCCCGCGTGCTGGCGGAAGGCGGCCTGCAGCGTGCGCGCGCTGCAGCCGGCCTCGCGGCAGACATCGGCCAGCGACAGGGGCTGGTCGGCATGGGCCTGCATGTACTCCTGGGCCTTGCGCACGCCGCGCGGCAGCAGGCTGCGCCGGCTGTCCCCAGCCAGTGCGCGGCTATGGCTGTGCGTGGCCGACATCAGCAGGCTGGTCAGCAGGTATTCCTCCGCATGCCGGGCCAGCGCCTGCGTGGCCTGCAGGGCGTTGCCCGCATCCAGCGTGTGCCGCAGGCAGTCGATGAAATGCACCAGCGGTGCCAGCGCCGGCTGGTCCAGCGGCACGCCCAGATCGAACACCAGCGGCCGGCCTGCGGGCGCCTGCAGCAGCGCCTCCAGCCGCGCCACCAGGGCGGGGCGGGCCATGCGCACGATCAGGTGCGGGCTGTCGTCGGCCCAGCGCATGGACAGCGGCTCGGTCGGCGAGGGCAGGGAGGCCAGGCGCGGCGTGGCATCCACCTGCTGCGCGCCGCAGCGGATCTCGGCACTGCCGCGCAGGGGAATCTGCAGCAGGAAGAAGTCCCGCAGGTAGCCGGGCTCGATGTGCACGCCGGGACCGTACTGCACATAGTTCAGGCTGACGTTGCGGGAAAGCGGCGCGCTGTGGTGGCAGGCGTCCAGCTCGGCGCGCGGGCGCAGCATGCCCAGGCCATGCGGACAGAAGACGCGCGCCACGCTTTCGCGGGCCTCGTCCATGTCGTGGCTCTCGAAAAGCCGGTAGCGCTGCAGCGGCAGCGGTGTGTGCATGGCGTGTTCCATAGGCTGGGCAGAACGTAGCAAAAACCACCCGCTCCCACAATTCGGACCATTCCCCGGGAGCCGATTTCTGCGCGGCAGGGACAGTGCCTGCGCTTGCCGGATGCCTGCGCGGCCCGGCCCCCCGTAACGTGTGCTGCACAGGCCAGCCCGGCCTGGCATCCACACGGGAGAACAAGCGTCATGTTCAAGGGACTCGAAGGCAAAAGCGCCATCGTCACCGGCGGCTCCACCCTGATAGGCGCCGGCGTGGTGCGTGCGCTGCACGCGGCCGGCGTGAAGGTGGTCATTGCCGACATCGATGCCGACAACGGCCAGGTGCTGGCCGATGCGCTGGGCGAGGGCGCGCTTTTCGTGCGCACCGACATCACCGACGACGCCCAGGTCGCCGCCTGCGTGCAGCAGGCATGCAGCCGGCACGGCGGCGTGCACATCCTGGTCAACCTGGCCTGCTCGTATGTAGACGAAGGCCTGCAGTCGCCGCGCGCGGACTGGCTGGCCTCGTTCAACGTGAACGTGGCCAGCGCCGTGGCCATGCTGCAGGCCGTGCACCCGCACATGGTGGCCGCCGGTGGCGGGGCCGTGGTGAATTTCACCAGCATCTCTTCGGAAGCGGCGCAGACGGGTCGCTGGCTCTACCCGGCCAGCAAGGCGGCCATGAAGCAGCTCACGCGCAGCATGGCCATGGACCTGGCGGCCGATGGCATCCGCGTCAACAGCGTCTGCCCGGGCTGGACCTGGTCGGCGGTGATGGACCGGCTCAGTGGCGGCGACCGCGCCAAGACCGACCGCGTGGCCGCGCCCTTTCACCTGCTGGGCCGCGTGGGCGATCCGTACGAGGTGGCGCAGGTGGTGCTGTTCCTGTGCTCGGACCATGCCAGCTTCGTGACCGGCGCCGACTACGCGGTGGACGGCGGCTACGGCGCCATGGGGCCCGAGCGGGCCGTGGCCGCCATTCCCCAATTGATGGACTAGTACGCAGTACGGACACGGAGCCGCAAGGAGACAGCCATGAAGAAAATCGCCATCGTCGGAGCCGGCCAGTCGGGCCTGCAACTGGGCCTGGGCCTGCTGGCCGCGGGCCATCAGGTCACGATACTGAGCAACCGCACGGCGCAGGACATCGCCCAGGGCCGGGTCATGTCCAGCCAGTGCATGTTCGACAGCGCGCTGCAGATAGAGCGCGGCCTGAGCCTGGACCACTGGTCGCGCGAATGCCCGGTGGTCGAGGGCATCGGCCTGTGCGTGCCGCATCCGGCGCAGCACGGCGGGAAATCGGTCGACAAGGCCATCGACTGGGCCGCGCGGTTGAACGCGGGCGCGCAGTCCGTGGACCAGCGCCTGAAGATCCCCGCATGGATGGACGACTTCCGCCGCCAGGGCGGCGAGCTGGTGCTCAAGGACGCGGGCATCGCCGAACTGGAGGAATGCACGCGCAGCCATGACCTGACCCTGGTTGCCAGCGGCAAGGGCGAGATATCGAGGCTGTTCGAGCGCGATGCCCACCGCTCGCGCTTCGACCAGCCCCAGCGCGCGCTGGCGCTGACCTATGTGACGGGCATGAAGCCGCGCGAGCCGTTCTCCGCCGTGTCCTTCAACCTTGTGCCGGGCGTGGGCGAGTATTTCGTGTTCCCGGCGCTGACGACCACGGGCCCCTGCGAGATCATGGTGTTCGAAGGCGTGCCCGGCGGCCCCATGGACTGCTGGGGCGATGTGAAGACACCGGAGCAGCACCTGGAGCGCAGCCGCTGGATCCTCGACACCTTCGTGCCCTGGGAGGCCGAGCGCTGCCGCGACATTGCGCTGACCGATGACAACGGCATCCTCGCGGGCCGCTTCGCCCCCACGGTGCGCAAGCCCGTGGCCACGCTGCCGTCGGGGCGCAAGGTGCTGGGCATGGGCGACGTGGTGGTGCTCAACGACCCCATCACGGGCCAGGGCTCCAACAACGCGGCCAAGTGCGCCGACACCTATCTGCGCAGCATCCTGGCGCGCGGCAATGGCGACGGAAATCGTGACGGAAATGGCGCCTTCGACGCCGCCTGGATGCAGCAGACCTTCGACCGCTACTGGTTCGGCTATGCGCAATGGGTCACGCAGTGGACCAACATGATGCTGGCGCCACCGCCACCCCATGTGCTCAAGCTGCTGGCCAGCGCGGGCACGCTGGCACCGCTGGCCAGCGCCTTTGCCAACGGCTTCGACGACCCGCGCACCTTCTTCCCCTGGTTCGCGGACGCGGGCGAGGCAGACTACTACATCGACAGCTGCGCGGCCATCGCCGCCATGGCAGCCGTCCCCGCCTAGCCGCAGAGGCCGCCATGAGCACATGCGAAACCCCGGCCCCCGCCACGGCCTGCTCCTTCGATCCGCGCGAGCTGCGCAAGGCCTTCGGCCAGTTCACCACGGGCGTGACCGTCATCACCACGCGCGCGCCGGACGGGCGGCGCGTGGGCATGACGGCCAACTCGTTCTCCTCGGTCTCGCTGGACCCGCCGCTGGTGCTGTGGAGCCTGGCGCGCCAGGCGCCCAGCGTCTGCGATTTCCAGGGCGCCAGCCACTTCGCCATCCACGTGCTGGCTGCGGGCCAGCACCTTCTGTCGCGGCGCTTTTCCACGCCGCAGCAAGACAAGTTCGTCGGCCTGGACTGCGCGGAAGGCCCGGCCGGCGTGCCCCTGATCGATGGCGTGCTGGCCCGCTTCGTCTGCCGCAACGTCCGGCAATACGATGGCGGCGACCACCTCATCTTCATCGGCCAGGTCGAGCGCTGCGAACGCTTCGACGGCGAGCCCCTGGCCTTTCACGCGGGCTACTATCAGGTGACGGTGCGGCACCCCGAATGCGTATGACGGGCCATGGAAAAAAGCGGCACCGCAGCTTTCCCCACCCTTTGAAACGGAGACAACCCCATGCAGCAGAAAGAACCCCCGGCAAGCCGCCATGTGCGCATCAACGCGCTGGACGGCAGCGGCAGCTTCAACGCCTACCTGGCCGTGCCGGCCTCGGGCAGCGGCCCCGGCCTGGTGCTGGCGCAGGAGATCTTCGGCGTCAACGCCACCATGCGCGAGGTGGCCGACTACTACGCCGAAGAAGGCTACGTGGTGCTGGTGCCCGACCTGTTCTGGCGCCAGCAGCCCGATGTGGAGCTGGGCTACACGCCGGCGGACTGGGAGCGCGCCTTCGGCTTCTACAAGGGATTCGACGAGGCCCTGGGCGTGCAGGACATCCAGGCCTGCCTGAACGCCTTGCGCCAGCGCCCCGAGGTCACGGACGGCAAGGCCGGCGTTCTGGGCTTTTGCCTGGGCGGCAAGCTGGCCTACCTGGCCGCCTGCCGCACCGATGCCGATGCGGTGGTCGGCTACTACGGCGTGGGCATCGAGGCGGCGCTGGACGAGGCCGAGCGCATCCGCTGCCCGCTCACCCTGCATGTGGCCGAGCTCGACGCCTTCTGCCCGCCCGAGGCGCGCCAGCGCATCGTCCAGGCGTTGGGCGGGCGTCCCGGCGTGGCCGTGCATGTCTATCCCGGCGTGGACCATGCCTTTGCGCGCAAGGGCGGCGACCATTTCCACCGCGCCTCGGCCCTGATGGCGCATGAACGCAGCATTGCGACGCTCAAGTCCGCCATCGGCCCGCATTTCGACCTGGCCGCGCTGTGGGACAAGCACTGCGAGTACGAGTTCGCCACGCGCAACGTGGACGACACCATGGCCACCATGGTGGCCGAGCCCTATGTGAACCACATCCCCACCATGACCGGCGGCGTGGGCTTCAGCAACCTGCACGCCTTCTATACGAACCACTTCGTCAACAGCAATCCGCCCGACACGTCGCTGACCCCGATTTCACGCACGGTGGGGGCCTCGCAGGTGGTGGACGAGATGCTGTTCTGCTTCACGCACACCACCGAGATTCCGTGGATGCTGCCCGGCGTGCGTCCCACGGGGCGGCGCGTGGAGATCCCGCTGCTGGCCGTGGTCAAGTTCCGGGGCGACAAGCTCTACCACGAGCACATCTACTGGGACCAGGCCAGCGTGCTGGTGCAGGTGGGCCTGCTGGACCCGGCGCTGCTGCCCGTGGCGGGCGTGGAGACGGCCCGCAAGCTGCTGGACGAGACCCTGCCTTCCAACGAACTGCTCAAGCGTTGAGCGCGGCGCGGGCGCATGGGTTTCACCCTGCGCCCGCTGGCGGCCTGCAGGCCGCCAGGGCTCTCAGGGTTGCCACCAATGTTGATATGTCAACATTGGTGGATCATGCGGCCATCGCAATCGCCATCGCCGCCCGGTTTCCTCCGCCCAATGCCCCGCCCACGCACATCCCCGATCCCTGCCGCCGATGCCGCCACCGGCCCTGCACCGGACACGCAGGTCTGCAGCCAGACGCTGGCGCTGGAGGACTTCATCACCTTCCGCCTGGGCGCGCTGTCCAATGCGCTGCAGACCCAGGTGACGCGCCACTACATCGCGCCGGCATCGCCCGTGGGGCTGACCGAGTGGCGGCTCATGGGCCAGATCCAGCGCCATGGCGAGCTGCATGCCAGCGCGCTGTCGCGCCTGAGCCTGATGGACAAGGCCCAGATCAGCCGCGCGCTGCAGCCGCTGATCGACCGGGGCTGGGTGCTTCGCCGCGCCGATCCGCAGCACGCGCGGCGCCACCTGCTGCAGCTGAGCGAAGCAGGGCAGGCGCTCTTCGACGAGGTGCTGTCCCGCGCACGCCCCTACCAGGCGGCCCTGCTCAATGCCCTGACGGCCGATGAGCGCGCCATGCTGGACCGCATCCTGGACAAGCTGGGCCGTGCCTCCCAAGGGCTGGATGCCTGATTTCCCCACAAGCCACTGCACAACCCACCTCAAGACCCACCTCAGAACCCACCCCACGAGCCACACCATGAATTGCTCCATGCACCCTGATGAACGCGCCGCCCGCATCGAACTGGCCGCCTGCTACCGCGTCTTTGCCATGCTGGGCTGGGACGAACTGATCTACAACCACATCACGGTGCGCCTGCCCGACAGCGTGACGGGCGGTGAAAAGCAGTTCCTGATCAACCCCTTCGGCCTGCACTACGAAGAGGTCACGGCCAGCAACCTGGTACGCATCAATGTGCGCGGCGAGGTGCTGGACGGCTCGCGGCATCCGGTGAACCCGGCCGGCTTCGTCGTGCATGCGGCCATCCACGACGGGCTGCCGGGCGCGCACTGCGTGATGCACACGCACACCACCTCGGGCATGGGCGTGGCCTGCCTGGAGCAGGGCCTGTCGCAAAGCAACTTCTACAGTGCCCAACTGCACGGCATGGTGGCCTACCATGACTTCGAGGGCATCACCATCCATGCCGACGAAGGGCCGCGCCTGCTGGCCAGCATCGGCCACCGCAAGGCCGTGATCCTGCGCAACCATGGCCTGCTCAGCTGGGGCAGCGACCTGCCCCAGGCCTTCGTGGTGCTGTGGACGCTGCAGCGCGCCTGCGACGTGCAGATGGCCACCCTGTCCATGGGCGCGCCGCGCATGGTCTCCGACGCCATGGCCCAGCGCTGCAACGAGGACTCGCTGACCTTCAACGACAGCCACGGCGGTGCCCGCGATGTGTTCGACCACCTGGTGCGCCGCGTGAACCGGCGCGACAGCAGCTATCTCGATCTTTGAACCCGGAGCTTCCCGCGCATGACCATGGAACAGACAAGCATTTCATTCGACAAGGCCTGCATCTTCGGCGCCGGTGCCATCGGCGGCTGGATGGGCGCGGCCCTGGCCCGCGCCGGCTGCCAGCTCAGCGCCGTGGCGCGCGGCGCTGCACTGCAGGCCCTGCGCACCCAGGGCCTGACCCTGGTGCACGGCGAGCAGCGCGAGCACTTCGCGCTGCGTGCCGAACAGGACCCGGCCGCCCTGGGCGTGCAGGACCTGGTCATCATCTCCGTCAAGGCGCCGGGCATGCCCGATGTGGCCGAGCGCATCGCCCCGCTGATCGGCCCGCAGACCGTGGTGCTCACGGCCATGAACGGCGTGCCCTGGTGGTTCCTGCACGGCGGTGTCGATGCCAGCGTGCGCGGCAAGCAGCTGAAAGCCGTGGACCCTGAAGGCCGCATTGCGCAAGCCATCCCGCGGGGCCAGGTGCTGGGCTCCGTGGTCCATGCCAGCTGCTCCAACGATGCGCCCGGCGTGGTGCGCCGGCACTTCGGCAACAGCCTGATCCTGGGCGAGCCTCTGGCCACAGGGCCCGGCCAGCCGCCCACGCCGCGCCTGGCGGCACTGGCCCAACTGCTGCAGCGTGGCGGCATCGAGGCCAAGGTCTCCGACAACATCCAGCGCGACGCCTGGTACAAGCTCTGGGGCAACATGACCGTCAACCCCGTCAGCGCGCTGACGGGTGCCACCTCGGACCGCATCCTGGGCGACGACCTGGTGCGCGGCCTGATCACGCGCGTGATGCTGGAGGCCAAGGAGATCGGCGCGCGCATCGGCCTGCCCATCAACGAATCGCCCGAAGACCGCCATGCGGTCACGCTCAAGCTGGGCGCCTTCAAGACCTCCATGCTGCAGGACGTGGAAGCCGGCAAGCCCGTGGAGCTCGACGCCCTGGTGGGCGCGGTGCGCGAAATGGGCCAGCTGTGCGGCGTGGACACCCCGTTCACCGATGCGCTGCTGGGCCTGGCGCGGCTGCAGGCGCGGCAAAAGGGGCTGATGGCCTGACGCCGCAAGGGCCAGTACCGGCCTGCAGCACGCAACCGTAGACTACGCCTCCATGACTTCCGCCAAGAACCCCGCCTCGCCCTGGTCCACGCTGTGCGTGGTGGCCACCACCGTCCCCAGTGCCGAGGAGGCCGCCCATCTGGCGCGCAGCCTGGTGCAGCAGCAGGCCGCGGCCTGCGTGCAGGTGGAGGCCATCACCTCGCACTACGTGTGGGACGGCGAGCTGCACGCCACGCCCGAGTGGCGGCTGGTCTGCAAGACCCTGCCCGACGTGCTGGAGCGCCTGGCCCGGCTGCTGCGCGCCGGGCACAGCTACAGCGTGCCGCAGATCACCATGCGCACCGAGCGCTGCATGGCCGACTATGCGCAGTGGCTGCGCTCCCAGGTCTCGACCCGGGACGTGGCGGACACTGCAGAAAGGGCCGCCGCGCCCCGCATCACTGCGGCGTGACGTTGGCGGCCTTGATCACGGGCACCCAGGTCGCTGTCTCCTTGCGGATCAGCTCGCCGAAGGCGCTGCCCGTGACCACCCAGGGCTCGATCCCCTGCAGGTCCAGCTGCCTGACCACGGCCGGCGTGTTGAAGATCTCCTGAATATCCTTTTCCAGCTGCTTGAGCACGGCCGGCGGCGTCTTCCTGGGCGCCATCACGCCGTACCAGGACGAGATGGCAATGCCCGGCACGCCCGCCTGGGCCAGCGTGGGCACATCAGGCAGGTACTTGCTGCGCGCCGGGTCGGTCACGGCCAGCGCGCGCAGCTTGCCCGACTGCACATGCGGCAGCAGCGCGGGCACATTGCCCACGATCATCGGCACCGTGCCGCCCAGCACATCGTTGAGGCCGGGCGCCGTGCCCTTGTAGGCCACGTGCAGGATGTCGGCACCGGTCTGCTGCTTGAACAGCTCGCCGGCCAGATGCAGGCTGGAACCTACGCCGGGCGAGGCATAGCTGATGGTGGCCGGCTTGGCCTTGGACAGGGCCACCAGCTCCTGCACCGTTTTGGCGGGCACGCCGGGGTGCACGGCGATCACATTGGCCGCCTTGGCCAGCGAAGCCACGGGCGCGAAGTCCACCTCCACGCTGTAGCCGGGCCTGGCCAGCAGCGTGGGATTGATGGTCAGGTTGCCCTGGGGCACGACCAGCAGCGTATGGCCGTCCGCCGCGGCACGCTTGACCATGTCGATGCCGATATTGCCGTTGGCCCCGGGCTTGTTCTCCACCACCGAGGTCTGCTTGTAGCGCTCGGCCAATCCCGTGGACAGCAGGCGGGCCAGCGCATCGACCGGGCCACCGGGCGGGAAGGGCGCGACGATGGTGAAAGGCTTGGCGGCCAGCTGCTGCTGCGCGGCGGCATCCTGGGCCAGGGCGCTCTGGCATGCGGCTGCTGCCAGCAGGGCGGCAGCGCCGAGCAAGGTGGGGGCTTTCATGGGGAACTCCGGGGAACAAGGCAAGGCAGGTACAAGCAAAAGAAATGCCTGAGGGCTATCGATTGTTTCTTGTATAAAACAACGTTCTTCTTATAAATCAATGCAAAGCATAAAACCTGCGGCTTGATTCGAATCAAGGGAAAACCCTTGCCTGCATGCCTGGGCCTTCGCTGCGCTCGCATGCCCATGAAAAAAGGAGCGCAGCGCGCTCCTTTGGGTGGTGGTGTGCCGGGTGGCCTCAGGACAGCAGCGCCTGCGCGAATTCCCTGGCGTTGAAGGTCTCCAGGTCCTCGACCTTTTCGCCCACGCCGATGAAGTACACGGGGATCGGCCGTTCCTGGGCAATGGCGGCCAGCACGCCGCCCTTGGCCGTGCCGTCGAGCTTGGTGACGATCAGGCCCGTGAGCTGCAGTGCATCGTCGAAGGCGCGCACCTGGGCCAGCGCGTTCTGGCCGGTGTTGCCGTCGATGACCAGCAGCACCTCGTGCGGTGCCGTGGCATCGGCCTTGGTGACCACGCGGCGGATCTTGCGCAGCTCTTCCATCAGGTGCAGCTGGGTGGGCAGGCGGCCCGCCGTGTCCACCAGCACCACATCCTTCTTGCGGGCGCGGCCGGCGGTGACGGCATCAAAGCTCACGGCTGCAGGATCACCGCCTTCCTGGCTGACGATCTCCACCGTGTTGCGGTTGGCCCAGACGCCGAGCTGCTCGCGCGCGGCGGCGCGGAAGGTGTCGGCGGCAGCCAGCAGTACGCTCTGGCCTTCGTCGGCCAGATGCTTGGTCAGCTTGCCGATGGAGGTGGTCTTGCCTGCGCCGTTGACGCCAGCGACCATGACCACGGTAGGCTGGTGCTCGCCGATGATCAGCGGCTTTTCCAGCGGGCGCAGCAGGTCGGCCAGTGCATCGGCCAGCAGGGCCTTGACGGCTGCAGGGTCGGTGGCCTTGGCTTCCTTGACGCGGCGGCGCAGGTCGGTGAGCAGGTGCTCGGTGGCCTTGACGCCGGTGTCGGCCATCAGCAGGGCGTCTTCCAGCTCTTCGTACAGCGCATCGTTGATCTGCGTCCCGGTGAAGACCGTGGCGATGCTGCTGCCGGTCTTGCGCAGTCCGGCCTTGAGGCGCTGCATCCAGTTCTGGCGACTGGCGCCTTCGGCTTCGGGCTTGGCCGTGGGCTCGGGTGCGGCAATGAAGTCGGCAGGCGCGAGCGTGGAAGCAGCAGCAGTGGGTGCAGCGGGTGCGGCAGGCGGGGCGGCATCGCCCTTGCCGCCGCCGCCGAAGGGCTTGCGCCACCAGGCGCTGCCGGTGTCGGCTGCGGCCGGTGGGGCAGGCGTGCCAGGGGGCAGGTCTGGGGCGCGGTCCTGCGGCGGGGTTGCGGGAATGCCGGCCTCTTCAGGCGCGGCGCTGCTGTCCGCCGGGGAAATCTCGGCGGAGGAGGGGGTGGGCTTTTTCTTGAAAAAACTGAACATCGGCAGGTTCTTAGAATCACAGCATTCTATGAAACATGCACTCACCCTCCTGGGCTTAATGGCCTGCATGGGCACCGGGGCTGCTTTGGCAGCCCCGGATGCATCCTCTTCCTCCCCTTCGTCACTGCTGCAGACGGTGGCCAGCCAGGCCGCAGGCGGCCAGCGGTCCGCCACAGCAGCGCAGCAATTCACCCTGAAGAACGGCATGCAGCTCATCGTGCAGCCCGACCGGCGCGCGCCCACGGCCGTGCACATGGTCTGGGTGCGCGTGGGCGCCATCGACGAGGTCGACGGCACCTCGGGCGTGGCCCATGCGCTCGAGCACATGATGTTCAAGGGCTCGCGCAAGGTGGCGCCCGGCGAGTTCTCGCGCCGGGTGGCGGCCCTGGGCGGCCAGGAGAACGCTTTCACCAGCCGCGACTACACGGGCTACTACCAGCAGATCCCGTCCAGCCGGCTGGAGGAAGTGATGAAGCTCGAATCCGACCGCTTCGCCAACAACCACTGGCCCGACAGCGAGTTCAAGAAGGAGATCGAGGTCATCAAGGAAGAGCGCCGCATGCGCACCGAGGACCAGCCGCGCGCCGTGCTCATGGAGCAACTGATGGCGGCGACCTTCATGGCCTCGCCCTACCACCGGCCCGTGATCGGCTGGATGAGCGATCTGGACGCCCTGACGCCCGGCGACGTGCGCGATTTCCACAGCCGCTGGTATGTGCCCGGCAATGCCACCGTCGTCATTGCCGGTGATGTGGACGTTGCCAAGGTCCGCGCCTGGGCCGAGAAGTACTACGGCAGCATTCCCGCACGCGCCGTGCCGGTGCGCAAGCCGCGCACCGAGCCTGCGCAGATCGGCATCCGCCGCATCGAGGTCAAGCAGCCGGCCGAGCAGGCCCTGGTGGCCCTGGCCTTCCGTGCGCCCTCGCTGACGCGCGTCAGCGATCTGCAGGCCGATGACCGCGATGCGCTGGCGCTGCTGGTGCTCTCGGCCGTGCTCGACGGCTATGACGGCGCCCGCCTGGAGCGGGCCCTGGTCCAGGGCGAAGGCCGCGTGGCCGACGGCGCGGGCAGCTCCATGTCGCTCATGAGCCGCGGCCCCGGCCTGTTCATGCTGACGGGCGTGCCCGCCACCGGCAAGACTGCGGCCGAGGTCGAGGCCGCGCTGCGCGCCGAAGTGGCCAAGGTCGCCAGGGACGGCGTCGAGCCTGCCGAACTGGAGCGCGTGAAGACGCAATGGATGGCCTCCAATGTCTATGAGCGCGACTCGGTCATGGGCCAGGCCCAGAGCCTGGGCAATTACTGGATACAGGGCATGCCGCTGGATGCGGAAGACCAGTTGCTGGCCCAGCTTCGCACCATCACGCCCGATGACGTCAAGCGCGTGGCGGCCAAGTACTTTGGCGATGACCAGCTCACGGTGGGCACCCTGGTGCCGCAGCCCCTGCCTGAAGGCGGCAAGCCCCGCCGCACCGACGCGGGTGCCGGCATTGGCGGACCCCTGCATTGATGCCCCCGAAGCACGCTGGAGTGAAGATGAAGAACATGAAAAAGATGGTGGCCAGCTCCGTGCTGGCAAGCGTGGGCCTGGGCTTTGGCGCCACGTCCGCATGGGCCTTGCTGCCCATCCAGCACTGGACCCAGCCCAGCGGGGCGCAGGTCTGGCTGGTGGACAGCCCGGGCATTCCCATGGTCGATGTGCAGATGGATTTCGACGCCGGCAGCCGGCGCGATCCCGCCAACCAGGTCGGCCTGGCCAGCGCCGTGGCGCTGATGGCGTCCAAGGGCGTCACGGCCCAGGGCAGCGCGCCTGCTCTCGATGAAAACGGCCTGGGCCAGGCCTGGGCCGATCTGGGTGCCAGCTTTGGCGCCCAGGCGGGCCGCGACAGCTTCAGCTATGGGCTGCGCTCCCTGACCGAGCCTGCGCTGCTGCAGCGCGCCGTGGCCCTGGCCGCGCGCCAGATCGCCAGCCCCAGCTGGCCGCAGGATGTGTGGCTGCGCGAGCGCGAGCGCTGGACTGCGGCCATCAAGGAATCGGACACGCGCCCCGGAACGGTGGCCGGCAAGGCCCTGAGCCAGGGCGTGTTCGGCACCCACCCCTACGGTGCGCGTGCCACGGCCGAGAGCCTGTCGCGCATCGACCTGTCGGACATGCAGTCCTTCCACCGCCGGCTGATCGCCGCCTGCCGTGCCAAGGTCAGCATCGTCGGCGCCGTCAGCCGCGAGCAGGCCGACCAGCTGGTGCAGCAATTGCTGGCTCCGCTGCAGGCGGCCCAGGGCCAGGACGCCAGTGCCTGCGCTCCGCTGCCCGACGTGCCCAAGGTGCAGGCGCTCAAGGCGCCGGTCAACGAGAACATCCCCTTCGCCTCGGCCCAGGCGCAGGTGCTGATCGCCCAGCCCGGCATTGCACGCAACAGCCCGGACTTCATGGCCGTGCTCGTGGGCAACCACATCCTGGGCGGCGGCGGCTTCACCTCGCGGCTGACCGAGGAAGTGCGCGAAAAGCGCGGCCTGAGCTACAGCGTCTACAGCGACTTCTCGCCAGGCCTGGACGCGGGTGCTTTCACGATCGCCCTGCAGACACGCCCCGACCAGGCGGCCGAGGCCTTGAAGGTGTCGCAGGACACGCTGCGCCGCTTTGTCGCCGACGGCCCGACCGAGAAGGAGCTCAAGGCCGCCAAGGACAATCTGATCGGCGGCTTTGCGCTGCGCATAGACAGCAACCGCAAGCTGCTGGGCAATGTGGCCAACATCGCCTGGAACGGCCTGCCGCTGGACTATCTGGAGCACTGGACCGAGCGCGTGCAGGCGCTGACCGTGCGTGATGTGCGCGAGGCCATGCAGCGCATGCTGCAGCCCGATCGCATGGTGACCGTCGTCGTGGGAGGCAAGCAATGAGCCGCAACAGCATCAAACTGCATACCCCTGCCGGCAAGCGCTGGCTGGAAAAGGCCACGGCCGAGGCCGCGGCGCCCAAGGCGCCTGCCGCAGCGCCGGCCGCAAAGGCAAAGGCGGGCAAGCCGGCACCCTCGGGTGCGGGCGAGGTCCGCATCATCGGCGGCCAGTGGCGCCGCACGCGTCTGCCCGTGGCGCAGCGCCCGGGCCTGCGCCCCACGCCGGACCGCGTGCGCGAGACCCTGTTCAACTGGCTGGGCCAGGACCTGACGGGCTGGCACTGCCTGGACGCCTTCGCGGGCACGGGTGCGCTGGGCTTCGAGGCCGCATCGCGCGGCGCGACCAGCGTGCTGATGAACGAGCAGGACGCCGCCCTGGTGCTGCAGCTGCAGCGCCTGCGCGAGCGCCTGGACGCCCAGTCCGTGCGCGTGCTGCGCGGCGATGGCCTGGGCTGCCTGCGCCAGGTGGCGCCGGGCACGCTGGACCTGGTGCTGATCGATCCGCCGTTCGACCATGCCGAGCTGTTCGAGCCTGCGCTGAAGGCCGCTGCGCTGGCCGTCTCCGCCCAGGGCTATGTCTATCTGGAGGCGCCCCAGGCCTGGACCGAGGAGCAACTGGCCGAGGCTGGCGGCCTGCAGCTGTTCCGCCATCTCAAGGCGGGTGCCGTCCACGCCCATCTGCTGCGCAAGGCCGCGCAGGACGAGTAGGCTGGCGCCGCAGCCGTGTTCCAGCGCAGGAATGCGGCTGTCGCGCAGCCGACGGGCCATGCTGCAGTGCAATGCATAATGCGCCATCCGTGCCGGACCAGGGCACGCGCAGCCAAGGAAAGTGAACGCCATGAGCCACGACGTGATTGCCGTCTACCCCGGAACCTTCGATCCGATCACGCTGGGCCACGAAGACGTGGTGCGCCGTGCGACCCAGCTGTTCAGCCACGTCATCGTGGCCGTGGCGGCCGGCCACCACAAGAAGACCATGTTCAATCTCGAGGAACGCATGGAGATGGTGCGCGAGGCCGTGTCCATCTATCCCCATGTCCAGGTCGAGAGCTTTCATGGCCTGCTGCGCGACTTCGTGGTCGAGCGCGGCGGCAAGGCCATGGTGCGCGGCCTGCGCGCGGTCACCGACTTCGACTACGAGTTTCAGCTTGCCGGCATGAACCGCACGCTGATGCCCGAGGTGGAGACCGTCTTCCTCACGCCCAGCGACCGCTACCAGTTCATCAGCAGCACCTTCGTGCGCGAGATCGCCACGCTGGATGGCGAGATCGACAAGTTCGTCTCGCCCAACGTGCGCACGCGACTGCTTGAGAAGGTGCAGGCCAATCGCGCTCCTTGAGAGAGGGAGGCTGGCCAGGCGCCTTGGCCTGCCCCCATGACGAGTTCACGATATCAGGCGCTCTGCGTGGCGGCACTTGCATTCACGGCCGCATGCACGAATTCCAGCTTGCGCCGCGCGCCCATTGAAAGAGCGAACGGATAGGCATCCCCGTGGCCCAGGCTGCGGTTGAGGCTGTTGGTCAGCAGCGTCAGCGGCACCCACTGGTCCAGCATGGTGCCGAAGTCCGGCCGGGCAGGGACCGCGAACGGGTCCTGCACGCACAGCGCGGCCGGCGTTCCCATGCCCGCCGCCGTGCCTGCGCCTCCTGGCAAGGTGATGCAGGTGCCATAGCTGGCCGCAGTCTCCAGCAGATCCACCATGTGCAGGTAGTGGGCCCAGCTTTCGGCCCAGTCTTCCCACGGGTGGGAGGTGGCATAGGCGCTGACGAAGTTGTCGCGCCACTGCCCATCCAGCGGGCTGCGTGCGTAGTAGTTCTGCAGGGCCTGGGCATAGTCCTGGCGCTCGTCGCCGAACAGGCGGCGGAATTCCTCGATACGGCCCGCGCCCACCACCAGCCTGTCCCAGAAGAAGTGGCCGGACTCATGGCGCAGATGGCCCACCAGCGTCCGGTAGGGCTCATGCAGCGCCTGGCGGCGCCGGGCACGCTCGGCATCGTCGGCCTCCACCACGTTCAGCGTGATGGTGCCGTTGGCATGGCCGGTCATCACCGGCGCCTGCCCGGGCAGGTCGGCCAGCAGCTCGAAGCGCGGCCCGTCCTCTCCAGGCCTGGGGCCCAGGCCCAGGCGGGCCAGCGTATAGAACAGCTGGCGCTTGGCCGCCTCGATCTTGGTCCAGCGCAAGGCATTGGCCGGGTCTGACAGATCGGGCAGCCAGCGTGTCTGGCGGCAGGATTCGCACAGCGCGTGGGGGTCGTCGGCGGGCAGGGCGAAGTTGCACTGGCCCACAGGTCCCCGGTGGCTGCACATCTTGTAGAGGCGGCCTGGCGGCTTGCCTGCGCCCAGGGAGGACAGGCTCTCCCACAGCGCGCTGTCCCGCGCGCCGGAAACCGGTCGCAGGCAGGCCACATGCAGTCGCTCGGGCAGGAAGGCCAGGGTGGCGCCGCAGTGCACGCATTGAACGCTGTCGAAGAAGACCGGGTGGCCACAGGCATCGCAGTTGAAGACTCGCATGTCGGTCACTTTACGCCGTATGTCCGGCGCACGGTGGAAAGGGGTCGTACCTGCCGTCGGCTGCAATGGTCGGCAATCCTTGCGGCGGCGGCAGTTGGAGCCCTGGATGAAAAAAGGCCGGAAGTCTCCGGCCTTGTACTTGGATCAGCCCCCGCAGGGGCCTGCATCAGGGGCGAACCACGATGCTGTTGCGCACTTCGCGCACGTTCTTGGTGGTGCGTGCGATCGCGGCAGCGCGGGCCTTTTCCGACTCCGACTTGGCAAAGCCCGACAGTTGCACCGTGCCGTTCAGGGTCTCGACGCTGATGGAGGTGGCCGAGACGCTCTTGTCCTCTGCCATCTTGGCCTTCACGGCAGTGGTGATGCCGGCGTCATCCACATACGAACCCACGGTCTGCTGGTCGCGGGCCACGGAGCAGGCGGTGGTGCCGAGCACGGTGGCGCCGGCGACGAGAGCGAAAGCGATGGCACGGGTGTACTTTTGCATGGTCAGTTCTTTCTTGGACAAGAAATTGAGGGAAACGGTAGTCGAGGGAACTCGGGGGGCTGGGCTGCAGCTCACTTGCGCGAGCGGGAACTCATGAAGAACGCGGTGGCCAGGGCTGCGCCCGTGGCTGCTGCCAGCAGCATGGAGCGGCCAGGCTGCTCGATGACGTAGCGCGTGGTGGCTTCCGTGGCAGATTGCAGCTGGCGGCGGGCGCGGTCGGAGCTGTCGGCGCAGAAGTTGATTCCGCGCGTGGCCAGTTCCTGGGCACGTGCCGCGAGGTCGTCGATGACGGGATTCAGTTCACGCTCGATGGACTTCACGCCTTCCTCGGCCTTGTCCAGAGCATTTGCTGCAGTGCGGCGCGTGGTGTTGACGGCTTCCTTGGCAGTGTCTGCTACGTCCTGGGCAACGTCCTTGGCGGTATCGGCGGCTTTGTTCACGGCTTTCTCGGCTTGGCTCATTGGTTCTATCTCCTCAAAACTTGCATGAATGGGAAAGGCGGTCGGGCTGCCGGGCTGGCTGCCCGCCGGAGGCGGGCTTGGGCTGGCAGGTGGCTGAAGGCGGCGCCGCCGCTACTTCTTGATCAGGCTCATCACAAAGGTGACTACAGCCATGATCACGAAAATATAGAACAGGATCTTGGCGATGCCTACAGCACCTGCCGCAATTCCGCCAAAGCCGAAGATGGCGGCGACGAGAGCGATCACGAAAAACACGATGGCGTAGTGCAGCATGTAGAACTCCTTGGTTGTTCGTTGCCAAGAAACGGCATCTGGCTGTCAGGAGCCGAGTGCTGTTCCCATGCGATTGACTGTACCGAGCCGCCCGAGGCCGGATTGACGGTGTCCGGCGTGGCATGGCGTCAGGGTTAGGCAGGGGGTGGGTGTAGGAAAAGCGCCGGCCCGCAGTGCCCATCAAGAAAAACCCCTGCCAGGGCGGTGCCGGGCAGGGGTTGTGCGTGCAGGCGATGCGTCGTGGTCAGGCGGATGCCGGGCTCAGCGGAATGACGGCGGAGATGGCCGTGCCCTTGCCCAGTTCGGAGGAGACGGTCAGCCGCCCGCCTGCCGCCTCCACGCGATGGCGCATGCCGGCCAGCCCGTGGGAGTTGGGGCGCATGGCCGAGGTCTCGAAGCCCTCGCCATCGTCCTGGATCTGCACCGTCACATAGGTCGGGTAGTTGTGCACGGAGACCAGTACGTGGCTGGCCTTGGCGTATTTGCCGATATTGGTCAGCGACTCCTGCACGATGCGGTAGACCGTGAGCTGGGTCGATTCCGGCAGCTCCACCTGCTCCAGGTTCGCTGTGACCTCGATGCCGCTGCGTTCGCCGAATTCGCGTGCCAGGATTTCCAGCGCCGTGGTCAGGCCCAGGTTGGACAGTGACGAAGGACGCAGGTCCTCGATGATGCGGCGCTTGAGGGCAATGCCGCTGTTGAGCGTCTCCACCAGATGGCTGACGCGCTCTCCCACGTCGGGGGCGCTGAGGTCGATCTTGGATTTGAGCCGGGCCACATCGAGCTTGGCCGCCGTCAGCAGCGAGCCCAGTTCATCGTGCAGCTCGCGCGCCAGGTGGCCGCGCTCATCCTCGCGCACCTGCTGCAAGTGGTTGGCCAGCTCCGTCAGCGTGGCCGTGCGTTCGCGCACCAGGGCTTCAAGGCGGTTGCGCTCGTCACGCTGGATTTCCTGCTCGCGCTGATGGGCCTGCTGCAGCGCGTGGGCCTGGCGCAGGTACATGAAAAAGCCCAGCACGCCCAGCGCGGTCACCGTGGCAATGCCTATGCGCGACAGCGACAGCGTGTGCTCGATATCCTGCAGGTTCTTGGCCGAGCGCTCGTCTATGCCTGACAGCAGCTTGCCGGTGTAGTCCCGGATGGCGTCCATGTTCTCCATGCCCACGTCCGTGAACATGACGAAGCGCCAGGCTTCCTCGTTGCCCTGGCGGTACAGGCGCAGGCTCAACTCCATCTCGCTCATCTTGCGCTCGACCTGGCGGGCCAGCGGCGTGAAGATGGCCAGTTCCTGGGGGTCGTAGATGAAGATCTGGCGCAACTCGTCCATGTTGTAGTTGATGGCCGTGATCGCCTTGCTGTAGGGCTCCAGGTAGCGCTCCTCCCCCGTGAGCAGGTAGCCGCGCAGGCCGGTCTCGGCATCGAGCATCAACCGCAGCAGTTGGCTGATTTCCGAGCGGGTCGCCTGGGTCTGGGTCATGGCCTCCAGCGCCTTGGTCGAGCGCTTGTAGCTGGCCTCGTTAATGCTGACAAGCAGCACGGCCGCAACGATGGCAAATGCCAGGCTGATCGCAATTCTTCGGAAATTTATCCAACGCATAAGCATCCTCTCACCTACAAGATCTTCGCCGATATTCTGCATAATTCGTGTTATCGGCAGCCGGAGCAGTTCCTGCCCCGGCCGTTACCATATATTGTTTGCACGACCGGCGTTCCTGCTGGTCCCCCGAAAAAGAGGTATTCATGATCAGAATCGGCATTGTGGACGACCATGCAATTGTGCGCTCGGGTCTGCGTCAGTTTCTCTCGGAACATGTGGACCTGCGTGTAGTCGGTGAGGCCGCCAATGGCCGTGAGGCCATCGACCTGGTCCGAGCCCACGAGATCGACGTGCTGCTGATGGACCTGTCCATGCCCGGGCAAAGCGGCATCGATGCGCTGGCCATGCTGCGGGCCAAGGCCCCGGACATGGGCATCCTGATCCTGAGCGGATATCCCGAGGAGCACTACGCGATCAACCTGATCCGCCAGGGCGCCAGCGGCTACCTGAACAAGGAATGCGATCCCCAGGAGATTGCCGAGGCCATCCGCACCGTGGCCCTGGGCCGCCGCTATCTGACGCCGGCCGTGGCCGACCTGCTGGCCCAGCAGCTCAACCGCAAGGATGACGCACCAGCGCATGAACAGCTGTCCGAGCGTGAGTTCCAGGTCTTCCTCAAACTCGCGCGCGGCGAAACGGCAGGTGATATTGCGAAATCGCTCTCGCTGAGCGTGAAGACGGTCAGTACCTATCGCACGCGGCTTATGGAGAAAATGGGATTGTCATCCAACAGCGATCTCACGTATTACGCGCTGAAAAACCGGCTGATCGACTGATTCCCAGTCAATAGAAAATACGGGCTGCACGATTATCAAGTCGTGCAGCCTTTTTCTTTGATGGAGAGTAAAAATGCCGTGTTTTGGGTTCAGGCTGTTTTGAGTTGATTGAGCGATGCGGCGTCGATATTCATGCAATAGTCCATGAGTGCATCGATCTCATTGGACTTGTCGAAGACCGCATCCACGCCGAGCTGGGCGCAGCGGCTGCGGATGTCAGGGGTGGCGTAGTTGCTGAGCACCACGATTTTCTGGTGCGGCTGGCGCTCGCGGCAGGCGGTGAGCACACCCAGGCCGCTGCCCTGGCGCAGGAACAGATCGACGATGGCCAGATCCCATGCGTCGGGGTTCTGCTGAAGCCAGTCCGTCCCCGCGCTTTCCGTCTCGGCGATGCCCACGGCCTCGACATCGGCGAGTTCCTCGAGCGTGGCGATCAGGTTCTCGCGGATCGTTGGGTTGTCTTCAACAAGATAGGTGCGCAATTTCACGGCTGTATCCAATAGGGACGCGGATGGCAATCGGAGTCCGGCGGAACCCGGCCTTCATTGTCCTGCGCGACAGCGGGCGATTGTGCCAGTGGGGGATCGGCCTGGAAGTCAGCCGATTCCTACGCCTTGTTGCCGCAAACGGGACAGTCCGGCACACGGGTGGTTTGCATGCTACTCCAATCGAGGCTGCGGCTGTCGAACATGGTCAGGCGGTTTGTTGCAGGCGTGCCAAAACCCGCGATCAGCTTGAGGGCTTCGGCCGCCTGCAGCGTGCCCATGACGCCGACCACGGGGGCGAAGACGCCCATGGTCGAGCACTGCACTTCCTCGAACTGCGCCTCCGGCGGGAACACGCAGGCATAGCAGGCGCAGTTCTCGTCGCGTGGGTCCATCACCATGAGCTGGCCATCCAGGCGGATGGCCGCCCCCGCCACCAGGGGCACCTTGTGCCGCACGCAGGCCGCGTTGATCATGTGGCGCGTGCGGTAGTTGTCCGTGCAGTCCAGCACCACCGTGGCTTGGGGCACGAGCTCGTCCAGCAGGGCATCGTCTGCGCGCTGCTGGCGGCAATCAATGCGGATGCCGGGGTTGATGGCATGCACGGCCGTGCGTATGGATTGCACCTTGGGCTGGCCCACGCGATCGGTGGTGTGGGCAATCTGGCGCTGCAGGTTGGTCATGTCCACGGCATCGTCGTCCACCAGGGTGATGCGGCCGATGCCGGCCGAGCCCAGGTACAGCGAGGCAGGCGCGCCCAGGCCGCCTGCGCCGATGATGAGCACATGCGCTGCCAGGATGCGCTCCTGGCCTTCGATGCCGATCTCGTCCAGCAGGATGTGGCGCGAGTAGCGCAGCAGTTGATCGTCGTTCATTCGCGTCTCCAGACGTGAAAAAGCCGGGCGCGGGCCCGGCTTGGTGGGAGCGCGGACCCGGTCCGCGCTCTTCAGTTTTCCTTCTTTTCGGGCTCGCGCTCGGTCAGGGTCTTGCTGACCATGACGGGCTGGCCCTTGAGGCGGTTGAGCGCCTGCTGCAGCTGGAAGTCCTTTTCGGTGCCGAACTCGGGCAGGCGGCGCTCGGCCAGGGGTTTCTTGGCCTCTTCCTCCAGGCGCTTGCGGGCTTCCTCGCGAGCCTTCTCGCGCACTTCGTCCTTGACTTCGGCGCCCTGTCCGCTGGACAGGTGCTTTTCCAGGTCGGCCTCGCGCATGCGCAGGGCAGCGAACAGATCGCCTTCAGGGGTCTCGTCCACCATCACGTCAGGAACGATGCCCTTGGCCTGGATGGATTTGCCGCTGGGCGTGTAGTAGCGGGCCGTGGTCAGCTTCAGGCCCGTGTCGGGACCCAGCGGGCGAACGGTCTGCACCGAGCCCTTGCCGAAGGTCTGGCTGCCCATGATGACCGCACGCTTGTGGTCCTGCAGGGCGCCGGCCACGATTTCGCTGGCCGAGGCCGAGCCTTCGTTGACCAGAACCACCAGCGGCAGCTTCTTGAGCGAGGCGGGCAGGCGCTGCAGCGGGTCTCCCATGCCGCGGCGGGCATAGAAGCTGGGCGAGGCCTTGTAGGTTTCCTTGCTCTCGGCCAGCTGGCCGTTGGTGGACACCACGGTCACATCGGGCGGCAGGAAGGCTGCCGAGATGGCGACGGCCGCGTCCAGCAGGCCTCCCGGGTCGTTGCGCAGGTCCAGAACCAGGCCCTTCATGTTGGGTTCCTGCTTGTACAGCTCTTCGACCTTGCGCACGAAGTCGTCCACCGTGCGTTCCTGGAACTGGCTCAGACGGATCCAGCCGTAGCCGGGCTCGATGACCTTGCCCTTGACGGATTGCGTCTTGATTTCCTCGCGCGTGATGGTCACGGGGAAGCTGCGGCTTTCATCCTTGCGCAGGATGGTCAGCTGCACCTTGGTGTTGGGCTCGCCGCGCATGCGCTTGACGGCGTCGTTGAGCGACAGGCCCTTGACGGCCGTGTCGTCGATCTTGGTGATCAGGTCGCCGGTCTTCAGGCCCGCGCGGAAGGCGGGGGAGCCTTCGATGGGCGAGACGACCTTGATCAGGCCGTCTTCCTGCGTGATCTCGATGCCCACGCCGACGAAGCGGCCCGAGGTGCCCTCGCGGAATTCCTTGTAGGACTTCTTGTCGAAGTACTGCGAATGCGGATCGAGGCTGGACACCATGCCGGAGATGGCATCGGTGATCAGCTTCTTGTCATCGACCGACTCGACATAGTCGGTCTTGATCAGGCCGAAGACGGCGGACAGCTGCTGGATTTCCTCCAGCGGCAGCGGGGTCATGGCACCGCGGGCCACGGTCTGCAAGGAAACCGTGGTCAGTGCTCCGGCGATTACGCCTACGGAAACCCAGCCGGCAATTTTGATTTTCTGGCCCATATCACCCCTTTAACCGCGTCAATATACACCCGCTTGGAAAGGCAAGCGCCCGCGTGGTTCCCTAAAAACGGCGCAGCAAGCGCAATTTCCGTAGCAGGCGCTCACCTCAGGCGGGTCAGGCTCAAGCCTTGCCCTGTGCGGCCACGGCGGCTGCCGCCTTGGCGGCAGCCTCGGCATCGCCCAGGTAGTAGTGGCGAATGGGCTTGAGATTGGCATCCAGCTCGTAGACCAGCGGAATGCCGTTGGGCACGTTGACGCCGACGATGGCGTCATCCGAGATGCCGTCCAGGTACTTGATCAGCGCGCGGATGGAGTTGCCATGCGCGGCAACCACGACGCGCTTGCCGGACAGGATGGCGGGCGCGATGGACTCGTTCCAGAACGGCAGCACGCGCGCGACCGTGTCCTTCAGGCATTCGGTCAGCGGCACCTGGCTGGGGTCCAGCTGGGCGTAGCGCACGTCGCTGCGCTCGCTGCGCGGGTCCTGGGGCTCCAGGGCCGGCGGGGGCGTGTCGTAGCTGCGGCGCCAGACCAGCACCTGGGCGTCGCCGTACTGCTTGGCCATGTCGGCCTTGTTCAGTCCCTGCAGGCCGCCGTAGTGGCGCTCGTTCAGGCGCCAGCTGTGCTGCACGGGCAGCCAGGTGCGGTCCATTTCGTCCAGCGTGTGCCACAGCGTGCGCGTGGCGCGCTTGAGCACGCTGGTGAAGGCCAGGTCGAAGTCATAGCCTTCGGCCTTGAGCAGGCGGCCGGCGTTCTTGGCCTGTTCGACGCCGGTGGCGGTCAGGTCCACATCGGTCCAGCCGGTGAAGCGGTTTTCGAGGTTCCAGGTGGATTCACCGTGGCGGATCAGCACGAGCTTGTACATGGCGGCTTTCTAAGTCTCTCGATGCGACAAAGCTGGGCTGTCGCGGGGGCAAAAGCCAGCATTCTAGAATTGACAGGTTTGCCAACCCAAGGAATGACGTGAAATTCATCATCGATAACTGGTATTTGATCCTGATCGCGCTGGCTTCCGGCGTGATGCTGCTGCTGCCCCTGGTGCGCGGCGCAGGCGGCGGCTCGCTGACGGCGGCGCAGGCCGTGCAACTGATCAACCGCCAAAAGGCCGTGGTCATCGATGTCTCCGAGCCCGAGGAGTACGCGGCCGCCCATGCCAATGGCGCCAAGAATGTGCCGCTGGGCCAGTTCGAGGAAAAGCTGCCTGCCACCGTGAAGAACAAGGCCCTGCCGCTGGTGCTGATCTGCACCAAGGGCAACCGCGCCTCGCGTGCCGAAGGCATTGCGAAGAAGCTGGGCTACGAAAAGGCCCAGGCCCTGGCCGGTGGCCTGAAGGCCTGGCGCGATGCCGGCATGCCGGTTGAAAAGGCCTGAAGCGCCTCCAGTTGATCACGATGGAAGCCGCTGCGCCGCGTCCCCGGCGCCTGCAGCCGGCAAGCCGCCCACTCGAAGAAAGTCGCATATGCAAGCCGTGAAGATGTACACCACCGCTGTCTGCCCCTATTGCATCCGGGCCAAGCAGATCCTCAAGTCCAAGGGCGTGGAGCAGATCGAAGAGATCCGCATCGATACCGACCCTGCCGCGCGTGACGTGATGATGCAGAGCACGGGCCGCCGTACGGTGCCCCAGATCTTCATCGGCGACCACCATGTGGGCGGCTGCGACGACCTGATGGCGCTGGACGCCGACGGTGGCCTGGTGCCCATGCTGCAAAGCTGAAACACGGGCACTGCATAATGCAGGCCCAGGTGCCCGCTGCGCAACCTATTGGCAGCGGGCATTTTGTTGGTGATTTTTTTGATGCCCTGGCCGCCGTGCCAGGGTTTTTTGCCCAGAAAGACTGATTCCATGGCCGAACAGGACACTCCCGTCTTCCAGATCCAGCGCGTCTACCTCAAGGACCTGTCGCTGGAGCAGCCCAATTCGCCCGCCATCCTGCTGGAGCAGGAGCAGCCCAGCGTGGACATCCAGCTCGGCGTCGAGGCGACTCCCGTGGCCGAAGGCATCTACGAAGTGGCCGTGACGGCCACCGTGCAGACCAAGATCCAGGACAAGACCGTGTTCCTGGTCGAGGCCAAGCAGGCCGGCATCTTCGAGATCCGCAACGTGCCCGAAGACCAGATGGGTGGCGTGATCGGCATTGCCTGCCCCCAGATCATCTATCCCTACCTGCGCGGCAACGTGGCCGACGTGGTCACACGCGCCGGCTTCCCGCCCGTGCACCTGGCCGAAATCAACTTCCAGGCCATGTACGAGCAGCAGCAGGCAGCCGCCCAGGCGGACGGCAACTCGCTGCCGCAGTAAGCCGGTCCCATCCCGGCCGATGAGACTTGCGCCCAGGCGCGTCGCATCGCTGTGGTACAAGAAAAGAGGCCCGAGGGCCTCTTTTTTTCATCAACGTCGCTTCTTCAACGTCGGGCAGATATGAACATTGTGGTGATTGGTGCAGGCGCCTGGGGCACGGCGCTGGCAATGAGCGCGGCCTCGCGCGATGACGGACGTGTCGTGACGCTGTGGGCGCGAGACGCTGCCCAGGCGCAGGCCATGCGGGACAGCGGCGAGAACGCGCGCTACCTGCCGGGCGTGGCGCTGCCTGCCGCGCTGCAGGTGGTGCATGGCGAGATCGACGGCCATCTGGCTGCGGCAGACCTGATCGTGATCGGCACGCCCATGGCGGCCTTGCGCGAATGGCTGGGCCGCCTGCGCAATGTGCGGGCGCCCGTGGTGTGGCTGTGCAAGGGCTTCGAGGCCGTGCCCGCAGGCGCGTCGGCCGCCGCCCATGGACTGATGGCGCACGAGGTCTGCGCCGAGGTGGCGCCCGATCTGCTGTGCGGCGTGCTCAGCGGCCCCAGCTTTGCGGCCGAGGTGGCGCGCCACCAGCCCACGGCCCTGGTGGCGGCCAGCCGGCATGCCGAGGTCAATGACGCCCTGGTCGCGGCCTTCCATGGCGATGCCATGCGCGTCTACGCCAACGCCGACATCGTGGGCGTGGAAGTGGGCGGCGCCGTGAAGAACGTGCTGGCCATTGCCACCGGCCTGTGCGACGGCCTGCAGCTGGGCCTGAACGCCCGCGCCGCGCTGATCACGCGCGGCCTGGCCGAGATGACGCGACTGGGCCTGGCCCTGGGCGCGCGGGTGGAGACCTTCATGGGCCTGTCCGGCCTGGGCGATCTGGTGCTGACGGCCACGGGCGACCTGTCGCGCAATCGCAAGGTGGGCCTGCTGCTGGCCCAGGGCCGCACGCTGGAGCAGGCCGTGGCCTCGCTGGGCCATGTGGCCGAGGGCGTGTACAGCGCACGCACCGTGCTGGCGCGCGCGCGGCTGTTGAATGTGGAGATGCCGATCACCGAAACCGTGGTCGAGCTGCTGGACGGCCGGCTGCAGGCGGCCGAGGCCGTGCAGCACCTGATGGCGCGCGATCCACGCGGCGAGTGATTCTTCGGTGTCCATGAAAAATGGCCCACACGCTCCCCTTGCTGCGCAAGGTCCACTGCCCCCCGAGGGGGCCGCTTTTCATCTTGGGGCGGCCCGGCGATGAAAAAGCCCCGGAGCTGGAAGGCCCCGGGGCTTTTTTGCGTCAGAAATCCTGGCGCCTGGCGCGCTACATGCCCAGTTACAGGCCCAGTTACAGGCCCAGCTCCAGGCCCAGCAGTTCCTCCACCGTCTGGCGGCGGCGGATGAGGCGCGCGCTGTCGCCGTCGACCAGCACCTCGGCGGCCAGCGGGCGCGTGTTGTAGTTGCTGGACATGGAGCTGCCATAGGCGCCCGTGTCATGGATGACCAGCAGGTCGCCGACCGCTGCGCCTGCCAGCGCGCGCGGCAGCACCACGCCGCCGTCGCCCTGGGTGAAAACGTCGCCCGATTCGCACAGCGGGCCGGCGACCACGGCATCGCGCAGGGGCATGGCCTGGCCGTCGCGGCGCAGCACTTCCATGCCGTGCCAGCTGCCGTACATGGAGGGGCGCATCAGTTCGTTGAAGCCCGTATCGACCAGCACGAAATGGTTGCTGCCCGCGTTCTTGGTGGCGCGCACCTGGCCCAGCAGCACGCCCGATTCGGCCACCAGGAAGCGGCCCGGCTCGATCTCCAGGCCCAGCGCGTGGCCCACGATGGCCTCGGCGTCCTTGCGTGCCGCATCCCACAGGCCGTGGTAGTGGGCGGTGTCGATGGTGGCGTCGCCATCGCGGTAGGGAATGGACAGGCCGCCGCCGGCCGAGATGGCCTGCAGGTCATGGCCTGCCTGGCGGGTGGCGCGCACCAGCTCGACCATGGCGCCGCAGACCTGCTGCAGGTGGCCGTAGTCCACGCCCGAGCCGATGTGCATGTGCAGGCCGGCCAGCTTCAGGCCGCCGTCGCGGATGGCCTGCAGCGCCGCCAGCAGGTCGCTGTGCCAGATGCCGTGCTTGCTGTGCTCGCCGCCCGTGTTGGTCTTGTTGCTGTGGCCGTGGCCGAAGCCGGGGTTGATGCGCAGCCACACGGGATGGCCGGGCGAGGCCTGGGCCAGCTGGTGCAGCATGTCGATGGAGCCGGCGTTCACGGGCACCTTGTGCTCGGCCACGCAGGCCAGCGTGGCCTCGTCCATCACGTCGGCGGTGAACACGATGTCGCTGTGCAGGTCGTCGCCATGGCCGGCCGCGTAGCCGGCGGCCAGCGCGCGCAGGATTTCGCCGCGCGAGACGGCGTCCACCTTCACGCCCTGCTCGCGCATCAGCCGCAGGATGTGGATGTTGGAGCAGGCCTTCTGCGCAAAGCGGATGGTGTCGAAGGCCTTGAGCTGGGCGATGCGCGCGCGGATGGTGGCGGCGTCATAGACCCACAGCGGCGTGCCGTGCTGGTCGGCCAGGGCCCAGAGCTGGGCGGGCGAGAAGGGATTGGACATGGTGTCTCTTTCAGGGGAACTGCCGCGCATCATGGCGGATGGGAGTCATTCAGTCCAATGCTTGTTCTTATGGTGTCTATTTGATTTGGATATGCTCTGCCCATGCAAGACCCCGCGCTGCCGCACACGTCCCCCGAGCCCCGCATCTCCCATCGCCACCTGGATGTGTTTCGCGCGCTCATGCTCAGCGGCAGCGCCACGGCGGCGGCGCAGATGCTGTACAGCTCCCAGCCCACTGTCAGCCGCGAACTGGCGCGCCTGGAAAGCCTGCTGGGCTATGCGCTGTTCGAGCGCGCTCAGGGCCGGCTGCGGCCCACGGCACGCGCCCTGTCGCTGTGGGCCGAGGTGCAGCGCAGCTGGCAGGGGCTGGACCGGGTGGTGGAGCATGCGCTGGCCCTGGGGCGTCCGCACCAGGCGCGCATCAACGTGCTGTGCCTGCCCGCGCTCAGCCATGCGCTGCTGCCCGCAGCGCTGGCGCGGCTGCATGCGGAGCATGGCCCCGTGGCCGTCAGCGTGGCCACGCAGGAGGCGCCGCTGCTGCAGGAGTGGATGGCCGCCCAGCGCTACGACCTGGGCCTGGCCGAACTGGCCGAGGCGCCGCCCGGCACGCGTGCTCTGGCTTTGCCCGCCATGGACGAGGTGGCCGTGCTGCCGGCAGGGCATGCGCTGGCGGCCCGCCCGGTGCTGGAGGCGGGCGACTTTGCGGGGGAGGGCTTCATCAGCCTGGCGCGAGACGACCCCTATCGCCAGCAGATCGATGCCGTGTTCGAGCAGGCCGGCGTGCAGCGCCAGCTGCACCTGGAAACCCACAGCGCCGTGGCGGTCTGCGCCATGGTCCAGCATGGCCTGGGCGTGGCCATCGTCAATCCGCTGACGGCGCGAGTCTGCGCCGGGCCGCAGCTGGTGGTGCGGCCGCTGGCGTTTTCCATTCCCTTCCAGGTCCATGCGCTGCTGCCGCTGCACCGGCCGGCCGTGGCCGAGGTGCAGTGGCTGGTGGACGCGCTCGCCGCCGAGGTGGCCGCGGTCGCTTGAAGTGGGGTGGGCGACTTCAGCGCGCCGCGTCCTTCAGGCTGGCTGCGTTGTCTGCCGCCGGCTCGGGCGGCAGGCCCCACTCCATCCAGTCGTCGCCAAAGACCTCCACCGGGTGCTGTGTGCGGTCCGATCCGTTGCCGCAGGCCAGCTCGTCGCGGGCGCAGTAGCGGTCGCAACCCCAGCAGGTGCGCTCGGGATGGGCGGGGTGGATGGGGAATTTCCTGGCCATGGCATCCAGCTTGGACCGCCGTGGCCGCAGGCGCCTTGCGCTGGATCAGAACTCCAGGTTGTCGATCAGGCGCGTCTTGCCCAGGCGCGCGGCGCCCAGGGCCACCAGGGGTGCACCGGCCAGTTGCGCGCCCTCGGCCGGCGGCTGCAGGTCACGGCGCAGGCGCACGGTCAGGTAATCGGGCTCCCAGCCCTGTGCGGCCAGGGACTGCATGGCCCATGCCTCCAGTTCGGCCAGCGGAGCCTGGCCTGCACGCGTGGCGTCGGCCAGTTGCTTGAGTGCCTGCGACAGCGCCATGGCCTGCTGGCGTTCATCGGGGCTCAGGTAGCCGTTGCGCGAACTCAGCGCCAGGCCGTCGTCGGCGCGCGCCGTGTCGCCGGCCACGATGTTCACGGGCAGGGCGAACTGCTCGACCATGCGGCGGATCACCAGCAGCTGCTGGTAGTCCTTCTTGCCGAACACGGCCGTGCCGCCGCCGCTGGCGAAGAACACGGCCGAGAACAGCTTCATCACCACGGTGCACACGCCCGTGAAGAAGCCGGGGCGGAAATGGCCTTCGAGGATGTCGGCCAGCTGCGCGTCGGGCTGGATCTTGAAGGTCTGCGGCTCGGGGTAGAGATCGGCTTCGCGCGGGGCGAACAGCAGGTCGCAGCCTTCGCTCTCCAGCTTGGCGCAGTCCTGCGCCCAGGTGCGCGGATAGCTGTCGAAATCCTCGTGCGGCAGGAACTGCAGGCGGTTCACGAAGATGCTGGCCACGACGATGTCGCCGTGCTGGCGCGCGGCGCGCACCAGGGACAGGTGGCCATCGTGCAGGTTGCCCATGGTGGGCACGAAGGCAGGGCGGCCCTTGCTGGCCAGGATGGCGCGCAGGTCGGCGATGGAGTGGACGATTTGCATGGGAAAGCGGGGAAGCGGGAAAGCGGGGGAACGGGAAGCGGGAAGCGGAAAAACGGACCGTGCAACCTGCCGGACTACCAAGCGTGCTTGCTGTCGTCGGGGAAGCTGCCGTTCTTCACGGCATGCACATAGGCCTCGAAGGCGCCCTTGACGCTGCCCGCATCGGCCATGAAGTTGTGCACGAAGCGGGCCATCTTGCCCAGGTTCACGCCCAGCATGTCGTGCAGCACCAGGACCTGGCCGGCCGTGCCGCTGCCCGCGCCGATGCCGATGGTGTGGCAGTGCGGCAGCTCGGCCGTGAGTTCGCGCGACAGCTGTGCCGGCACCATCTCCAGCACCAGCATGGAGGCGCCTGCATCCTGCAGTTCCAGCGCATGGCGGCGCAGCGTGGCCGCGCCCTCGTCGCTCTTGCCCTGGACGCGGTAGCCGCCCAGCGCATGCACGGTCTGCGGCGTCAGGCCCAGGTGGGCGCAGACGGGCACGCCGCGCTCGACCAGGAACTGCACGGTGGGCGCGGTCCAGCCGCCGCCTTCGAGCTTGACCATATGGGCGCCGGCCTGCATCAGCTCGCAGGCGCTGCGCATGGCCTGCTCGCGGCTTTCGGCGTAGCTGCCGTAGGGCATGTCGGCGATCAGCCAGGCCGTGCCCTGCACGCGGTGCAGGCCGCGCGCCACGCTGGCCGTGTGGTAGCACATGTCCCGCAGCGACACGCCCACGGTGCTGTGCAGGCCCTGGCAGACCATGCCCAGCGAGTCGCCGACCAGGATGCACTCCACGCCGGCCGCATCGGCCACGGCCGCGAAGGTGGCGTCGTAGGCGGTGACCATGGTGATCTTCTCGCCGGCCTCGCGCATCTGCGCCAGGCGCGGAAGGCTCACGGGGCGGCGCTGGGGCAGCGGCGAGGCGGGAGGGATGGTGCCGTAGGGCGTGCCGGCGGTGACGGGGGCTTGGGTCATGGGGCGCTCGGAGGGGGATGGAATTGCCGCGAGTCTATGCGATGCGCGCGGGGGGCACCTGTCCCTGAGCTGTCCTTTGCTTTTCCGTCACCTTTCGGGCAGGCCACGCCATCGGCGCCACAGCGGAGACAGCAGAGCCACGAGCATGGCCGTGCTGGCTGCCACGGCAGGCGCGCCCATCAGCAGGTCCAGCCAGTGCTGGGTATCCGTCCAAGGGCCTGCGCTGCCGGTAGGGCGTGGCAACAGCAGTCTGGACCACTCAGACCAGGCGGCGGCGAGCCATATCAGGGCCAGCGACATGCCCAGGGCCAGCAGCACCGCGCCGGCCCAGGGGCGCTTGAGCACACGGATGCGCAGCCAGGCGACCGATATCAGCGCGGCGGGAAACAGCCCCAGCACATAGAGGCTGGTGATTCCCAGCATCCCGGCCAGCACGCTGCCAAGCAAGGTCAGGACCAGGCATGCGCCCCAGGCCACCAGCTGCATGGCGGGCATCAGGCGCACCAGCACCAGGGCCAAGGCGAGGAAGAAGCCAGCGCTGACTGCCGCCAGCAACTGGGACATCCTTGGCCATTCGTCGTCGCGGGACCTGTCAGCGCGCCGCAGATGGCTTTCCTGGTAGGCCGGCAGGGCCAGGCCGTAGCGCGCGTGCTTCCATTGCACATGCTGCGGCGGGCTCCACCGGCTGTCGAACCTCTCCAGCAGCATGAGCCACTCACGGTTGCTCTGGGCCAGATAGGTACCGAAGCATTTGCGCGGATCCGGCTCCAGATCCAAAGGCCTGCTGCGACCCAGGGGGGGGTTGCAGTTGGAGTTCTGCGCTCTGGATACCTTCTCGCCAGTCTCTGGTTGCGGGTTCGCTGCCAGGTAGGCGCGCCATTCCTCGGCCAGGGGGGATTGCAGCGCGCTGCGGTAGCTGGCCAGCAGGTGCTCCGCCTGGTCCTGGGCGGAGCTGGCAGACTGGCGCACATAGCCTCTGGCCTGCAATGGCTGGCCGTAGCGCTCCAGCGTCTGGGCAATCGCGCCCTGGTCTCCGCGCATCAACCAGACCAGGGCCTGGATGCCCGGGTACTTCGCCGGATCGACCTCTTCCTCGCGCAGCACACGTATCCATTCCACGAGCATGGCCGCCTGGCGTGGCGCGACAAGCGCCTCCAGGGCTGCGACTTGCTCGACAGTCTGGGTCTGTGCACTGACATCCGTGTCCGACCATTGGCGCTGAATCCGCATTTCATAGATGGGCGAAAAGGCGATCGCAGGCGCGAACAATAGCGATAGGAACAAGGCTCCCCACAGGTACTCCCACCACAGGCCCCAGCGGCCCACGGGGGCGTGTTCGCGCCAGCGGTTGTGGATGCGCACGCGCAGCAACCACCACAGCGCCAGGCCGATCGCCACGATCCAGGCCACGACGGAGCCGATGTCCAGTGCCAATTGCTCGGGCGTTTGCTGTGCCGTGGACGCAACGCCGGGCAGGGAGCCCATCCAGCGCGCGGGTTCGGCCATCCACTGCATCCAGATGCCCAGCACCAGCACGCACCACAGCAGCGCCAGCGGCAGATACCAGTGCAGCCGCAACTGCCACAGCAGGGGGCAGCGCATCAGCACCCATTGGTCCCAGCGGTTCGTCATATCGGAAAAACGTGGCATGGCTCAGTCCCTCACGAACAGGCGGCGGGTGGATGCGGTGATGTCGCGGAAATAGCGCACGGGCATCTGTGCCTGCACGGCCTGCGCCAGGAACTGCGCTGCCGTGAAGGGCACGTGAAAACTCACGATGTGGGTCTGGCCGCTGAGCTGGTGCGTATGGGATGGCAGCCGGTCCAGCCAGGGTTTCAGTTGCGCCATGGCCCAGCCGGTCTCGAACTCGATGGCGCAGCCTTGCATGGCGGCAAAGCTCTGCTGAACGCTGCGCGGCTGGCCTTGCTCCAGGAACAGCACCTGGTCGGCCACCTTTTCCACCTCGTACAGCTGCTGTGAACTCAGCACCAGGGCCATGGGTTGCCAGGGCGAGCGCGCCAGCGACTGCAGATCGGTCAGCAGGGTCTGCTGGGCGTTGATGTCCAGATTGGCCAGGGGCTCGTCCAGCAGCAGCACGCGCGGCCGGCACAGCAGGGCGCGCGCCAGCTCGAAGCGCATCTTGTAGCCCGAGGACAGCTGTTTCCACTGGTGGCCCCGGAAGGCGCGCAGCCCCAGCTGCGCGATGACCAGCTGTACCAGGCAGATGTTGCGTGGGCCCACGGCGCCATGGCTGCGCGCGGCGAATTGCAGATGGTCCATCAGGCGCCCGCCCCAGACGGCCGGGCGCTGGGGGATATAGGCGAGCTGGGTGCGCAGCAGGTAGGCATCGGCGGCAGGAACGCCCCAGTCCAGCTGCCCCGCGTCGGGCGCCAGATCGGCGGCCAGCAGGCGCAGCAACGTGGTCTTGCCGTTGCCGTTCTCGCCCACCAGTCCCAGGATGGTGCCGGGCTCCACGGCCACATCCACCGGCCCCAGCGCAAAGCCGCCGCGCCGGTAGCGCTTGACCAGTTGCCGTCCCAGTATGCAGTGCGCACGGTATGCACGGTGCGCGCTGGAAGGTGCGGAATCGGCCTGCAGCGCCTGGCCCGGGGCATGGGCGGCATGCAGGGCGTCGAAGGCCTGCTGCACCAGCGCGCGGCGGGGCTCTGCGCCGGAATCGGCAGCGAGGCCATCCCAGGCGTCCAGCGCAGTCAGCAGGCTCTGCTGCACGGCGGTTTCGGCCGGCAGGGCGGCGTCTATGAGTGCACGCCACGCGCCATGCCATTGCTGGCTGGCGATCGCCTGTTCCACGGATTGCGCCCAGGCCGCCACGGTGGCCTGCGGGCGCGCGGGTAGTCGTGCCGATTCGATGCTCGCTTCCATGAAGCCCTCCCTTTTTTCTGTGCTGCGCGGTGCGGCCATCCGGGGAGCCGGACAGTGCGATTCCCGGCGCGCGACGAGTCTATGCGATCCCGCTATGCTGTACTTCCCGCGACGGACGACAGGGCCCGCACAGGCCCTGCGGATGCGCTTCAACGGTGTTGCACCATGTCCGGTTCCTTACAGACATCTCCGCTTCTTCCCGCCGTGGCCTGGCAGGGCCTGCGCCAGGTCCATGTGCTGCAAAGCCTGTCCGACGAGCGCCTGGCCGAACTGGCCGCGCAATGCCGCTGGCAGCATCTGGCGCTGCACCAGACGCTGGAGGGCGCATACACCGATCAGCGTCTCTACATGCTCGTGCAGGGCGGCTTGCGCGTCAGCAGCTATGCCCCCAACGGGCGCGGGCTCACGCTGGGCGAGATTGCACAGGGCGTGTTCTTCGGCGGTCTGCCGCAGCAGCAGGCGGGCTGCACGGCCATGCCCCTGGTGGTGGAGGCAGGCGTCCCCAGCCTGATTGCCTCGCTGGCCCATGAGGATGTGGAAGCCCTGCTCATGAACGAGCCCCAGGTCCTGCGCGCCTTCATCGGCCGGCTCAGCGACCTGGCCGTGGCGCTGGCGCGCCGCATGGTGGATCTGGGAACGCTGTCGGTGCGCAGCCGCCTGCATACCCAGTTGCTGGAACGTGCCGAGCGCGCGGGCATCGACCAGGGGCAGGCCCTGCTGGCGCCCGCACCCCGGCAGACCGATCTGGCGCTGCTGCTGGGCTCCAGCCGCGAGGAAGTGGCGCGCGAGATGTCGCGCCTGGTGCGCCTGGGCCTGCTGCGGCGCGAAGGCCGCAACCTGCGCATCTGCCATGTCGAAGGCCTGCGCGTGCTGCTCGAGGAAGCGCGCTGAGCCTTGTCTGCCGCGGCTGTTTCAAGCCGCGAAAAACACTGTTTCTAGAACGCGTGAATCGGCCTTCTGTCGAGGGGAGCACGGGTGAAAAGGCAGCGGGCCGCCCGGGCCGGATGCCAAAACACGTGAGAAAACGCACAGACGAAGAATGCTGCAGCGCCGCATAGTACGTCCATGCCGTGAGGAAATGAATGCCGAGCGGCCTTTTGAAAGGATCTGACATGCGTACCCTCTCCGCTGCACTGGCCGCCCTGACCCTGGGCCTCGCCGGCACTGCAATGGCCCAAGAAGCCGTTTCCCCCTCGTCCTCCGCCACCGCAGGCCTGAGCCGCGCCGAAGTGCTGGCCGACCTCGAGATGTGGCACCAGGCAGGCATGACCTACCTGCCCTCGCCCTCGGCTGACCGCGAAATCGGCTACAACTCGGCCGAATACCAGCGCGGCCTGGCCCGCTACCAGCAACTGCGCAGCGGCCCTGCCTACCGCGAGGCCGTGGCCCGTCTGGAAGGCCAGCACACCGTCACCCAGAAGTGATGTGAATGGATATGGGTCCGGCATGGTGCCGGGCCTGTTGGTGGAAAGCGTCCTTTCGGGATGCTTGGTTTGGCGCCCTTCGGGGCGCTTTTTTGTTTCCCTCGCTCTACACTGGGCGGCCCCGTGTCAGTGGCTGCTATCGATAGCGAAGCTGCTGATGCAAGTACAGCAATGCGTTGACGGCCGTTTTGTGAAGTTTCTGATCGATTTTCCCAACCCCCATGACGGCTCGGCCGCCCGGCTGCGCCATGGCTTCGGGCCGCCGCTGCGCAGCCTGGCAGCCCATGCGCCCGAGCAGGTGCGCGGTGTGCTTGACGCCGTGCAGCAGGCTGCCCAGGCCGGCCTGTGGTGCCTGGGCTGGGTGCGCTACGAGGCGGCGGCGGCGTTTGACGCGGCCTACGCCGGCGCCCTGCATGCCACGCCGCCAGGCGAGCCGCTGGCCTGGTTTGCCGTCTTCGACGGCCCCCGGCCCTGGCCTGAAGACGCGGACGCGGTCGAGATCGGCCCTCAGGTGCAATCTCAGGTGCAATGGCAGCCCGGCCTGGAGCGAGCCGATTTCGATGCCGCCATTGCGCGCATCCACGAGGCGATTGCGGCCGGTGACTGCTATCAGATCAATTACACGGCCCAGTTCATGGGCCGGCTGCTGGGCGACATCCCATCGCTGTTCGCCGCGCTGCGACGCGCCCAGCCCGGCGGCTACGTGGCCTGCATGGACAGCGGCGACGAGCAGGTGCTGTCCGTCTCGCCCGAGCTGTTCTTCGACTGGGATGGCGAGCGCATCCTCACGCGCCCCATGAAGGGCACGGCGCCGCGTGGCGCCACGCCTGCACAGGACGAGGCGAATGTCCAGGCCATGCGGTCCTCGCCCAAGGAGCGGGCCGAGAACGTGATGATCGTGGACCTGCTGCGCAATGATGTCTCGCGCATTGCCGAGCCTTTCAGCGTCCAGGTGCCGCGCCTGTTCCATGCCGAACCCCTGCCCACCGTGTGGCAGATGACGTCCGACGTGCAGGCGCGCACGCGGCCCGGCACCGGCCTGGCGGACGTGTTTGCGGCGCTGTTTCCCTGCGGCTCCATCACGGGCGCGCCCAAGCGCCAGGCCATGCGGCTCATCCACGAGCTGGAATCGGGTCCGCGCGGCGTCTACTGCGGCGCCGTGGGCGTGGTGCGGCCCGGCACCACTGCAGGGCGCGTGCACGCTACCTTCAATGTGCCCATACGCACGGTGGTGGCGCGTGGCACGGAACTGCGCTGCGGCATCGGCAGCGGCATCACCTCGGGCGCCGAGGCGCCTGCCGAATGGCAGGAATGGCGCCACAAGAGGGCTTTTCTGGACAAGGTGTGAAAGGGCGTGCAGCCATGGCGGATACGGACTTCGATTTCGACATTCTGGAAACCCTGGCCCTGCGGGATGGCGGTTTCATCCACCTGCAGCGCCATGTGACGCGCATGCAGGACGCGGCGCGGCATTTCGGCCGGCCCTGCACGGATGCCGTGCTGGAGCAGGCATTGCAGCAACTGCGCCAGGCGCACGCCAGCGGCCACTGGCGCGTGCGCCTGGCGCTGGATGCCACGGGGCGGATACAGACCCAGGCGGCGCCGCTGCCGCCTTCCGCCACGCCTGTTCGGCTGGCGCTGGCCGACCGGCCCATCGCCAATGCGGTGGCGCGTGGCGACTGGGTGCGTTTCAAGACCTCGCGCCGCGCGCACTACGACAGCCTGCAGCCCACCGATGCCTCGGTGTTCGACACCGTGCTCCACAACGAAGACGGCGAGATCACCGAGGGCACGCGCGGCAACATCGCCGTGCTGCTGGCGGGCCGCTGGGTGACTCCGCCGCTGTCCAGCGGCCTGCTGCCCGGCGTGGGCCGCGCGGTGGCGCTGGACGAGGGCCGCGTGGTGGAGCACCCGGTGCGGCTGGACGATCTGCCACGCGTGCAGGGCTGGGCCTTCGTCAACAGCCTGCGCGGCTGGCTGCCGGCGGTTCTGCGCCGAACTGCAGGCTAGGGCCACGGGTGGAACTCATGGTTTTCAGGGATGGATTCCACAAGGCAATGTCAGACAATCGGTGAATATTGTTGAGCAATATCATTTTGATTGTTGGCTGATACCTGCCTCTCCTGAGATCGATCCATGCATGAATTCCGTATTTCCCGCCGCGCGCTGATCAGCGCCGCGGCCGTCCTGGCGGCGGGCCCGCTGTGCGCCCAGACCACCTATCCCAACAAGCCCATTCGCGTCGTCGTCGGCTACGCGGCAGGCGGCTCGGTCGACCTGGTGGGGCGCGTGGTGGGTGACATCCTGGCCAAGCACCTCAATGCGACCGTCGTGGTCGACAACGTGCCCGGTGCCGCCGGCGTGGTGGCCGCGCAGCGCGTGGTCGGTGCCAAGGCCGACGGCTATACCCTGCTCGCAGGCTCCAGCAACGAATTGGCGGGCACGAAGTTCGTCAACGCCGCGCAGAAGTACGACCCGGCCACGGACCTGACCGGCATCGCGCTGACCGGCGTGCTGCCCAACCTGTGGGTGGCCGGCACCAAGATGCCGGCCAAGACCCTCGACGAGTTCATCGCCCTGGCCAAGGCCCATCCCGGCAAGTACAGCTACGGCAGCCCGGGCATCGGGTCCACGCCGCATTTCTCGGGCGAGCTGATCAAGAAGATGGCCGGGGTGGACATCGTCCATGTGCCCTACAAGGGCTCGGCCGCGATGACCAGCGACCTGGCGGGCGGCAACCTGGACTTCGCCATCGTCTCTCCCTCGGTGGCGGCTCCGTTCATCCAGAGCGGCAAGATCAAGGCCCTGGGCGTGACCACGGCCCATCGCATCGCCATGATGAAGGACGTGCCCGCACTGGGCGAGAACGCAGCGCTCAAGGACTACGCGCTGAGCGGTTGGTTCGGGCTGGCGGGACCCAAGGACCTGCCTGCCGAGGTGGTGGCCAGTCTGCAGAAGGCCTTGAAGGCGGGCCTGGCCGATCCGGCGATGCGCGCGCGCCTGGAAGGGGCGGGCATCATTGCCCCCACGGGCGACGAAAACTTGGCCCAGATCATCCGTACCGACATGGGCAAGTACGCCGAACTGGTCAAGTTCGCCAAGATCACGCCGGAAAACTGAAGCAGGGCCGGCCGCCATGAAAAACGCCTCGTTCCCCGAGGCGTTTTTTCATTCGGGCCTGTGCAGGGCATGCAGGGACAGCAGCCCCTCGAACGCATCGCGCAGCGGCTGCAGCGACGGGCCGGCAGGCGCCAGCCGTTGCAGCGCGCAGGCCGCTGCCTCCAGCGTGGACAGCTGGCCCGGCGCATGGGCCTTGCGCAGGGCGCCGTAGCGCGAGGCGGGCAGGTCGCCCTGCAGTGCCAGGCGCGGCAGGGCCTGCAGGCCGGGGTTGAGGTAGAGCATCTTGCGGCTCTTGCGCCAGGTGGCGTCCAGCACCACCAGGCGCAGGTCCTCAGGGCATGGCGCGGGCTGCGGCCAGGGCGCTTGCCTGGCCAGGCCCAGCTGGTCGCCGTGCGGCGTTTCCGGATAGAGCAGTACGGCCTGTCGCGGGGCGTCGCCCGCCTGCCAGGGCGCGTGCAGCAGTGCCTGCAACTGCGCTGGCTCGAAGGCCTCGCCCACCGCCAGGCGGCTGGCGGGCAGGCACAGGTGCAGCAGCCGGCCCGTGCCCTTGGCCTGCAGTTCTTCCTCGGGATGCTGGAGCACCAGCAGCTGCACCGCATGCGGCACCGGCTGCACCAGGGGGCACAGGCAGGTGCGCTCAGGGCGCAGGCATTGTGCGCAGCGTGCGCGGGTGCTCACGGCGGACAAGGCCTGGCGCCTGCCTTACAGGCGACCCTTGTAGTAGCTGGGCTTGTCCATGTCGGCGATTTCCACGCTGAGCTGGACCATCATGCCGGCCGGCTGGGGCGTGAGGCGGCGCAGCACCGCGGCAATGCCTTCGGACAGTTCCTTCTTGGCCGTGTCGGTACGGCCCGCCAGCAGGCGCAGCTGCACGTGGACGAAGCCGCGATTGGCCGGTGCCGAGCCGATCTCGAACTGGCTGACCGGCAGCAGGCGGGCCTTGACGTCGGCCTCGTCCAGGATGCTGGGGTGGCCGCAGACGAAGGCGTTGAGTTCGGTCAGCAGTTGCTGGCCGGGCAGACCGGCGAGGTTGTCGGTGTATTCGACGTAGAGATGGGGCATGGATGTCTCCGTTCCGGTGGTGAAGAGGGATTCAGGGCAGGGGTGGGGCCAGGCGCGAGACCTCGTCCAGCGCCGTCAGCAGCAGCTGCACGTCGATGCGCGTGTGGGAGGCCGACAGCGCGATGCGCAGCCGCGCCGTGCCTTCGGGCACGGTGGGCGGGCGGATGGCGGGCACCCACAGGCCGCGCTCGCGCAGGCCCTCCATCACGGCCAGGGCCGTGGCGTTGGAGCCTATGACCAGGGCCTGCACGGCGGTGCGCGAAGGCAGCAACTGCCAGCCCGTGCGCGCCAGCAGCGGCGTGAGGCCGGCGCGCAGCTCGGCAATGCGTTCGGCCAGGGACTCGCGGCGCTCGTCCTCGGCCTCGATCAGGGCCACGCTGGCCTGCAGCGCGCTGGCCAGCATGGGCGGCGCGGCCGTGGCGAAGATGTAGCTGCGCGTCTTTTGCAGCAGCCACTCGACCAGCATGTCGCTGCCCGCGACAAAGGCGCCGGCCACGCCAGCGGCCTTGCCCAGCGTGGCCATGTAGAGCACGCGCGGCGAGGCGTTTGCGCCCGTCAGTCCCGCCTCGGCCAGGCTGCCCCGGCCTTGTGGGCCGAGCACGCCGAAGCCATGCGCGTCGTCGAGCAGCAGCAGCGCGTCGTACTGCTCGCACAGCGCCAGCAGGCCGCGGATGTCGGCCACGTTGCCATCCATGCTGAACACGGCATCGCTGATGACCAGCTTGCGCCGGGCCGTGCTGGCGGCCAGTTGCGCGGCCAGGTCGCCCAGGTCGGCATGGGCATAGCGGTGGACCTGGGCGCGCGACAGGCGTGCGCCGTCGATCAGGCAGGCGTGGTTGAGCGCATCGGAGAACAGGGCATCGCCAGCACCCACCAGGGCCGGCACGATGCCGGCATTGGTGGCGTAGCCCGCATAGAAGTAGAGCGCGCGCGGCAGCTGCACGAAGTGCGCCAGCTGTTCCTCCAGCGCGGCGTTGGCCGTGCTGTGGCCGCTGACCAGGGGCGAGCCGCCCGAGCCCACGCCAAAGGCCTGGGCGCCCGCGCAGGCGGCGCGCACCAGGGTGGGGTGGCCGGCCAGGCCCAGGTAGTCGTTGCTGCAAAAGGCCAGCATGGGGTGGCCGTCCACCTCCATGTGGGCGCCGCTGGCGGCGCCCTGCAGCGGCGCCGTGGCGCGGCGGCGGCGGCGCAGGTGGGCCGCGTCGAGCTCGGCGATGCGCGCGGGGATGTCGTCCAGCCAGGAGCCGCTCATTGCCATTGCTCCGGCAGGGTGTAGGTGGTGGCGCGCGGGTCGGGGTGCTGCTGGAAGGGGATGTCGGCCAGCAGCGGCGCCTGCAGTTGCCGGTCCAGGTGCTGGCGCAGCCAGGCCATGTTTTCCTCGGGCACCAGCATGGCGGGGTCCACGCGGCTGGCAATCCAGCCGGCCAGGCGCAGTCCGCGCGCGCGGATGGCCTCGGCCGTGAGGGCGGCGTGGTTCAGGCAGCCCAGCCGCAGGCCCACGACCATGACCACGGGCAGGTCCAGCGCGCAGGCCAGGTCGGCGCCCGAGAGCTGGTCGGACAGCGGCACGAGAAAGCCGCCCGCGCCTTCCACCACCACGGCGTCGGCCTGTTCGGCCAGGCGCCGGTAGCTGTCCACGATGTGTGCGATCTCTATGGAGCGGCCCGCGCGCTGCGCGGCGATGTGCGGCGACATGGGATCGGGCAGCAGCACGGGGTTGTCGAGTTCGGGCGGCACGGCCAGGGTGGAGGCGGCGCGCAGCGCCAGCGTGTCCTCGTTGGCCCAGCCGCCCTGGCCGTCGGGCTCGGCGCCTGCGGCCACGGCCTTCATGCCCACCACGCGGGCATGGTGGCGGGCCAGCGCATGCAGCAGCCCGCAGGAGGCCAGGGTCTTGCCCACGCCCGTGTCGGTGCCGGTGACAAAGCAGCCAATGGTGCGGTGGGCGTTCACGAATGGTTCTCCTGGGCCAGGGTGTCTTCAAGGGCGGCCAGCGCGCTGGCGGCCAGGTGCTGCACGGCTTCTTCGTCCAGCAAATAGGGAGGCATGGCGTAGAGGGTGTTGCTGATAGGGCGCAGCAGCAGCCCGCGCTCCAGCGCGGCTGCGCTGTAGCGACGCGAGAAGTCGGGCAGCGAGGTCTGCACATCCCAGGCCCAGATCATTCCCTGGCGCCGTGCGTGGCGCACGCGGGCGTGCTGGTTCAAAGGGGTTAAGGCGCCGTCCAGCGTTTGCGCCAGCGCGAGGTTGGCGTTGATGGCATCGGTCTGCTCGAACAGCTCCAGCGTGGCCAGGGCCGCACGGCAGGCCAGCGGGTTGCCGGTGTACGAGTGCGAGTGCAGGAAGCCGCGCGCCACGGAATCGTCGTAGAAGGCGGCGTAGACGGCCTCGGTGGTCAGCACGGCCGACAGGGCCAGCGTGCCGCCCGTCAGGCCCTTGGACAGGCAGATGAAATCCGGCCGGATGCCGGCCTGCTGGTGGGCGAACATGCTGCCCGTGCGGCCGAAGCCCACGGCGATCTCGTCCACCACCAGGTGCACCTCGTAGCGGTCGCACAGGGCGCGCGCCAGGCGCAGGTATTCGGGGTCGTGCATGGCCATGCCGGCCGCGCACTGCACCAGCGGCTCGACGATGAGTGCGGCCGTGGTCTCGTGGTGCTGCTCCAGCCACTGGCGCAGGCCTTCGGCGGCGCGCCGTGCCACATCGACCGGGCTTTCGCCGCCTTGCGCGCCGCGTGCATCGGGGCTGGGCACGGTGTCGGCCAGGCGCACCAGGGGGGCATAGGCTTCGCGGAAGATGGGAATATCGGTCACGGCCAGCGCGCCCACGGTTTCGCCGTGGTAGCCGCCGGCCAGGCCGGCAAAGCGGCTCTTGGCGGGGCGGCCCAGGTTGCGCCAGTAGTGCGCGCTCATCTTGAGGGCGATCTCGGTGGCCGATGCGCCGTCGCTGCCGTAGAAGGCATGGCCCAGGCCGGTGAGCGTGGCCAGTCGTTCGGACAGCTCCACCACGGGCGCGTGCGTGAAGCCGGCCAGCATCACATGGTCCAGCCGGGCGAGCTGGTCGGTGAGCGCGGCCTGGATGTGCGGATGGCTGTGGCCGAAGAGGTTGACCCACCAGGAGCTGACGCCATCCAGGTAGCGGCGTCCTTCGGTGTCGTGGAGCCAGGGGCCCTGGGCACGCGCGATGGCGATGGGGGGCGCGGCCTCGTGCCGCTTCATCTGGGTGCAGGGGTGCCACACAGCCGCAAGGCTGCGGGCGGCAAGCGATTGAGTCATCGCGCGATTGTCACACCGCAGCGCAGCTCACAGCTGCTGCGTGGGCACGTGGTGGCGCAGCTCGACCTGGCGGTTGGCATCGTCCACGAAGACCAGCTGGGGCCGGTGCTCGGCCACGTCGGTCTCATGCACCTGGGCAAAGGACGCAATGATCAGCAGATCACCCACGGCAGCACGGCGCGCGGCCGAGCCGTTGACCGAGATCATGCCGCTGCCGCGCTGGCCCTTGATGGCATAGGTGACGAAGCGCTCGCCGTTGTCGATGTTCCAGATGTGCACCTGCTCGTTCTCGACGATGTTGGCGGCGTCCAGCAGGTCCTCGTCGATCGCGCAGGAGCCTTCATAGTGCAGCTCGCATTGCGTGGTCTTGACGCGGTGGATCTTGGATTTGAGCAGGGTGCGGAACATGTTTTGTCTCTCGAGGGGGCGCTTGGGCGCGATCTTGACGGTGGCGGGGACTGGCAAAAAAAGCCACCAAGTCTATCTGCGAACCGCCAAACCCATGATGGCCGTGGAGTTGCTCTTCGGGGGGCGGCTCTCTGGCAGGCCTGGCTTGAGGTCAGCCCAGATCCAGCACGCAGCCATCGCCGATGCTGTCGCGCCATACGCGGATGCGGCTGGGAGCGGGCTGCAGGTCGGCCAGGGAATCGGCAATGAACAGGCACAGGTTTTCCAGCGTGGGCTTGCCCAGGCCGGGGATTTCGTCGAGAAAGCGGTGGTCCAGCGCGTCGCCCAGGGTCTTCAGGCGCGAGCGCAGGTAGCCCAGGTCGATCACCATGCCGTTGTCCGGATTGCGCGGGCCGGTGACGCTGACTTCGGCATAGTAGGTGTGGCCGTGGATGCGGCGGCTGCTCTCGGTCTCGATGGCGCGCTCCAGCGTGTGGGCGGCATCGAAGAAAAAGCGCTGGTGTACGGTGAACTGCATGGCAAAAATCAGCGGATGCCGGTGAGCTTGTGGGTCTGCAGGCTCAGGCGCCAGGCCGGGCGCTGCAGGCATTGCGCTATGCAGGCGGCCGTGTTGTCGGCCTGCAGGACGTTGTCCATGGGCTGCAGGAAATAGCGGTCGAAACGGGTGCCGGCCTCGATGGCCTGCAGATCGAAGCCGGGCTGCGGCCAGACCAGCTTGAGCTCCTGGCCGCTGCGCTGCACCCATTCGGCGCCCGCCTTGGGGCTGATGCACAACCAGTCGATGCCCTCGGGCGCGGCCACGGTGCCGTTGCTTTCCACGGAAATGCGAAAGCCGCGCGCATGCAGGGCGGCGATCAGGGGCTCGTCCACCTGCAGCAGGGGCTCTCCCCCGGTCAGCACCACCATGCGGTGCTGGCTGTCTCCGGTCGGCCACTGTGACAGGATGCGTTCGGCCAGGGCGTCTGCCGTGGCGAACTTGCCGCCCAGCGTGCCGTCGGTGCCCACGAAGTCGGTGTCGCAGAACTGGCAGATGGCGCTGGCGCGGTCCTGCTCGCGGCCGGTCCAGAGGTTGCAGCCCGCAAAGCGGCAGAAGATGGCCGGCGTGCCGGCCTGGCCGCCCTCGCCCTGCAGGGTGTAGAAGATTTCTTTGACGCTGTAAGTCATGGTGCATGGAGGCCGGTGGAGCCGGCCTGTCGGTGTGCGCGTGCCTGTATCCGTGCCCGCTAGACGGGCGTATAGGCCAGGCGCACGTAAATGGGCGCAAAGGCTTCGGCCTGGGTGATCTCGATCAGCGTTTCCTTGGCCAGCTCCAGCAGGGCGATGAAGGTCACGACCAGCACGGTCGAGCCTTTCTCGGGCTGGAACAGGGTCTCGAACTCGACGAAGCGCCGGCCCTGCAGGGCCTTGAGCACCTGGCTCATGTACTCGCGCACCGAGAGTTCCTCACGCGTGATCTTGTGGCTTTGCACAAGCTTGGCACGCTTGAGAATGTCGCGCCAGGCCGATTGCAGCTCGGCCACGTCCACATCGGGGAAACGCGGCTGCAGGTTCTGCTCGATATGGACCTGGGCCCGGAGGAAGTCGCGCCCGTAGTGCGGCACCTGGCCCAGCTGTTGGGCGGCCAGCTTGATCTGCTCGTACTCAAGCAGCCGGCGCACCAGCTCGGCGCGCGGGTCCTCGGCCTCTTCGCCGCCTTCCTGCTTCTTGGGCGGCAGCAGCATGCGCGACTTGATCTCGATGAGCATGGCCGCCATCAGCAGGTACTCGGCCGCCAGTTCGAGATTGCGGCTGCGGATCTCGTCGACATAGCGCATGTACTGGCGCGTCACGTCCAGCATGGGAATGTCGAGGATGTTGAAGTTCTGCTTGCGGATCAGGTACAGCAACAGGTCCAGCGGCCCTTCGAAGGCTTCGAGGAAGACCTCCAGCGCATCGGGCGGGATGTACAGGTCCTGCGGCAGGGCGAACAGCGGCTCGCCGTACAGGCGCGCCAAAGCCACCTGGTCGATCACGACCGGGGTGCCGTCGCCAGGAGGGGGGGATGTGGCGGAGGCGCCCGCAGGCGCCAGCGCGGATTCAGCCTCGGCCATGCCTTGCTGCCTGGGCGAATGCCGCATGCGCAGGGTGCACGGTGGGAACAGGCTGATTTTTCATCGCATGGGCAATCAGGAGTTCGTCTGGTAGACGTAGGGCTTCTGGTCCACGCGGCCGGCGCGCAGGTCTTCCCAGACTTCGTGGTTCACGTCCTTGTCCCACAGCAGCGAGCGGCCGGCCAGCTGCTGGCTGGGCAGCTCGGGCTTTTGCTTCTTCAGATCGTTGATGAAGTTGGTGGCGTCGGAGCGATAGTCGGGGCGGCGAAAGAATGACATAGTCTGATAACCTCTTGAATCGCGTGATTTTACCGGGACACCGCCGATGAACCTAGTCTCCCGTCTTCTGGGGGTTGCCGTGGCCGTGATGGGCATGCTCTCGCTGCCCGGCTGCGATCCCCAAAACATCAAGGAACTCGAAGAAGGCCTGTCCACCGAGGCCGACGTCCGCGCCCGCTTTGGCGAGCCCGAACGCATCTGGACCGAGCCCGACGGCTCGCGCACCTTCGAGTACAACCGCCAGCCCGCCGGCAGCCGCAACTACATGATCACCATCGGCACCGATGGCCGCATGAGCGCGCTGCGCCAGGTGCTGGCGCCGCACAACTTCGAGAAGATCCGCCCCGGCATGGACGAGGAGCAGGTGCGCCGCATGCTGGGCAAGCCCGCCAAGATCACGCCCTACCAGCTCAAGCAGGAAACCGACTGGGACTGGAACTACATCGATCCCCCCACGCGCGACATGGAGTTCACCGTGACCTTCGGGCCCGACGGACGCGTGCTGCGCAGCGCCGGCCGCGAGAAACTGCACGGCGGCGCCTGACAGCAGGCCCTTGCAAGTTCCTGCAAGCATCCTGCGATGCGCTGTACCCTGCACGCCACAGCGCGCCGGGGCAACAGTCTCTAGAATCCGGGTTTGTACCTATGACACCCCATGGGTACGGTGAAGGCTCCGAACCGGGGCCTTTGCGACGATAGATCTGTCATCACCCCGACAATGTCCACGCCTTCCCTACCCGCTGCCGCGCCCGCTGCGCCTGTTTCGGCCACCGCTTCGCTGCGCCATGGCCTCTTCGAGGATGTCCAGGCCCTCTTCACCGGAACCCTGTTCGTGGGCATCGCCATGATGATGTTCGCCCAGGCGGGGCTTTTGACGGGCAGCACGGCGGGCCTGGCCTTCGTGCTGCACTACGCCACGGGCTGGCCGTTCGGCCTGGTCTTCTTCGCGATCAACATCCCGTTCTACTGGTTTGCCTGGACGCGCGTGGGCCGCACCTTCACGGTCAAGACCTTCATCTGCGTGGGCGCGCTGTCGCTGATCACCGAAATGGGGCCGCGCCTCATCCACATCGACTACCTGCACCCGGCCTTTGCCGCCATCGCGGGCGGCCTGCTCATGGGCTCGGGCCTGCTGTTCCTGGCGCGCCACCGCTCCAGCCTGGGCGGCGCCACCATTGCCTCGCTCTACCTGCAGGACCGCTACGGCATCCGCGCCGGCAAGGTGCAGATGGCCATCGACTGCTGCGTGGTGCTGCTGGCGCTGTGGGTCGTGCCCTTCGAGCGCGTGGCCTGGTCGGTGCTGGCGGCCGTGGTCATGGGCGTGTTCCTGGCCGTGAGCCACCGGCCCGGGCGCTACGCCGGGCAGTAGCCTCAGGGCGTCAGAGGCTGCCCATCGGGCGTGCGGTAGCGGACCGTGATGCCGCTGTTGTCTGCGGCTGCCCCGTCATCGCTCATCGCATCGACGGCCTTGCCCACTCCCTTGCCGACGATCTTGACCGTGCCCACGGCCGCATCTGCGGCCAGTCCCACGGCCGAGGCCGTGACGCTGACCGCCGTGGCGGTCACGGCCACCACGGTGCAGCCGGACAGCAGGGCCGCGGCGCACAGGCAAAGAAAAGCCCCCAGGGCCGGGGACCGTGAGGGCTTGCGGGACATGGATGCCTTGCTTCAGTGGATGCGCATGCCGGGTGTGGCGCCTGGGAAAGGCTCCAGCACATAGATGCCGGGGTTGGCCTTCTCATCGGCGTGGCTGGCGGCCAGCACCATGCCTTCGGAGATGCCGAACTTCATCTTGCGCGGCGCCAGGTTGGCCACCATCACGGTGAGCTTGCCCTGCAGCTGCTCGGGCTGGTACATGCTGGAGATGCCGGAGAACACGTTGCGTGTCTTGCCTTCGCCCACGTCCAGCGTGAGCTGCAGCAGCTTGGTCGAGCCTTCCACGGGCTTGCATTCCACGATCTTGGCGATGCGCAGGTCCACCTTGGCGAAGTCGTCGATGCTGATGGTTTCGGCAATTTCCTCGCCACCGGGCAGGACCTTCTCGACCACGGGCTCGGGGGCCTCGAACAGGGCCTCCAGCTGCTTGACGTCCACGCGCTGCATCAGGTGCTTGTACAGGCCGATGGCATGGCCGGCGCCCAGCAGGTTCTGTGCGTCGGCGAACTGCAGCGGCGCCACGTTCAGGAAGCCTTCCACCTGTTCGGCCACGGCCGGCAGGATGGGCTTCAGGTAGATGGTCAGCAGGCGGAAGGCCTCGATGCAGGTGGTGCACACGTCCTGAAGGCGGGCGTCCATGCCTTCCTGCTTGGCCAGCTCCCAGGGCTTGTTGGCGTCCACGTATTCGTTGACGCGGTCGCACAGCTGCATGATCTCGCGCACGGCGCGGGCCGTGTCGCGGTTCTCGAAGGCCTGGACGACGGCCTCGCTCTGGCCGCGCAGCTGGGCCAGCAGGGCCTGGCCATCTTCGCTGACCGTGCCCAGCTTGCCGTCGAAGCGCTTGGCGATGAAGCCGGCCGCGCGCGAGGCGATGTTCACGTACTTGCCGATCAGGTCGGAGTTGACGCGGGCCATGAAGTCATCGGGGTTGAAGTCGATGTCTTCATTCTTGCCGTTGAGCTTGGCGCCCAGGTAGTAGCGCAGCCACTCGGGGTTCATCTGCAGGCCCAGGTACTTGAGCGGGTCCAGGCCGGTGCCGCGGCTCTTGCTCATCTTCTCGCCGTTGTTCACGGTCATGAAGCCGTGCACGCAGATCTTGGTGGGCGTCTTGCGGCCGCTGAACTTGAGCATGGCGGGCCAGAACAGCGTGTGGAAGGTGATGATGTCCTTGCCGATGAAGTGGTACTGCTCCAGCGCGGGGTCGGCCATGTAGGCCTCGTAGTCCTCGCCACGGCGGTCCAGCAGGTTCTTGAGCGAGGCCAGGTAGCCCACGGGCGCGTCCAGCCAGACGTAGAAGTACTTGCCCGGCGCATCGGGGATCTCGATGCCGAAGTAGGGCGCGTCGCGCGAGATGTCCCAGTCGCCCAGGCCCTCGCTGGTCGTGCCGTCCGGGTTGGTGCGCACGCTGAACCATTCCTTGATCTTGTTGGCCACCTCGGGCTGCACGTGCTGGCCGTCCTGGGTCCATTCGGTCAGGAATTCCACGCAGCGCGGGTCCGACAGCTTGAAGAAGAAATGCTCCGAGCTCTTGAGCACGGGCTTGGCGCCGGACAGCGCCGAGTAGGGGTTGATCAGGTCGGTGGGCGCGTAGACGGCGCTGCAGACCTCGCAGTTGTCGCCGTACTGGTCCTTGGCGTGGCAGCGCGGGCATTCGCCCTTGATGAAGCGGTCGGGCAGGAACATGTTCTTCTCGGGGTCGAAGAACTGCTCGATGGTGCGCGTCTCGATGAAGCCGGCAGCCTTCAGGTCCCTGTAGATCTGCTGGGCCAGCGCGTGGTTCTCGGGCGCGTCGGTGTTGTGCCAGTTGTCGAAGGCGATGTGGAAGCCGTCCAGGTACTGCTTGCGGCCTGCGGCGATGTCGGCCACGAACTGCTGGGGCGTCTTGCCGGCCTTCTCGGCCGCAATCATGATGGGCGCGCCGTGGGCGTCATCGGCACCCACGAAGTTGACCGCGTTGCCCTGCATTCGCTGCGCACGCACCCAGGTGTCGGCCTGGATGTATTCCATGATGTGGCCGATGTGGAAGTTGCCGTTGGCGTACGGCAGGGCGGTGGTGACGAAGAGTTTGCGTGCGGTCATGGATGGCGGCTTTCTCGGGGGAACCTGACATTCTAGAAGGGCTGGGCGGTTGTGGGGCGGCGATGGCTTTTCCGTGCAGGCGGACATACGGGGAGTTGTTGAGGGCCTTCGCTGCGCCAGGCCTGTTGGCTGCAGGCGTCAGCTGGCGACCAGCGGGCGCTGCCAGCCCAGGAACTGCTCGATATCGCTGCGCCGCGCCAGCGCGTCGCGCCGGCCCAGGGCCATGAGTTCGCGGGTGAAGCTGCGCTCGAACAGCAGGTAGCTGGCCAGGGCGGCGCCGCGCGGGTCGCTGGCGTCCTGGCGCACGCCCAGGGCGCCCAGCAGGGTGCGCATGGGCAGCGGCAGCTGGCCCACATGGCGCGCGGCGATGGCGTCTATGCGTTCGGACGGCGAGATGACCAGCAACTGCAGCGGGCGCAGCCGGCTGCGTTCGCGGTCGGCGGGCGGGATCAGGGCCAGGGTCTGGTTGATGCGCTCGGCACGCTCCACGTCCAGGGACAGGGCGTCCAGGAAGATGCTCGACAGCGTGTGGCCCGCGATGTGGGCCAGCGACGGGTAGCTTGCGCCTTCCGGCGGAGGCCTGGCCGGCGGCTCGGTGCGCCGGCCCGCGCCCACGACGAGGATGCGCTCTGCGCCCAGGTGGATGGCGGGCGCCAGCGGTGCGGTCTGGCGCATGGAGCCGTCGCCGAAGTATTCGGTGGCGCCGTCCAGCGGCAGCGGCGTGGCCGGAAAGATGAAGGGAATGGCCGAGGAGGCCAGCAGGTGCGCGTGCGTGATCTGGGCGGCGGCGGCCTTGCGCTGGTTGCGCACCCAGGGCTGGAGCTGGTCCTGCGCCTGGCAGAAGGTCACATGCTCGCTGGTGGTGTAGCTGGAGGCCGAGACCGCCAGCGCGCGCAGGTGGCCGTCCGCGATCAATTGCGGCAGGCGTTCCAGCGGAACCAGGCCGCGCGACAGCAGGCGGCCCAGCGGCTGGTTGTCCAGCAGCGAGCGCGGGCGCATGCGGCCCCAGCGCGCCAGGGCCCAGCCCAGCGACAGCAGGGTCAGCCAGCGCGCGCCGCTGCGCAGCACGCTCAGCGAGTCGGACAGGTAGATGTCCTCGGGCCGCAGGTTGCGCCAGATGCGCGACATGCGGCGCACGGCCCGGTCGAAATGGTCGCTGCCGCAGGCCAGGGCCGCCGCGTTGATGGCGCCGGCCGAAGTGCCGACCAGGATGGGGAAGGGATTGGGGCCATGCTGCTGGCCGCAGGCGCGGCGTATCTCGGCAATGGCCTCCAGCACGCCGGCCTGGTAGGCGGCGCGGGCGCCGCCGCCGCTGAGCAGCAGTCCGGTGCTGGGGGGAGGGAGGCTGGAGTCGGGTGAGGGCGCGGCATCGGGCATGCCTGGAGTGTGCCGCGCGCCGGCCGTCATCAGATCAGGGGATGACCCCGAAGGAATCAGGCCTTGGCCAGCAGGGAGCCCAGGTCCTTGCCGGAGATCAGGGCGATGCCCTGCTGCTTGGCCCAGGCGGCTGCATTCTCGGCCGGCGGCTGCAGCGACAGGTAGCAGACCGTGGCCGCATCGCGCGCCTGGCCTGCGGCCAGCAGGGCGCGCAGCGGCTCCATGCCGTGCACGCCGGCCTTCCAGCGCCTGGCGCTGGCCACGGTGGTGCGGCCTTCGCGTTCCAGCACGAAGTCGGCGCCGTCCTTGTCGGACAGGCGGGTCACGGTGTAGCCCTCGGCCTGCCAGGCGCGATCGAGCCGATCGGCGAACTCGCGCCAGCTTTGCTGGGCGGCGATCTCCAGGGCCTGCTCCACCTTGGCGGGGCTGGGCGCGCGCAGCTGGCGCCAGGCGGCAACGCAGCCTATGCCGAAGAAGGGCAGGGCGGTGATGGCGGCGAACGGCGCGATGTCCTTGGGCAGCAGCGCCGTGGACACCAGGGTCACCAGCGCGGCCAGCGCGATGCTGATCCACCAGCGCGAGCGCAGCAGGATCGCGAACAGGGAGTTGTGGGCCATCTTGAATTTCACGGGGCGGATCTTTCGCGGAAAAAGGCGGGAGAAATGGGAACAAAGCCAGCGGGGCCTGCATTGTCTCGCGCGGGCGAGGGCTTGGGGCCTTGGATAGACTATCCGGCTCTAGGAGTAATCAAAGCAATGGCAGTCACAGAACAAGCGCTCTTGGCCGCGCTCTCCAGCGTGCTCGACCCCCACACCGGCAAGGACTATGTGAGCACCCGCGCCCTGCGCAACCTGCAGGTCACGGGGGCCGACGTGGCCTTCGACGTGGAGATGGGCTATCCGGCGCAAAGCCTGGTGCCGGCGCTGCGCGGCCAGTTCGTCGCGGCGGCCAAGACCGTCGAGGGCGTGGGCAATGTCTCGGTCAACATCACGTCCAAGGTCGCCGCGCATGCGGTGCAGCGCGGCGTGCAGCTGCTGCCGGGCGTCAAGAACATCATCGCCATCTCGTCCGGCAAGGGCGGCGTGGGCAAGAGCACGACCACGGCCAACCTGGCGCTGGCGCTGGCCGCCGAGGGCGCGCGCGTGGGCATCCTGGACGCCGACATCTACGGCCCCAGCCAGCCCATGATGATGGGCATCTCGGGCCGCCCCGAAAGCCCCGATGGCAAGACCATGGAGCCCATGGAAAGCCATGGCGTGCAGGTCATGTCCATCGGCTTCCTGGTCAACAACGACCAGGCCATGATTTGGCGCGGCCCCATGGCCACGCAGGCGCTGGAGCAGATGCTGCGCCAGACCAACTGGAAGGATCTGGACTACCTGCTGGTGGACATGCCGCCCGGCACCGGCGACATCCAGCTGACGCTGGCCCAGCGCGTGCCCATGACGGGCGCCGTGGTCGTCACCACGCCCCAGGACATCGCCCTGATCGACGCCAAGAAGGGCGTGAAGATGTTCGAGAAGGTGGGCGTGCCCATCCTGGGCCTGGTGGAGAACATGGCGGCCCACGTCTGCACCAACTGCGGCCATGTGGAGCACATCTTCGGCGCCGAGGGCGGCAAGCAGATGGCGGCCGAGTACGGCATCGACTACCTGGGCGCCCTGCCCCTGTCGCTGCAGATCCGCCTGCAGGCCGACAGCGGCAAGCCCACCGTGGTGGCCGAGCCCGACAGCGAGGCCGCGCAGATCTACAAGAAGGTGGCGCGCGACCTGGCCGTGAAGGTGGCGCTCAAGGCACGCGATTTCACGAGCAAGTTCCCGACGATCACCGTCAGCCAGGGAACCTGACCCTTCTGGCGCCGCCGGCATGAACCTGCTGACCTCGATGCGGTATCTGGCGGCGCTCAACGAGCACCGCCATTTCGGCCGCGCGGCGCTGGCATGCCACATCACCCAGCCGGCGCTGTCCAATGCGTTGCGCGCGCTGGAGGAGGAGTTCGGCACGGTCATCGTGCGCCGGGGCCGCTCGTTCGCGGGCTTCACGCCCGAGGGCGATCAGGTGCTGGCCACGGCCCTGGCCATGCTGCGGGCCGAGGAAGGCCTGCGCCAGGAACTGAGCGCCGCCGCCGGCGCGCTGCGCGGGCAGCTGCGCATGGCGGCCGTGCCCACGGCCATGCCCATGCTCACGCGCTTTGCGGCCCTGCTGCGCGAGCACCATCCGGGCATCACGCCCGTGGTGCTGTCCATGAGCTCGGCCGAGATCGAGAGCGGGCTCGAAGACCTGTCGCTGGACCTGGCCCTGGGCTACAGCGCGCGCATGCCGCCGCGCGGACCGCGCCTGCAGTCCTGGCCCCAGTACGAGGAGCACTACTACCTGCTGTGCCGCGAGTGCCCCGAGTGCCGCGATGGGCAGGGCGAGGGCCGGCCCTTTGCCTTTGGTGCCGACATCGCCTGGCGCGAAGTGGCCGGCATGCCGCTGTGCCTGCTCACCCCCGACATGCACAACCGCACCGTGATCGACGAGGCCTTCGCCGCCGTGGACATGACCGTGCAGCCCGCCATGGAAACCAACTCCGTGCTGACCCTGGTGATGGCCGTGGCGCAAGGAACGGATGGCATGACCACCGTGCTGCCCGGCGCCATGGTGGCCACGGTGCGCCACATGCCGGGCCTGGTGGCGCGGCCGCTGCGCTCGCCCGAGCTGGTCACGCCCATAGGCTTCATGGCCCAGCAGGGCGTGGCGCCCACGCGCGCGCTGCAGGCGGCGCTGCAACTGCAGGACGACGCCGGTTGGCGTGCGCAGTGCCTGCGGCATGCGGGGGCGCTGAAAGACTAGGCGGGTTGTGCAGTCTCTGGCGTGGCGTTCGGCGCGGCATTCAGTGCGGCGCGCACCACGTCGGGCGTGAACGGCGCGGCATAGAAACGACGGCCGGTGGCGTCGAACAGCGCATTGGCCAGCGCGGCCGGGCCGGGCACCGAGGCCGATTCGCCAGCGCCCATGGGGGGCTCATCCTGGCGCGGCATCAGCACCACTTCGATGGGAGGCAGGTCGCGGAAGCCGATGATGGGGTAGCTGCCCCATTCGCGGCTGGCCACGCCTTGCGCATTGAAGGCGACCTTCTCCATCAGGCTGCGGCTCAGGGTCTGGATGACGTTGCCGTGGATCTGGTGGCGCACGCCGTCGGGGTTGATCATCATTCCCGTGTCCTGGCCCACGACCAGGCGCCGCACGGCGATGCGGCCGCTGGCGGGGTCCACGTCGATGTCGATGACCCAGGCGGCCCAGGCCGCGCCGAAGCCGGGAAAGCGGCTGTGGATGTAGCGCGCATAGGCCACGCCGCGCCCGTGCAGCAGGCCGTCGGCGCCGGGGCGGCCCCGGCTTCCCGGCTGGTTTGGTTGCCAGCCCGCGTGGCGGGCCGTGGCCTCGATCAGCTCGATGGCGCGCGGGTCATCAAGGTGGCGAACACGGTAGTCCACGGGGTCGGCACCGGCCGCATGGGCCAGCTCGTCGATCATGCAATCGTGGGCAAAGGAATTGGGCAGGGCCGAGACGCCGCGCAGCCAGGACGAGCGCACGATGGGCGCCATGTCATGGCAGGTGATGCGCTGGCTGGCATAGCGGTAGGGCGGCACGGCGGTGCGGTCGCCCATCTCCAGCGTGCGCGGCTCGCCCGGGATGCGGCCCGTGAGCAGCAGGGCCAGCAGCGGCGCGTCGTTGGAGGGGTAGCGCACGGCAAAGTCATAGGCCAGCAGTTCGCCCCGGGCATCGATGGCCGCGCTCACGTCCATGAGCTGGGCCGTGCCCTTGGGCTCCCACTGGTGTTCCTGCTCGCGCGTGAGCTGCACGCGCACGGGCGCGCCCACGGCCATGGACAGCAGGGCGGCGTCGGCGCAGACATCGTCGGCGCAGTTGCGGCCGTAGCAGCCGGCCGCCTCCAGGCGCACGATCTCGATGCGGTCCTCGCCCAGTTGCAGCAGGCGGTCCAGGTCGGTGCGCAGCATGTGGGGGTTCTGCGTGCCGGCCCAGAGCTTGAGACGGCCCTCGCTGAAATCGGCCACGGCGCAGGACGGGCCGATGGAGGCATGCATCTGGTAGGGCCAGACGTAGCTGCGGCGCAGTTCGGTGGCCGTACCCGTGCCGACGCCCGCGAAGGCGTCGTCCACAGACCCCTGGTCCACCAGCGAGCGTTGCTGGACGGGATTGGCGCGTATCGCCGCAGCCAGATCGGATAAGTCAGGCGCTGGCGGCACGGCCTGCCATTGCACGCGCAGCGCGCGCATGGCGGCAATGGCCTGTTCCTCGCGGTCGGCGACCACGCCGACGAAGTCGCCCTCGGTGACCACCTGCACGTTGCCAGGCAGGTGGGCCACGGAGTCGCGCTCCACTGCCACCAGGCAGCGGCCGATGAAGCTGCCGCCGTCGCGGCCCGGGTGCGGAGGGCGGATGACGCGGCCATGGCGCATGCCGGGCACGCGCATATCATGGACAAAGCTCAGCTCGCCCGTGGCCTTGGCGGGGATGTCCACGCGCGCCGCGCCACGGCCGACGAGTCGGTATTCGCTGGCGGGCTTGAGCTTCACCTCCTGATCGGGCGGGGCCAGCGTCAGCTGCAGCTGCTGGCCGCGCAGCAGATCGCCATAGCCGAGTTCGCGGGCATCGCTGCCATCGGCAAAGCGCACCACACCTTCGTGCGCCTGGAGCCGGTTCGCCGCCACGCTCCATTGCTGCGCGGCCAGTGCCAGCAACTGCTCGCGCGCCTGGGCGGCGGCGCGGCGCAGCGGCACGGCCGAGATCTGGATGCTGGCGCTGGCAATGGTCGGGCCCTGGTTGGGCGCGGCGGCCGTGTGGCCCAGCACCATGTCCAGGCGCGCCAAAGGCACTTCGAGTTCTTCCGCCACGATCTGCGCCAGGGCCGTGCGTATGCCCGTGCCCAGGTCCACATGGCCGTTGAAGGCCAGGGCGCGCCAACCCTGGGGCGCGGCTTCGTCGGCCAGCACGGCCACGAAGACCTCGGGCGTGGATTGCACATAGTCGGAGGCCGTGCCGGGCTGGCCGGGCGCAGGGCGCGGCGGCGCCACGGGCTGGCGCACCACGAGCAGGGTGTCGGCGCGCGTGAGCAGCTGTGCGTGCAGGGCTTGGGGCTGGGGCAGGTTCATGGGGCGGTGTTCTTCGCGGGCACGCCTTCAGGCGTGCCCTGTGCATGTTATGCACTCCGGGGCCGGCTGCGCAGGGCTGGCTCCATAGGCGCGTTGGCGCGGTGGGATCAACCTGCGGCGAGGGCGTCGGTGTCGGTGATGGCCTGGCCCAGCGGCATCACGGCCGCGTACTTCTGGGCCATGTCGAACAGGTTGGCCTCGTGCGGGCCCAGGGCGCGGTCGCCGCAGCAGTCGGCCACGACCAGCGGGCGAAAGCCCGACTGCATGGCATCGACCACGCTGGCGCGCACGCAGCCGCTGGTCACGCAGCCGGCCACCAGCAGGGTCTGCACGCCGCGCTGGGCCAGCCAGGGTGCGAGCATGGTGCCGAAGAAGGCCGAGGGCGTGCTCTTGCGCACCACGTATTCGCCAGCGGCCGGGGCCAGCTGGGGCACGATGGCGCTGTTGGGGCTGTCTTCCTTCAGGGTCAGCATGCCGGGCACCTTCAGGCAGAAGATGTTGTGGTCGGCATCGTCGTCCGAGAACACGATGCGGCTGTGCGCCACGGGCCAGCCGCGCTCGCGCGCATGGGCCAGCAGGTGCTGCGTCTGCGCGATGGCTTCGGGGATGTTGCCGCCGCCGAAGACGGCCGGGTCGGCAAAGCCGTTGACGAAGTCGATGATGAGCAGGCCGAACGGGGCCTTGAGCGGCAGCGGTGTGCCGAAGCCCTGGCGTGCGTAGGCAGAGATGTCGCCCTGCACGCCCTCGGTGGGAACGCTCTGCGTGCTGGTGGTGGCGGTTGTCATGCGATGTCCTTTCCTTGCTTGGACCTTTTGGCGGCGCGCGCCAGTCCTTCCTCGTCCTGCACCACGCCGTCGATGACCGTGGGCTTGCCATCCAGCGCCACCGAGCAGTGGCGCATGGGGATGTCGATGTGGCAGGCCGTGGTGCGGCTGCCCCCGGCCTCGTTGTTGGGGCCCATGGACCACAGGAAGTTGCCCTCGAAGGCACGGGCGTCCATGCCGATGTGGGTTTCCTTGTTGTAGTGGGCCAGCATGGACCAGTGGGCGCGCGGCTGCAGCCCCCAGCCGATGTGGGAGACGGCATAGGCCTCGGGGTCCTCGTAGGAGGCCATGTACTCCTTGAGGATGTCGGCCTGCAGGCCGCCGCTGATGCGCGTGACGTAGCCCTTTTCGATGACGAGTTCGATGGGCTCGGTCACGTAGTCCTTCATGGGCAGCAGGATGTCGCCCCGGTCCAGCACCACGCGGCCGTTGCTCTCGCCCTCGTCGGGCCAGGTCAGCACGAAGCCGCTGGGCCAGTGGTCCCAGCGGCCGGGCTGGTCCACGAAGCCGTATTCGCAGATGGCCGGGAAGCTGCCCAGGCGGCAGCGCAGGTCGGTGCCCGCGGCCGAGGTGATGTGCATCTGCCTGGCCGCCTCGATCAGCTTGGATGCGGCCTGCACGCGCGCGCGGTCGCCCTCGGTGGGCACCAGGCGGCACAGCACCTCGGGCGGCTCCACGGCCAGCAGGATCTTGGTGCCGGTCTGCAGGATCTCGTGCTGCTCGGGCGAGAACAGCAGCGTCATCAGGTCCAGCACCAGGTCGCTGGCCTTGAGCGCGGCGATGGCGGCGGGGTTGCCGGTCAGTGGCGTGGTTCCCAGGTAGGCCAGCGAGTCGCGGCTCAGTGATTTTTCGGCATTGACGGGCGGCAGGTCCAGGCGGTTGACGCGCGCACCCATTTCGCTGGAGGCGGCAATGGCGCAGCGCAGCGTCTGCGGGTGCGTGTCGGCGCCCGTGAGCACGGTGACGGTCTGGCCGGCTTCGAGCCGGGACAGCGTGAGCACCTGCTTCCAGGCGTGGATCAGATCGATATCGCTGACGGACATGGTCGGCTCCTTGGTGTCGCGATGGATGGGAGTGGGCTGCGGTTGGACATTCAGTCCACCCGCGCGCCGAGGAAATCGCCCAAGGCCACGTAGAAGCCGGCCTCGTTGTCCCAGGGAATCATGTGGCCGGCGTTGGGCACGCGCACATGCTCGGTCTGGGGTGCCAGGCCTTGCCACTCGGCCACGTCCTCGCTGCGCACCACGTCGCCGCGCTCGGCCGTGACCAGCAGCAGCGGGTGCTGGATGCGGGGCAGGTCGGTATGGATGTCGTCACGGCCGAAGTCCTCGAAGCTCTGCACGATGGCCGGCTCGTGGCAGGTGTGCAGCCACTGGGCGCGCAGCTGGCGCTGCTCTTCGGTCCAGGTGGGGCAGAAGGCGCGCATGGCCTCGGCATCCATGCCCAGCGTGGCCTGGCGGATGGAGTCCACATACCAGGGCAGGGCGGCCGGGTAGGCGCGGCGGCCGGGGCCGGAGACCGGCGGATCGACGATGACCAGGCGCGTGAGCCCCACCGGCTGGCTGCGCGCGGCGCGCACGGCGATGCGCCCGCCCATGGAGTGGCCGACCAGCGCCCAGCGCTGCAGGCCTAGGGCCTGGGCGAAGGCGGCCACGTCGGCGGCCTGGGCATCGAGGCTGTAGTCCAGGCCCGGGCCGGAGGACGACAGGCCGCGCCCGCGCACATCCAGCACATAGGTGTCGAACTGGCGGCCCAGGTGCTCGGCCACGAAGCCCCAGGTCACGGCCGGGCTGGTGATGCCGGGGATCAGGATGACGGCGTCGCGCTGCGCGCGTTCGCCCTCGGCGCCGCCGTAGCGCAGGTAGTGCTGGCGGATGCCGTTGGCATGGACGTTGCCGCCGTAGCGGAATGTGCTGGGGGTGCTGGAGGTGCTGGTCATGCGTGTGTTCCTCAGGCCTTGGCTGCGCTGTTGCCGGTGTCGTAGGGGTAGGCGCCCGACAGCAGCGCACCCGCGCCCGGCACCACGGGGTCCAGCCCCAGTTCCTTGAGGATGGCATAGGTGGTGGCGATGGAGGCGGTCAGCACGGGCTTGCCGGTCTGGGCCTCGACCTGGGCCACGGCCGGCAGCGAGGGCATCTGCACGCAGGCCGACAGCACGATCACGTCGGCGTCGGCGTAGTTCATGCCGGCCACGATGCCGGGCAGCTTGGCGGGGTCGTGGCGGCCCACGTCCAGGTTGTCGGGGATCTCCAGCGCACGCCAGTCCACGATCTCGAAGCCTTCGGCGGCCACGTAGTCCATGACCAGCTGGGTCAGCGGAATCATGTAGGGCGCCACCAGGGCGATCTTCTTGGCGCCCATGACCTTGAGCGCTTCCACCAGCGCGCCGGCGCTGGTGATCACCGGGGCGGTGGCGCCATTGCTGGCCGTGCGCTCGGTCAGGCGCTGCTGCGAGACGCGGTGGTAGCCCTTGCCCATGGCCATGATGGCCACCAGGCAGGCATAGCCCAGCACGTCCACGCGCGCGTCGCTCAGCTCCAGCGCGCAGCGGTCGCTTTCGGCGTCCATGGCGGCCAGTTCCTCCTTCTGGACCTTCTTCATGCGCATGCGGCTGGAGTGGAAGGTGAAGCGGTCCTGCGGGCGCAGCGTGGAGTGGGCCTGCAGCATGGCCGGCACCTCGGTCTCCATGGTGGTGTTGGAGCTGGGGACGATCTGGCCGATGCGGAACGTTTTGGTCATGGACTTGCCTTTGCGAAGTTTCGAGGGTTTCTGATCAGAATCAACTGAGTGTGTACGCTTTATTCTTGCAAAAGACGTGCCGCCTTGCAAATGAGAATTTTCTCGGGGTTTGTACTGATTTGGTGCAGAAATTGCACCAAAAATGGCGAACTTCAATTTATTCTGCCGCCCTATGGTGCATGCGTCGATTTGAAAAATTCAAGCGCATACACCTGAATTAAGTGTTTTGTTGCCTGGCACGCTTCCTGCTCTACACCCTGCAAGGACGCGCCGAAGCAACGGTTGCCCCGTCTGGCTTTCAACATTCCTGCAAGGAGAAAACTGTGTCTCAATCCCCTCGAATCGCCGTTGTCGGCGCCGGTCTCGGCGGGGCTGCAGCTGCCAAGCTGCTGCTCCAGGAAGGCTTCAATGTCCGCGTCTATGAGCAGGCGCCCAGCTTCTCGCGCCTGGGAGCCGGCATCCACGTCGGGCCCAATGTGATGAAGATCCTGCGCCGCATCGGCATCGAGGACGCGCTCAACGAGCAGGGCTCGCATCCCGACTACTGGTACAGCCGCCACTGGCAGACGGGCGACGTGCTGGCCCAGATCCCGCTGGGCGACTACGCCGTCAAGGAATACGGCGCCAGCTACCTGACCGTGCACCGTGGCGACTTCCATGCGCTGCTGGTCGAGGCCCTGCCCGACAGCGTGATGGCCTACGGCAAGTTCCTGACCAAGGTGGAGGACCGCGGCAATGTGGTCGTCATGCACTTTGCCGACGGCACGACCGAGGAGGCCGACATCGTCATCGGCGCCGATGGCGTGAACTCCCGCATCCGCGAGGAACTCCTGGGCCCGGAGCTGCCCAAGTACGCGGGCTACCTGGCCCACCGCGCCGTGTTCCCCACGCCCGAGGTCAAGGCCGGCATGCTGCCCTTCGACGCCTGCGTGAAGTGGTGGAGCGATGACCGCCACATGATGACCTACTTCGTCACCGGCAAGGCCGACGAGCTGTACTACGTGACCGGCGTGCCCGTCGAGAAGTGGGACCTCAACGACCGCTGGCTGCCCAGCAGCAAGGAAGAGATGCGCGAGGCCTTCTCGGGCTGGCATCCCACCGTGCAGGCACTGATCGACGCCACCGTGGAAGTGACCAAGTGGTCGCTGCTCGAGCGCGATCCGCTGCCGCTGTGGAGCCGTGGCCGCCTGGTGCTGCTGGGCGATGCCTGCCACCCCATGAAGCCCCACATGGCCCAGGGCGCCGCCATGGCCATCGAGGACGGCGCCATGCTGGCGCGCTGCCTCAAGGAAGTCGGCGCGCACAACCATGAGCTGGCCTTCGCCCTGTACGAAGCCAACCGTGCCGAGCGCGCCAGCAAGGTGCAGCGCATCTCGCACGACAACACCTGGCTGCGCACCAACGAAGATCCGTCCTGGTGCTTCGGCTACGACGTGTTCAACGTGCCCCTGGTCGAGCCCAAGGTCAAGGCAGCGGCCTGATACTCGCTGCCTTGCCGGACGAGGGGAGGGAATCTCCCCCTCCTGTCCGGCCGCAGAACGCCGACATCCTGAACCGCAGCCAAGTTGCAAGAGCCTCGTCCCATGGGAACCCCAGTCCATCCAAGCAGTACACCCAGCCCCATCCGCCTGCAGGTCAATGCACGCGCATGCGAGGTGCCGGCAGCGCCCGGGACGGCGCTGCTGCATGTGCTGCGCAATGACCTGGAGCTGAACGGGCCCAAGTACGGCTGCGGCCTGGGCGAATGCGGCGCCTGCACGGTGCTGATCGATGGCGTGGCCGCGCGTTCCTGCGTGATCCCCGTGCGGGCGGCCGTGGGCCGCGAGGTCACCACGCTGGAAGGCCTGGGCTCGCGCCAGTGCCCCGGCCCCACGCAGCAGGCCTTCATCGACTGCCAGGCGGCCCAGTGCGGCTACTGCCTCAACGGCATGATCATGACGGTGGAGGCCCTGCTGCGCCGCAACCCCAATCCCACCGAGCAGGAGCTGCGCAACGAGCTGCACCACAACCTGTGCCGCTGCGGCACGCATGTGGAAATCATGCAGGCCGCCCTGCGCGCCGTGCAGCTGCGTGCGCAACGCGCCGCGCTGCAGGCACCCTCCGGTTTTCCATCTTCCAGCGCGGGCGAGGTCCAGCCATGAGCCCGGCCGGCCACACTCCCGCCCTGCCTTCCGACCTGCTGCACGGCCTGGCGCTGCGCCCGCCCGTCGCGGCCTGGGACGGTCTGCGCTACCGGGGCAGCGTGCCCCTGCATGCACGGTTGCAGGACGCCCAGGCCATGGCCGGCGTGGTGGCCGCGGTGCAGCGCGGGCATTTTCTGGGTGTGGTGGCCGTGGCGCCTGTCTATGCCCGGCAGGCCGCTGCCAGCCTGTCCCCTGCCTGGGACGACCGGCAGGAAGCCAGGGCCGCCAGCGCGCCCCGTGCTGCCGACAGAGCCGACAAGGCTGGCAAGGCCGACCTGCCCGATGCCGGCCGCTATGTCTGGCGCATGGCTGTGCCCGCGTCTTGCGAGGGTGCCGCACGCGCAGCCGTGTGGTGCCTGGACGGCCATGCCAGCGTCTGGCTGCCGCCCTGCGACGCCGGCGTGCAGCAGATGATCGGCCGCGAACTGGCCGCATTGCTGCAATGCCCCGAGTCCGCGCTGCGGCTGTTCAGCCTGCCGGCCACGGCGGCCGGCACCCCGCATGTGCTGGATCTCATGGACGCAGCGGCCGATGCGGCCCTGCTGTCCCAGGCCGTGGGCCGGCCCGTCAGCGTGGCCTGCGAGGCCTGGACTGCTGCGGGCAGCGCAGACAGCCGGGAGCTGGTGCTGCGCGTGGATGCGCGGCCTTCGCAAGGGCTTGATGCCGACACGGTGGTGCAGCCTCAGCCGGGCAATGCATCGCCGCAGCCAGACCTGCTGCTGTCCGACACGCCCTGGGCCGTGCGCCCCAGCATGGCGCGCCTGCTGAGCCAGCCCGAGCTGGCGCGCGCCGCGGCCCTGGCCACCGTGCTCGATGCCGGCGAAGTGCAAGAGCGCAGGCTGGCCGCCAGCCTGCGGCATGCCGGCGTCGATGATCTGAATGCCGCCCAGGTCTTTGCCCGCGAAAGCCACTGGCATGAGCAGGCGCTGGACCAGGGCCGTGACCCGCTGCAATGGCGGCTGCAGCACCTGCCCGAAGGCCCGGTGCGCGATCTGGCCCGGCAGGTGGCCGAGCGTGCGCAGGCATCGCAGCAGGCGCCATCCCACCAGGGGGCCGACGGCCGCCTGCTGGGCCGGGGCTTTGCCACCGCCCAGCTGCAGACCCTGGATGCGCAGGGCGACGACCTCCATGCCTGGAGCGCCTGGGTGGCCGAGGTGGCCGTGCACCCGCAAACGGGCGAGATCGAAGTGACCCGCGTCGTGGCCGGCCATGACAGCCGCAGCATGCAGGCGGCGCAGGCCGCCAGCACGCGGCCCGAGATCGTCCAGCAGGACCCGCAACTGCTGGCCGACGCGCGCCGGCTGCTGGGCGCGGCCCCCGCTTTTGACGACTGGGCAGGGTCCACAGCTTCCGCTGCTTCTTTCGATGTGATCGCCAAGCCCGGCTCCGACCTGGCGCAGCGTGCGCCCGGCGATATCGCGCTCGTCCGCCAGGGCAATTTGGCGCTGGATGGCGTGGCCACGCTGCCCGCCGCCGCCGCCATTGCCAACGCCATCCACCATGCGACAGGCGTGCGCCTGCGCGAAGTGCCCTTCCAGCCCGAGCAGCTGCGCCTGGCCCTGGCGGGCGAGGGTGCCGGCAAGCCCGGTGCGGCGCGGCCCGGCCGTGGCTGGGGCTGGCTGGCCGCAGGCGCCGCAGGCCTTGCCGGCATGGCGGCCATGGCCTGGCCGCTGAAGCCGGCCCTGCCGCTGACCGACGGGCCCGATGTGTCCCTGTACTCGCCGCAGGCCTTGGAGCGCGGCCGCCTGGTGGCGGCTGCGGGCGACTGCGTGGTCTGCCACACGGCCCCGGGCGGCGCGGCCAATGCCGGCGGCTTCGGGCTGGAGACGCCGTTCGGCACCATCTACTCCACCAACATCACACCCGACAACGAAACCGGCATCGGCCGCTGGTCCTACGCGGCCTTCGAGCGCGCCATGCGCCACGGCATCCACCAGGATGGGCGCCAGCTGTATCCGGCCTTCCCATACACGGCCTTCGCCAAGCTCAGCGATGGCGACCTGCAGGCCCTCTACGGCTACCTGATGTCCCAGCCTGCCGTGAAGGCCAAGGCGCCCGAGACGCAGCTGGCCTTCCCCTACAACCTGCGCCCGGCCATGGCGGGCTGGAACCTGCTGTTCCACGACGCCACGCCGTTCAAGGCCGACCCCGCGCGCAGCGCCGAATGGAACCGCGGCGCCTACCTGGTCGAAGGCGCGGGCCACTGCGCGGCCTGCCACTCGCCGCGCAATGCGCTGGGTGCCGAAAAGACCGGCATCCACTACCTGGGCGGCGGCGAGGCCGAAGGCTGGACGGCGCCCGCGCTCAATCAACTGGCCGGCGGCAAGCTGCCCTGGAGCCGCGAAGAGCTGCACCAGTACCTGCGCACCGGCTTCTCGGCCCGCCACGGCGTGGCGGCCGGCCCCATGGCGCCCGTCATCCACGGCCTGGCCCAGTTGCCCGAAGCCGATGTGCGCGCCATGGCCACCTACCTGATGGAACTGCCGGGCCAGGCCCCACAGGCACCACAGGCCGCCCAGGCCGCCCCGGCCATGCCGGCACCGGCGCCGGCCGCCGTGCAGGCGGCGGCGCCTGCGGCCCCACCTGCCAGGGTCCTGGACCGCCACGCCAATGGCGAGCGCATCTACCAGAACGCCTGCGCGGTCTGCCATGAGGCGGGCAGCGGTCCCACATTGTTCGGCGTCAAGCCGCAGCTGGCCCTGAACACCAACCTGCATGCGGCCAGCCCCGACAACCTGGTCCAGGTGATCCTGAATGGCATACAGGCGCCGGCCGACGATGCGCTGGGCTACATGCCCGGCTTCGGGGACAGCCTGGACGACAGGCAGATCGCGGACCTGCTCGGATATTTGCGCGAACGATTTGCACCGGAGGAAAAAGCTTGGCCAGACGACACGAAGACGATTAACCGGCTGCGCATGCAGGCACAGGCGCATGCGCACTGAGGGCGGCAATGGGCAGCAATGGGCGGCGGCATGGGCGATGCCGCGGATATGGACACCTTGCCCTGGAATCTCTCCAGGGCCTGGGTCCTGACATCTGATGCTGGGGACGGGTGATGGGCAACAACGGACGGCGCTGTCGATGTGCAGCCTGTCCGCAATGCGCCCATCGCCCGGATGCAGAGACCGACATCCTGAATTTTTTCATCGGGCCATGGAGATGGCGCCGAGGGAGCGGTTCGCTCCGGATGTGTGAAGGGTGGAAGGCACGGCAGGAGACGGCAACACAAGCTGAACGGCCTTGCCTGGGAAAAGACAGATTCAACAATTGCGATGGCTAGAAAAGGAGTCCCTGCATGTCATCTACATACATTTCGGTGGAAAAAGGCATCCAGACAGCGGGTGTCGGCAAGTTCCAATATCGGCTGTTCGTCATCTTCGGGCTGGTCTGGCTGGCCGACGCCATGCAGGTGCTGTCCATCGGCTTCAGCGCGCCGTCCATTGCCAAGACCTTCGGCAAGACCGTGCCCGAGGCGCTGCAGACCGGCACCTTCTTCTTCATCGGCATGCTGATCGGCGCCTTCGTCTTCGGCCGCCTGGCCGACCGCATCGGGCGCCGCCCGGTGCTGATGATGGCCGTGGTGATCGATGCCTTCGCGGGCGTGGCCTCGGCCTTTGCGCCCGAGTTCGCCTGGCTGCTGGTGCTGCGCTTCATCACCGGCATCGGCGTGGGCGGCACGCTGCCCGTGGACTACACCATGATGGCCGAGTTCCTGCCCAGCGACCGCCGCGGCCGCTGGCTGGTGCTGCTGGAATCGTTCTGGGCCGTGGGCACCATCTTCCTGGCCATCCTGGCGCTGGTGGCCGTGTCCTGGGGTGACGATGCCTGGCGCGTGATCTTCTTCGTGACCGGACTGCCGGCGCTGATCGGCGTGGTGCTGCGCTTCTACATCCCCGAGTCGCCCATGTTCCTCAACCGCAACGGCAAGTCCGAAGAGGCGCGCAAGGTGCTGCAGCGGGTGGCCAAGGTCAACGGCACCACGGCGGACATCCCCGCCCTGCAGCCTGAAAAGCAGGAGCGCAAATCCATCCTCGCGCTGTTCAACGGCGGCCTGCGCCGCCGCAGCCTCTCGCTGTTCCTGGCCTGGGCGCTGATCTCCATCGCCTACTACGGTGTCTTCGTCTACCTGCCCGTCAAGCTCAGCAGCGAGGGCTTCGCCTTCATGCGCGGCCAGGTCTTCCTGGTGGTGCTGGCCCTGGTGCAACTGCCCGGCTTTGCGCTGTCGGCCTATGGCGTGGAACGCTGGGGCCGCAAGCCCACGCTGATCGGCTTTTTGCTGCTCAGCGCCGTCGGCTGCATGTTCTACAGCCTGGGCTCGTCGCCCTTCGTGGTCATCGGCTCCACCCTGCTGATGAGCTTCTCGCTGCTGGGCACCTGGGGCGCGCTGTACGCCTTCACCCCCGAGGTCTACCCCACCGACCTGCGTGCCAGCGGCATGGGCATGGCCGGCGCCGTGGCGCGCTTCGGCGGCCTGTTCGCCCCGGCCATCATTGCGCCCATCATGGCCACCCACTTCACCCTGGCGCTGGCCGTGCTGTCTGCCATGCTGGTGGGCGGCGCCCTGTCGATCTGGGCCGTGGATGTGGAATCGCGCAACCGGGCGCTGGATTGACGCCGAGAAAGAACTTCGACTGAAAAAGGTCTGCGCAAGCAGGCCTTTTTTCATGGGGTCCCCAAATGGGGATCAGGCCTTTTTCGAAGGCAGGGCGTGCGGATTGTCCGATTTGCTGGAGAACTTCCATGGACTGAAGCTCCTGTGAGCTCAACCGGTCCATGCGACACAATGACTGCTCCTGGCGCAAGCAATTCGCTGCGCCATATCTTCAGCGGAGCCTTGTTCTCATGTCATTGAATGGCAGCTATCGCAGGCATGGCCTGGTCGCCACGGCAATCCTGGCTGTGCTCTGCCTTTCAGTGCTGGTCGCTCCCCGAAAGGCGATGGGCAACCAGGAAGAACCAGTGGTTTTGATCGGCTCGATCCATCGTTCGGTCGGAGAAGGGCAAACCATGGGCTGCGAGAAGATTGCGCTGCGGCCCAAGGATGTCATCCGTTATTTCTCCACGGCAACCGAGGTTTCCTTCTCCACCTTCCACTATGAATCGATCATTCTGCCTTGCGCCTTCAGTGGGAAGCTGCGGCGCAATGGCGTGGCCTATGGGTGGAGCATCAATTCAGCAGGTGCCGGATATCTCTACCCAGAAGATGGGCGTGAGAATCTGTTTTTTCTTTGCTACAGGTCGTGCGCAAAGGCACTGCCTGGGTTGATGGGGCTTTGACGGCGAGGGCCCCGCTCTTTGAAATAGCCAGGCACCCATCCCCATGAAAACAGGGGCTCTTCAATCCGCCTCGCCACCTTCCAGCATCTTCTTGAGCAAAAAATCCAGCGCCAGGCGCTCGGCCGGATTGAGCTTGCCGTAGGTGCTTTCGGTGATCTGCTTGGCGAAGGGCTCCATGTCGCGCACCAGGTCCTGGCCGGCCTCGGTGAGGTTGATGACGACCTTGCGGCGGTCGATGCGGTCATGGTCCACCTGCACCAGTTCGCGCTGCTTGAGCCGGTCCACCACGCCGCGGATGGTGGCCTGGTCGATCACGGTGGCCTTGACGATGTCGGCCAGCGAGCTGCCGCTGTTGTCGCGCACGGAGCACAGCACCACGAATTGCGCAGCCGTAAGCTGCGAGTCGGGAATGTATTGCTGGAAGAGTGCAGTGTGGCGCTGATAGACACGCCGCAGCAGGTGGCCGATCTGTTCTGAAAAATGATAGCCATCCTGTGGCGTCATGGCTGATGGCGGGTGGTTCATGGTGCGCGTGAGCTTATCAAAATTCACACCAAATACCGTGTAATTTGCGACAAGCCGGGCGCATTTGCCAAGTGGCGCAAACCCGCGCTGGCTGCGGCATCCGCAAGACCTGCGGCAGCAGGCGCAGCACTGCCCGGCGGCTCATTTGCCGATTGAATGGCGCAATCATCCGTTTGAATTTGACGGCTTGCCCGGCAGGCCTTGAAATGGCATGAGAGACAAAGCGCCAGCGGACCGGACCGCGCCGCTCCCCACAACGAAAGCCAGCAGGGACACCCATGCCAGCCACACAAGGGAAGATCATTCCCATTGCCGTCCTCAATGCCGCTGTTGCCGGCAGCGCACTCGGCGCCCATGAGCGCGAGGCCGTCGAGCACGCCATTGCCGTCCACGCCCTGCGCCCCGGCCCCCTGATCGAGTTGCTGCACGCCGTGCAGGACATGCTGGGCCATATCCCCGAAGCCGCCGTGCCGCGCATCGCCGATGCGCTGAACCTCTCGCGTGCCGAGGTGCATGGCGTCATCTCCTACTACCCCCATTTCCGCAGCACGCCAGCGGGCCGCCATGTGCTGCAGGTCTGCCGCGCCGAGGCCTGCCAGTCGCGCGGTGCCGACGCGCTGCTGGCCCACGCAGGCCAGGCGCTGGGCTGCGGATCGAGTGGGCATGGGCATGGGCATGCAACCAGTGCCGATGGCGCCGTCACGCTGGAGCCGGTCTACTGCCTGGGCCTGTGCGCGTCATCGCCTGCCGTGATGCTCGATGGCCGGCCCCATGCGCATGTCACGGCCAACGGCCTGGATGCACTCATCGCGCAATGCCGCCAGCCGGAGCAGGCCGGCGAGCCGGTGGCCCAGCCTGCGCATGCAGGGACAGGGACAGGGGCAGGGGCAGGCCCCGGCGTGCGCGTCTATGTGCCCCGCGATGCCGCCGCGCTGGCCTTGGGGGCCGACGCCGTGGCCGGCGCCCTGCAGCGCGAGTGCGCGGCGCGCGGCCTTCAGGTGCAGATCGTGCGCAACGGCTCGCGCGGCCTGCTGTGGCTGGAAACCCTGGTGGAAGTCGAGACGCCCGAAGGCCGCGTGGCCTACGGCCCGGTCACGGCCGATGCGGTGCCGGGCCTGATCGATGCCGGAATGCTGCAGGGCGACAGCCATGCGCTGTGCCATGGACTGACCGAGGCCATTGCCTACCTGGCGCGCCAGGAGCGCCTGACCTTTGCGCGCGTGGGCGTCATCGACCCGCTGGACCTGTCCGACTACGCAGCCCATGGCGGCTGGCAGGGGCTGGAGCGCGCGGCGCGCATGGAGCCCGCGGCCATCGTGCAGGAGGTGCTGGATTCGGGCCTGCGCGGCCGTGGCGGTGCGGCGTTTCCGGCCGGCATCAAGTGGAAGACCGTGGCCGCCGCAGCGGGGCCGCAAAAGTACATTGCCTGCAATGCCGACGAGGGCGACTCGGGCACCTTTGCCGACCGGCTGCTGATGGAAGGCGATCCCTACACGCTGATCGAAGGCATGGCCATTGCTGGCCTGGCCGTGGGCGCCACGCAGGGCCTGGTCTATGTGCGCAGCGAGTATCCGCATGCCATCGCCACCCTGCGCGAAGCCATTGCGCGCGCCGAGGCCGCAGGCTGGCTGGGCCGCGACGTGGCCGGCAGCGGGCGGGCCTTCCACATGGAGGTGCGCAAGGGCGCGGGCAGCTATGTCTGCGGCGAGGAAACGGCCATGCTGGAGAGCATCGAGGGCCGGCGCGGCATCGTGCGCGCCAAGCCGCCGCTGCCGGCCATCGAGGGCCTGTGGGGCCGGCCCACGGTGATCAACAACGTGATCACGCTGGCCACGGTGCCGCTGATCCTGGCGCGCGGCGCGGCCTTCTACCAGGGCTTCGGCATGGGCCGCTCGCGCGGCACGCTGCCGTTCCAGCTGGCCGGCAATATTGCGCGCGGCGGCCTGGTGGAAAAGGCCTTCGGCCTGAGCCTGCGCGAGCTGGTGGAAGACTTCGGCGGCGGCACGGCCACCGGCCGCACCGTCAAGGCCGTGCAGGTGGGCGGCCCGCTGGGCAGCTATGTGGCGCCGGCCGACTGGAATGCGCCGCTGGACTACGAGGTCTATGCCGCCAAGGGCAATGTGGTGGGGCACGGCGGCATCGTCGTGCATGACGACACGGCCGACATGGCGCAGCTGGCGCGCTACGCCATGGAGTTCTGCGCCATCGAGTCCTGCGGCAAGTGCACGCCCTGCCGCATCGGCTCCACGCGCGGCGTGGAGGTCATCGACCGCATCGTGCGCGCCGGCAGCGACCCTGCCGCCCACGCCAGCCAGGTGGCCCTGCTGGAGAACCTGTGCGACACCATGCAGCACGGCTCCATGTGCGCCATGGGCGGGATGACGCCGTATCCCGTGCGCTCGGCGCTGAACCACTACCCCCAGGACTTCGGCATCGAGTCCACCACGGCCGCAGCGGCTGCCTGACCGGAGAACACCATGCTCGACCATTTGAAGCAAGCCGACTGGGGCACACCCGCCAGCCCGTCCGAACGCCTGATCACCCTGGAAATCGACGGACGCGAGGTCTGCGTTCCCGAGGGCACCTCGCTGATGCGCGCTGCCATGGAAGGCGGCGTCAGCGTGCCCAAGCTGTGCGCCACCGACAGCCTGGAGCCCTTCGGCTCCTGCCGCCTGTGCCTGGTGCAGATCGAGGGACGCAAGGGCTTTCCGGCCTCGTGCACCACGCCGGCCGAGCCGGGCATGAAGGTGCGCACGCAAAGCCCGCAACTGCAGGAGCTGCGCCGCGGCGTGATGGAGCTGTACATCTCCGACCATCCGCTGGACTGCCTGACCTGCAGCGCCAACGGCGACTGCGAACTGCAGGACATGGCCGGCACCGTGGGCCTGCGCGAGGTGCGCTACGGCTTCGACGGCGCCAACCATTTCAAGGGCCAGGCGCGCGCCGAGGTCGATGACTCCAACCCGTACTTCAGCTACGACCCCAGCAAGTGCATCGTCTGCAACCGCTGCGTGCGCGCCTGCGAGGAGACGCAGGGCACCTTTGCGCTGACCATCTCGGGCCGGGGGTTCGACTCGCGCGTCACGGCGGGGCAGGGCGGCAGCTTCATGGACAGCGACTGCGTCAGCTGCGGCGCCTGCGTGCAGGCCTGCCCCACGGCCACGCTGCAGGAAAAGACCGTGACCGAGCTGGGCCAGGCCGGGCACAGCGCCATCACCACCTGCGCCTACTGCGGCGTGGGCTGCGGCTTCAAGGCAGAGATGAAGGGCGAGCAGGTCGTGCGCATGGTGCCCTGGAAGGACGGCCAGGCCAACGAGGGCCATGCCTGCGTCAAGGGCCGCTTTGCCTGGGGCTATGCCACGCACAAGGACCGCATCACCCGGCCCATGGTCCGCGCGAAGATCACCGACCCCTGGCGCGAAGTGAGCTGGGAAGAGGCCATTGCCCACACGGCCAGCGAGTTCCGCCGCATCCAGGCGAAGCACGGCAAGGACTCGATTGGCGGCATCACCTCCTCGCGCTGCACCAACGAAGAGGCCTACCTCGTGCAAAAGCTGGTGCGCACGGCCTTCGGCAACAACAACGTCGATACCTGCGCGCGCGTGTGCCACTCGCCCACGGGCTATGGCCTGGGCCAGACCTATGGCACCTCGGCCGGCACGCAGACCTTCAAGTCCATCGAGCACACGGACGTGGTCATGGTCATCGGCGCCAACCCCACGGCCGCGCACCCGGTGTTCGGCTCGCGCATGAAAAAGCGCCTGCGCGGCGACGGCCGGCGTGCGGGCGCCAAGCTCATCGTCATCGACCCGCGCGAGATCGAGCTCGTCAAGTCGCCCCACATCCGCGCCGACTACCACCTGCAACTGCGGCCCGGCACCAACGTGGCCATGATCACCTCGCTGGCCCATGTCATCGTCACCGAAGGCTGGCTGGCCGAGGACTACATCGCCGAGCGCTGCGATGCCAAGTCCTTCGCGCAGTGGAAGGAATTCGTGGCCCGGCCCGAGAACTCGCCCGAGGCCATGGCCGAGGTCACCGGGGTCGCTCCCGAACTCGTGCGCGGCGCCGCGCGCCTGTATGCGCTGGGTGCCGAGGACCACGCGGCGGGCACTCCCGTCAACGCGGCCATCTACTACGGCCTGGGCGTGACCGAGCATGCGCAGGGCTCGACCATGGTCATGGGCATCGCCAACCTGGCCATGGCCACGGGCAACGTGGGCCGCGAAGGCGTGGGCGTGAACCCGCTGCGCGGCCAGAACAACGTGCAGGGCTCCTGCGACATGGGCTCCTTCCCGCATGAGCTGCCCGGCTACCGCCACATCTCGGACAGCACGGTGCGCGCCGAGTTCGAGGGGGCCTGGGGCGTGGCGCTCAGCCCCGAGCCCGGGCTGCGCATTCCCAACATGTTCGAGGCGGCCCTGGCCGGCAGCTTCATGGGCCTGTACTGCGAGGGCGAGGACATCGTGCAGTCCGACCCCAACACCCAGCATGTGACGGCCGCGCTCTCGGCCATGGAATGCGTGGTGGTGCAGGACATCTTCCTCAACGAAACCGCCAAGTACGCCCATGTCTTCCTGCCGGGCGCCTCTTTCCTCGAAAAGGACGGCACCTTCACCAATGCCGAGCGCCGCATCTCGCGCGTGCGCAAGGTCATGGCGCCGCTGGCCGGCCATGCCGATTGGGAGGTCACCCAGCTGCTGGCCAATGCGCTGGGCTATGCCATGCACTACACGCACCCGAGCGAGATCATGGCCGAGATCGCCGCGCTCACGCCCAGCTTCGCGGGCGTGAACTACGACAAGATCGACCGGCTGGGCAGCGTGCAATGGCCCTGCAATGACAGCACCGAAGAGGCTGGCACTTCCATCATGCACAGGGATCGCTTCGTGCGCGGCAAGGGCCGCTTCATCATCACCCAGTACGTGGCCACCGAAGAGAAGGTCACCCAGCGCTTTCCGCTGCTGCTGACCACGGGCCGCATCCTGTCGCAGTACAACGTGGGCGCCCAGACCCGGCGCACGCACAACAGCCACTGGCACAGCGAGGACCGGCTGGAAATCCATCCGCATGACGCCGAGGACCGCGGCATACGCGACGGCGACTGGGTCGGCATCGCCAGCCGCGCGGGCGAGACCGTGCTGCGCGCCACCGTCACCGAGCGCATACAGCCCGGCGTGGTCTACACCACCTTCCACTTTCCCGAATCGGGCGCCAACGTCATCACCACCGACAGCTCGGACTGGGCCACCAACTGCCCCGAATACAAGGTCACGGCCGTGCAGGTGCTGCCCGTCCCCCAGCACGCCCAGCCGTCCGACTGGCAGCGCGGCTTTGCGCGCATGCACGAAGAGCAGATCGGCCTGTTGCAAGCCGCGCAGGCCGCGCAGGCAGGCAGCATGGCCGTGGCGGGAGGCAAGTGATGGACAGCGCCAACCTGGTCCGCATGGCCAACCGCATCGGCGAGTTCTTCGAGGCCATGCCCGAGCGCGACGAGGCCCTGCAGGGCATTGCCGAACACATCCGCAAATTCTGGGAGCCCCGCATGCGCGCCGAACTGGCCCGCGTGCTGGCCAGTCCCGACGAGGCCCAGGCGCTCAAGCCCATCGTGCGTGAGGCGCTGGTGCTGCATCCGCTGACCTTGCCGTCGGCGGCGCAGGCTTAGCCAAACCGCTTCGTCCTGGCCATCTCCCGCGCCAGCTCCACAAAGCCGGCAGCGGCCGGCGAAAGGCGCTCCATGCTGCGCACGGCCAGGCCGGTGACGCGGCGCTGGCGGGGCGCGAGGCTGCGGTAGACCATGCCTTCGGGCGCCTGCTCGGGCACGGCCAGGCGTGCGGCAATCGCAATGGCGTGGCCCTGGGCCACGAAGCCCTGCATGGAGGACATCTGCTCGAAGTGGTAGATGGCCGCAGGCTGGGCGCCGGCCTCGGCCAGGAAGCGGTCGATGTGCGCGCCCGACCCGGCCGAGGTGCGCACAAAGGCCTCGCCCTGCAGGTCGGCGGCGCGGATGCTGCGCTGGGCGGCCAGCCGGTGCGATGCGGGCAGCAGCGCCACCAGTTCGTCTTCCACCAGGGGCACGGTCTCGAAGCGCTCGTCGGGCAGCACGACGAAGCCGATCTCCACGCGCCGCTCCAGCAGCCACTTGACCACGGTGTCGTCGTTTTGCTCGTCGATCTGCACCAGCACGGCGGGCTGGCGGCGCCGGTACTCGGTGATCAGCGGGGGCAGCAGCCGCAGTGAAGAGGTGGCGCCGAACGAGGCCACGCGCAGCGTGCCGCGCGCCATGCCGCGCTCGGCATCGGCCTCCTGCCGCAAGGCCTCCTTTTGCTGGAGGATGTCGTTGGCGCGCTGCAGCAGCCGCGCGCCTGCGTCGGTCAGCGGGGAGTGGGGGCCTTCGCGCCGCACCAGCTGAACCTGCAGCTCGCCTTCCAGCGCGCGCAGGGCATGGCTGACGGCGCTCTGGGTAATGCCCAGCAGCGCGGCCGCGCGCGAGAAACTGCCGGCGCGGGCCAGCGCCGCGAACACTTCGAGCTGGGTGAAGGTCATGGGATCACGTTGTCCAGGTCATGAGCATTCGCTCATTTGTCTATGAATCGATATGAGCACATAGTACGCGCCATGAATTTTCAACGCTTCTTCGGTCCCCACCTGCGGCTTGTCGGCATGGCCCTGCTGTGGGGCGCTTCCTGGCCTGCGGGCCGCGTGGTGGCACAGAACATGCCGCCGCTGGCAGCCGCCAGCCTGCGCTTCCTGCTGGCCGCCGCCGTGCTGCTGCCCTGGCTGTACTGGGCCGGTGGCATGGCCGGTCTCAGGCACTGGAGCGCCAGGCGCTGGCTGGGCATGGCGGCCGCTGGCGCCACGGGCGTGTTCGGCTATGCCGCCTTTTTCCTCATGGGGCTGCAGCATGTGCCGGCCGGCAAGGCGGCCCTGGTGATCACGCTCAACCCCGTGCTCACGCTGGCGCTGGCGGTCTGGCTGTTCGGCGAGCGGCTCAACCGCACCATTGCCCTGGGCATGGCGCTGGCGGCCTGCGGCGCCGTGGTGGTGATCTCGCATGGCCAGCCGCTGGCGCTGCTGCAGGGATCGGTGGGCGCCGGAGAGCTGCTGATCCTGGGCTGCGTGGTGTGCTGGGTGACCTACACCCTGATCGGCCGCTGGCTGCTCACAGGCGTCGATGCGCTATCGGCCACGGCCGTGACCTCGACCATGGGCGCGGCCATGCTGCTGGTGGCCAGCCTGGTGGTGGAAGGGCCGGCCGGCCTGCAGGCTGCCGTGCTTGGCAACGGCACCGCCTGGGGTGCGCTGGCCTTCCTGGCCTTCGGCGCCACGGCGCTCGCCTATGCCTGGTACTTCGACGGCGTCAAGGCGCTGGGCGCGGGCGCGGCCTCGGGCTACATCACCCTGGTGCCCGTGATCGGCGTGGCGCTGTCGGCGCTGTGGCTGGGCGAGAGCATCGATGCCAGCATCGTGCTGGGCGGCGGCATGGCCGTGGCCGGCACGGCGCTGATGAACTGGGGGCGCAGGCCGGTGCCCGCCCCGCGCATGCAGGGTGCGCAGGCGGCAGTCCGCAGTTGACGTGTCAGGTGCTCCGCCTGGCGCGGATGGCGTTGCGCGCGGCGCGCAGCAGCTTCAACTGGAGCCAGGATGCGGCGAGCAGTGCTGCCGCAACGATGAGCCAGTGATGCAAGGCAAACCCTGGCTGGTGAAAGCGCACGGGCAGATCGACTGCCTCCACCAGCACGCCGATCTCGATGAACGCCAGCAGGCCTGCCATGGCGGCAAGCCAGCCGGGTTCGCGCTGCGATGGGCCGGCTTGGGACCGCTTTCGGCGTCCTGCCAGCCTGAAGAAAATGCCCAGGGCGATGGTGCCCAGAATCAAGGCCAGCACCAGCTTGCCCAGCAAGCTGGCTGCGGCCGCGCCGCCCAGGGACAGGATCAGGCCCACGATTTCGGCCACGGCTTCGAACCGTGCCGCAAGGGCCTTGCGGATGCGCAACAACATGGCAGCCTTCCTTCAGCGTCCGTGCGCTTCAGAAGGCCGTGTGCCGCAGCATGGTGATTTCCTGAGCTTGCCCATCCCGTCCCCCTGGTTGTGTGATCCGGCGAGCGTATCAAAACCTGTCGGGCGACCGGAGGCGGTCCAGGCTCAGTCCATGCTGATGTTGCGCTCCGTGATCACCTTGGTCCAGCGCACGGACTCGGCCTGCAGGTGCCTGGCCGCTTCCTCGGGCGTGGAGCCCACGACTTCGGCGCCGATGGCCTTGAAGCGTTCGAGCACGTCGGGCTGCTTCATCTCGGCCACGAAGACCTGGTTGAGCTTCTTGACGATGGCCGGCGGCGTGCTGGCGGGCATGAAGACGGCGAACCAGGGCGAGACCTCGTAGCCCTTGATGCCGGCCTCTTCCATGGTGGGCACGTCGGGCATGCTGGACGAACGCTTGGCCGTGGTCACGGCCAGGGCGCGCAGCTTGCCCGACTGGATGTGCGGGCGCGCCGAGGTGATGGAGTCGAACATGTAGTTGACCTGTCCGCCCAGCAGGTCGGACACCGCCGGGCCCGATCCCTTGTAGGGGATGTGCAGGATGTCCACGCCGGCCAGCGAGTTGAACACTTCGCCCGCCAGGTGGATGGAGGTGCCGTTGCCGGCCGAGGCATAGGTCAGCTTGCCGGGCGAGGCCTTGGCGGCGGCCACCACGTCGGCCACGCTCTTGACGTTGGGCTGGGTGGAGTTGGTGACCAGGATGTTGGGCACCACGGCCAGCACGCCCACGGGGGCGAAGTCCTTGATCGGGTCGTAGCTGAGCTTGCGGTACAGCGGCTTGTTGGTGGCCATGCCGATGGAGGTGATCATCAGCGTGTAGCCGTCGCCGGGCTGCTTGGCCACGAAGTCGGCGCCGATGTTGCCGCCGGCGCCGGGACGGTTCTCGATCACGAAGGGCTGGCCCAGCGTGCGGCCGGCCTTCTCGCCCAGGGTGCGCGCGATGGCGTCCATGGCGCCGCCCGGCGGGAAGGGCACGATCCAGCGGATGGGCTTGCTGGGCCAGTTGGCCTCGGGTGCCTGCGCATGGGCGGCGGGCATCACGGCGGACAGGCACAGGCCTGCGGCTGCGGCGGTCAGAAAACGGCGTTTCACATTCACTTCAGTTGTCTCCGAAAAATTTGGTCTTGGTTTGGGCTGTGCTCAGGCGATGGCCGAGGGGTGCTTTGCCAGCGGCGTGACCTGGATGTCCATGTAGGGGAACAGCGGCAGGCCCTGCAGCAGCTCGTGCAGCTCGTCGTTGGAGGCCACGTCGAACACGCTGTAGTTGGCGTACTCGCCCACCACGCGCCAGATGTGGGGCCAGCGTCCGTCGTGCTGCAGCTGCTGGGAATAGGCCTTCTCGCGGGCCTTGATCTCGGCTGCCACGTCGGCGGGCAGGTCGTGGGGGATCTTCACGTCCATGCGGACCAGGTAAAGCATGTTTGTCTCCAGGAGGAATGAAAGGAATTCAGGTCGCAGCCCCGGTCCGGGCCTGCCCCATGTCGAAGTGCTGCGGCTGGCTGCCGGCCAGCGCGCGGTCGAAGCGCGCCAACTGCTGCAGGTCGATCTCCAAGCCCAGGCCGGGCCCGTCGGGCAGTTGCAGCTCGAAGTCGCGGATGGTCATGCGCTCGGTGACGATGTCGTCCACCAGCAGCTGGGGGCCGAACAGCTCGCAGTTGTAGTGCTGCCCGCCCAGCGTGGCAAAGACATGGGCCGAGGCGGCCGAGCCGATCGAGGTCTCCAGCATGGTGCCGCCGTACCAGCCGATGTCGGCCGCCTGGGCAATGGCCGCCACCTTGCGCGTGCGCAGCAGGCCGCCGTGCTTGGCCACCTTGAGCGAGAACACATGGCTGGCCTGCTCGCGCGCCAGGCGCATGGCGTCGTAGGGCGTGCACACGCTCTCGTCGGCCATGACCAGGGCGCCCTGCAGCGTGGCGGTCAGCTCGCGCAGCGCGGGCACGTTCCAGCCGGCCACGGGCTGCTCGATCAGGGTCACGCCGGCATCGATCAATTGCGGCAGAAAGCGCCGCGCCGTGGCGCCGTCCCAGGCCTGGTTCACGTCCACGGTCAGCGTGGCGCGGCCCTGCAGGCCGCGCGCGATCTCGCTCACATGGGCCACATCGGCCTCGGGCGTGCGCGCGCCGATCTTCATCTTGAAGATGCGGTGGCGCTTTTGCTCCAGGCGCAGATGGGCCTCGGCCAGGTCGCGCTCGATGTCGCCGCTGGCCAGCGTCCAGGCCAGGGGCAGGCTGTCGCGCTGCTTGCCGCCCAGCAACTGCCACACGGGCAACTGCAGGCTGCGCGCCACGGCGTCCAGCAGCGCGATTTCCACGGCGCTCTTGGCAAAGGCATTGCCCTTGCAGGCCAGGTCCATGCGCGAGTGGCAGGCCTCGAAGCGCGCGCCGTCCTGGCCGATCAGGCTGGGCGCTAGGTGGTTGGCGATGGCATGGTGGATGCTCTCGGGCGATTCCTCGTTCCACGACGGGCCGCCGATGGTGGCGGCCTCGCCAAAGCCCGTGGCCCCGTTGCGCAGCCACAGCTGCACGATCACCGGGCTTTGCCGGCTGATGGAGCCGAACGACAGCTTGTGCGGGCGGATGGTGGGAATGTCGAGGATCCGCGCCTCGATGCGCTCGATCAGAAAACGGTCTTGCATGGCAATGGCTGGTGTCCTGGCTGGCGGCGGCTGCCGGCAATGGACACAAGCGTAAATCCATGCATTGTGTGGATCTATTGAATTATTTGTGAGAAATCATTCGATGGTGTCGATGTGTTGAATGCCTGCGCGGCAGGCAGGGGGCGCGGCAGCCTTGTGCTGCGCACGCCCTCTGGCGACGGGATCAGAAACTGCTGCGCAGCGTGACCATGATGCTGCGCGGCAGGCCGTAGTAGTTGCTGCGCGTGGCCGTGCCCACGCGCTCCCAGTAGACGCGGTCGAACAGGTTGTCGATGTTCACGGCCAGCTTGACCTGGGGGGTGAGCGGGTAGGCGGCATAGACGGACCAGACGCCGTAGCCGCCCGCGCGCCAGCGCACGGTGCCCAGGGTGTCGTAGAACTCGCTGACGGCGCGCACGCCCGCGCCCAGCTCCAGCCCCTGGGCCACGGGGCCGGCCACGCGGTAGCGCGCCCACAGGTTCACGCTGTGGCGCGGCGACATGGTGCTGAAGTCGGTGCCCGTCTGCGTGACGGTGCCCTGCAGGTATTTGGAGCGCATGTAGGCGTAACTGGCCGCCACGTCCCAGCGCGGCGACAGCGAGCCGACCACCTCGGCCTCGAAGCCTTCGGAGCGCACCTTGCCTGCGGGGATGACGAAGGCGGCATCGGCGGGGTCGGCCAGCGCGCGGTTGGTGTCCTGCATGCGGTAGACGGCGGCGGTGGCATTCAGGCGTCCGTCCAGCAGGCTGCCCTTGATGCCGGCTTCCACCTGCCGGCCCTCGCGCGGGGCGATCTGGCCGCCACCGGCCAGGCGCCCGCCTTGCGGCTGGAAGATGCGCGACTGGCTGGCGTAGAGCGTACAGCTGTCGTTCAGATCGAAGAGCACGGCGGCGAAGGGCGTGAACTGGCCATCGACCTCGTAGCCCGAGCGCGTGTTCTGCAGCCGGTCCGAGGTTTCTGTCTTCCACCAGCTCTTGCGCGCGCCCGCCACCAGGGTGAGGGCCTGCGTGGGCTTGATGCGCAACTGGCCGTAGACGCCGCGCAGGCTGGTGCGCGTGATGTCGTCGGCAAAGGGCTTGAAGCTGGGCTCGGGGATGGAGGAGGGGTCGTAGTGGAACAGGTCGGCCGGCGTGTTCATGGCGCCGCGCAGCATGCGCAGGTGCATGTTGGAGCTGCGGTAGTCCGCGCCCGCGATGAAATGGTGCGTCTGCCCGGCCCATTGCCAGGGCGTGCTGTAGTAGATGTCGGCCGTGGTGTCGGCGTAGTCGCGGTCCACGGTCTGGGCCTGGGTGAAGCGGCTGATGCCGGTGTCCGATACGGCCGAGTAGCCGTTGATGTACTTGTCGCGCTGCTGGCGCAGCACACGGCGCGCGGCCAGCTTGAACAGGCCGCCGTCGAGCCGCGTCTCCGACTCGATGAAGCCGGCCAGCGATTCGGGGGCGGCGCGGCCCCAGTCGGCGGCAATGGCCACGTCGCGCGGAATGGGGGCCAGCCTGCCGTCGGCGTGGGCGGGCAGGCCGGTGTCGTAGTTGCCCCGGCCGCGCTGCCAGGTGGCGCCCACCGAGACCGTGCTCTGGGAAGTGACGTCCAGCTCCACCGTGCCGTACAGGGCCTGCTTGTGGCCGTCCATGGCCATCACGGGGCTGCCGAAGTTCTCGTGCAGCGCCACCACCCGGCCACGCAGGCGGCCATCTTCGGACAGCGCTCCGGTGACATCCACCTCGGCCCGCTTGCGCCCCCGCGAACCCAGGCCGATGGCGCCCTGGCCCTGGTAGTCCGGCAGGGCGCGCTTGCGCACCAGGTTGAGCATGACGCTGGGCTCGCCCGCGCCCGAGAACAGCCCGGCCGGCCCGCGCAGGGCCTCGACCCGGTCGAACAGGGCCAGGTCCAGCGTTTCCTGGGTGGCCGGATTGCCGCTGACGGTGAGACCGTCCAGCTGGTAGGTGGAGGACTGGTAGCCGCGCGAGAGGATGTCGCTGCGCCCGCCCGTGCTGCTTTGCCGGCGCACGACGATGCCGGGCACCACCTTGGCGGCTTCGGTGAGCTCCACGAAGTTCTGGTCATCGAGCCGTGCGCGCGAGATCACGGATACGGACTGCGGCGTCTCCCGGGCCGTCAGCTCGATCTTGGTGGCCGCGCTGGCATAGGGCGCCCGGTAGCTGCCCGTGCCTTCCGTGCGGCCGTCGCGCAGGGCCGTGGCCGTCACCCGCACTTCGTCCAGCGTGGTCTGCGGGCGCGCCGGGGCGGGGCGCAGCAGCCAGCCGCCCTGGGGCTGGGCAGAGGCTTGCAGGCCGCTGCCGGCCAGCAGGCGCTGCAGTGCCTCGGCCGGCTCCAGGCGGCCCTGGACGGCGGGCGCGGACTTGCCTGCGAGCAGGGCGCTGTCGGCCGCGATGCTGGTGCCGGTGGCGCGCGCCAGGGCCTTGATGGCGTCGGACAGCGGCTGGGCCGGCAGGTCGATGTCGGCAGGGGCGGCCAGGGCTGGCGTGCAGGCCAGGGCCGCCGCGCAGGCGAGCAGGGACAGGCAGGCGCGTGCCGGGCGGGAGGAAAGAGGGCGGGCGGGCATGGCGGGAACGTTCTCCTGGGTATCGGTTGTGCTCGCCTGTATGACGGGGCAGCCCGCCGGATCCCTGATGTGCGTTGGCCGCTTTTTTTCAGTTTTTCCGGATTTTTTCCGGCGCCGTGCTGCGCGGGGCCAGCCAGGTGGCGCCGTCGCGCTCCTGCACGCGCACGGCGGCGATGCGCGGCAGCGCGTCCAGGAAACTCTCCACATCGGCGCGCTGCACGGCGGCCGTGATGCGCGGCCCGCCCGTGCCGTCGGCGACGGCCGCACGCACGGGCTGGCGGCGCCAGCGCGACAGCGTGGCCGCGATCTCGCCCAGCCCGGCGCTGTCGAAGACGATGAGGCCGCGTTCGATGGACGAGAAGCTGTCGCGCGCATCGCGTTGCACGCGGCGGGGGAGGGGGCTGGCGTGGGCGCCATCGGCTCCGGGTGCGGCACCGGGTGCGGCACCGGGTGCGGCACCGGCGCTTTCGTCCGGCAGTTCCCCCACTTCGCCAGCCTGCAGCAGCAAGGACGGTTCTCCGTCACCACCTTTCACCGCCAAACGCACCGTTCCATGCTCCACGCTCACCCGCACCAGTCCCGGCAGGCGGTTGACGGTGAAGCGCGTGCCCAGCACGGTGATGCGGGCCTGGCCGGCGGCGATGGTGAAGGGGCGGCCTGCATCCCTGGCCACGTCGAACAGGGCCTCTCCCTGCTCCAGCACCACGGCGCGCTGGCGGCGCGTGTAGCGCGTGGCGATGCGGCTGGCCGGTCCCAGGGTCAGCACGCTGGCGTCGGGCAGGTTCAGCACGATGCGTTCGCCAATCGCACTGTCGCGGGCCAGGGCGAACACGGTGGTGTCCTGCCATTCAAGCCAGCCGCGCCATGCCAGCAGGCCCGCCGTGCCCAGGCCGGCAACGCCCAGCACGCCGCGGGTGATGATCGCGCGGCGCGCGTTGCTGCGTGTGTCGCGGCGCTGGCGTGCGGCGGTGTCCACCGCCGTGGCCAGGGCCTCGGTGCGGGGCGTGGAGTCGAAGTCCTGCCACAGCGCCTCGAAGGCGGCGTATTCGGCGGCGTGGCGCGGGTCGGCGTCCATCCAGCGGCGCCAGGCAGCGGCATCGGCGGCGCCCGGCCGCGCTCCCGCATCCCGGTGCATGCGTATGAACCAGCGCGCGGCTTCCTCGCGCGGCGTGCTCATGGCGCGAGCAGCTCGCGTGCGGCGCGCAGGTCCAGCAGGGCGCGCATCAGGTGGCGCTCCACCATGTTCAGGCTGATGCCCAGCATGGCGGCAATCTGGGGCTGGGAGTGGCCTTCCACCTTGCACAGCCAGAACACCTCGCGGCAGCGCGCAGGCAATCCCTGGATGACACGCTGCACGGCGCCCAGGCGCTGCTGCAGGTCGGCCAGCATCTCGGCCGAAGGCGCCGTGAAGGCTTCCTGCAAGGCGATTTCGTCCGCGCGTGCCACCGGGTGCTGCGCGGCGCCGGCCTCGCCTGCCAGCTCGGGCAGGGGCACGAAGCGGCGCTCATGCGCCATCTGGTCGGCCAGCACGGTGCGCGCCACCACGCGCAGGTAGGCATGCGGCTGGGCGATGCCTTCGTGCCGGCCGCTGAGGGCGTAGCGCACGAAGGCGTCATGCAGCACATCCTGCGCGCGGTGGATGCAGCGCGTGCTGCGCCAGATGGCGGGCAGCAGGCTGCCATAGGCCCAGTGCAGGTCCAGGCCCAGCCAGGCGGCAGAAGTCGGATGGCGTGTCATACAAGCAAGCGGGGAGGGAAGGCAGGCGGGCAGGGCGGGACGAAGTGCTGGCATTCTAAATGAGACTTTTTCTCATTTGTTGCCGCCCGTTTGCCACTTGTTCACCACCCGTTTGCCGGCCGCAGGCGCGCCGGCCGGCGGTGCCGCTACAGCAGCTCCGCCGGGCGCGTCTCCGATGCGCTGCGGCAGGGAAGGGTGATGCGAAACAGCGAGCCGCCCTCGGGCCGGTTGCTGGCCACGATGGTGCCGTCCATGGCGTCGATGATCTTGCGGCAGATGGCCAGCCCCAGGCCCGTGCCGCCCGAGCCGTTGCGGGTCTTGCTGGACTGCACGAAGGGCTGGAAGATCTTGTCCAGCTCCTGTGGCGGAATGCCCGGGCCCTGGTCGGAGAAGGCGATGCAGAT
>NZ_JBICKY010000049.1:0-1904 GCF_043104705.1 Delftia sp. WSY_10 | reverse complement strand
GCCCAGGTGACTAGCCCCCGTTGGTCGGTCAGGGCCATGGGCGTGCCCAGATGGTCGCAGTGGTAGTGGTGGATGGCGATGCGGGCGTGCTGTTCTTTTTCCTGTTTCTGCAGTTGGGTCTGCATGCCGGTGAGCAGGCGGGCCGTGCCCTCGGCCTGTTCGCCCAGCATGGCCTGGGCGCCGGGCGGCAGGCCGTGCTCCAGGGTGTGGCGCAGGTGGCGGGCGGCGTCTTGCTGCATGTCGCGCGGCATGGCACTGAGCATGGTTTGCATGAGGGCCAGGGCCGGCGTGTGGTTGGGGTCGTCCTGGTCGGGCAGGCCTGCGGTGATGGCTTGCACCAGCAGGTGGGGCTCGTCTTGGGGGTCGCCGCTGGCCGTGGTGCTCAGGCGCACCAGGGGGGTGAAGCTGCCGGGTTCGTAGATGGTGTGCTCTATGTGGCGCGTGTCGCTGCCGTGCTGCAGGCGTTCGGTGTGGATGAGGCGGTCGCCGTCCCAGCCGTAGTAGTGGGTGCGGGTGGGGGTGGTGGAGTCCGCGCTTTCGACCTGCTGCTTCAGGCGCCTGCCCAGGGCGTCGTAGGTGTAGCGGCTGTGGTGGCGCAACTGCTCGGCGTTGCCCTGGATCTGGCTGCTGCGCACGGCGATGAGCTGGTGTGCTCCGTCGTAGTGCAGTTGCTGCTGGCTGTGGTCTGCATGCATTTGCGCGATGCGGTTGCCGCAGGGGTCGTAGCGCCAGACGCGGTCTTCGCTGAAGCCGATGCGGTTGTCTTCCCAGCGCTGCGCGGGGCCTTGCCGCTGGCCTGCAAGGTGGCCCAGGCCCATGAGGTTGAAGTCGGTGTGCCGCCAGTGGGCGTGGACCTGGGCGGCCCAGCTGTCCTGAGGGCTGGCTTGACCCGGTGCGCCCGGTGCGGGCAGGCGGTTGCCGGCAGGGTCGATCTGCCAGCGGGCGGTGGTCTGGGGGTCCTGGCTGTCGGTGGCCGCTCTGAGGCGCCCGGCGCTGTCGTAGCCGTAGCGCAGCAGTTGTGCGGCCTGGCCCGGGGCGCCGGCCTGTTCGATGGCAACGAGCTGGCCCAGGCTGTCGTAGTGGTAGCGGCGGCCAAGGATCTGGCCGATGAGGGGCTGGACGAGGTGTTCCCTGCCTTCCATGCTTTGCAGGCCTGTGGTGCCCAGGGCCGTGAGGCGGCCCATGCTGTCCCATTGGCGTTGCACCTGCAGGGGGGGGTGTGCGTCTGCACCTGCTTCTGCTGCGGGAGTGGGTGGGTGCAGGCTGCGGCGGACTTCGCGGTGCAGGGCGTCGCGTTCGAAGTCGATGAGGCCGGCGCCGTTGAGCTGCAGTCCGTGCACATGGCCTGAGCCGTAGGTGAGCCAGGCGATCTTTCCCAGGCCTTGCAGCTGGCTGTGCTGGCGTGCGCCCAGCGCGTCCAGGGTGTGGGCGATGCGGTGTTCGTATTCGATCTGGTCTGCGCCGCCGTCCTTGCCTGGCCGGTACAGCTGCTGCACTTCTGCGGTGATGCGGCCCAGGGCATCGCGTTCCAGTGCTATGCGGCTTTGCAGTTGGATGATGTTCTCTGCGGTGTTCTCGACGGTGTGCTGCCAGACGCTGGCGGCCATGAGGCGTCCGGCCGCATCCCATTCGTAGCGGTGGGTCTGGGCCGGCGCATGGGCCGTGGCGGGCAGCTGACGTTCGACCAATCTGCCGCCTTCGTCCCAGCGGTAGTGGCTGCTGCTTTGCCGTGCGGCGTTGCCGTCCGTGGCTTCCATGAGCTGGCCTGCCGCATCCCAGCGGTAGCGCTGCAGCCGCTGGTCGAACCCTTCTTCCTGCACGAGCCTGTCCAGCGCGTCCCAGGCAAAGCGGCTTTGGGCTCCGTTTTCGTTGACGAGACGCGTGAGGCGGCCGGCGCTGTCGTA
>NZ_JBICKY010000048.1:0-33428 GCF_043104705.1 Delftia sp. WSY_10 | reverse complement strand
CTTGTTGTTCTTGTCCACGCTGCCGGCCTTGCCCTGCGGCTGGCGGTGGGCCTGGGCATCGCCCTCCTCGCCCACGCGGCGGTTGCCTTCGGCCGAACGGCCTCCGCCCACCATCATGTTGCGGTATTCCTCTTCGGACATGCCGGTCATGGAGCCTGCCATCTGCTGGAAGCTCTTGCCGTCCGTGGCGCCGATCTTGGCCAGGAAGTAGATGTTGCCGCCCGTGCGCATGCACCAGTTGAGGTCACGGGCCAGCACGGCCTGCTTCTGTTCCTCGCTCATGGCCCATTCGTCCAGGTAGGCACGCTCGTCGGCCTTGAAGCGCTCGCGGTTCTCGGCCTTCATCAGCGACATGCAGAACTGGTTGAGCCAGTAGCCTTTGCGGGACTGCTCGGCATCAAAAATGATGGTGCCGGGCACGTCCAGATAGGGTTTGTCCAATGCCATGGATATCTCCTTGAATATGTCCGGCACCCAGGCCGGACATGGTCGCCATCAGGCTTCTTCGGGCCAGTACAGGCGCATCGGATTGTCGACCAGCAGCTTCTTCTGCAGCTCGGCAGTCGGTGCAATGTGCGGGATGAAATCGACCAGCAGGCCGTCATCGGGCATGTGGTCCTTGAGGTTGGGGTGGGGCCAGTCGGTTCCCCACAGCACGCGGTCGGGGAACTCCTCGACCACGCGGCGGGCGAAGGGCACCACGTCACGGTAGGCATTTTGCTCACCGTCCAGCGCCTTGGGGCCGGTGACGGACAGGCGCTCGGGGCAGCTGACCTTGCTCCAGACGTTCTGGTGCTCGCGCATGAACCTGAGGAACAGCTCGAACTCGGGGCCGTCCACGGGCTTGTTCACATCGGGGCGGCCCATGTGGTCCACGACCACGGTGGTGGGCAGGCTGGTGAAGAAGTCCCACAGCTCGGGCAAGTCCACGGCCTCGAAGTAGATGACCACGTGCCAGCCGAGCTTGGCGATGCGGCCCGCGATCTCCATCAGCTCGTCCTTGGGCGTGAAGTCCACCAGGCGCTTGACGAAGTTGAAGCGCACGCCGCGCACGCCGGCGGCGTGCAGCTCCTGCAGTTCCTCATCGGTCACGCTGCGGCGCACCGTGGCCACGCCGCGCGCCTTGCCGTTGGCGGCCTTGCAGGCATCGACCATGGCGCGGTTGTCGGCGCCGTGGCAGGTGGCCTGCACGATGACGTTGCGCGCAAAGCCCAGGTGGTCGCGCAGCGCGAACAGCTGCTGCTTGCTGGCGTCGCAGGGCGTGTACTTGCGCTCGGGAGCGAAGGGGAATTCATCGCCGGGGCCGAAGACGTGGCAGTGGGCATCCACAGCGCCTGCGGGCACCTGGAACTTCGGCTGGGAGGGGCCGGCGTACCAGTCCAGCCAGCCGGGGGTCTTTTCAAAAGCGCTCATATTCCCTCCTTCAATCGATGTAACGAAGGCCGGCCTTTTCGAGCGGCTCGCGCATCTTGTACATGTCCAGGCCCAGCACGCCGGAAGCCAGCTTGGCGCGCTTCTCGCCCTCGAAGCTCTCGCGCTTTTGCGCGGCAGCCAGGGTTTCGGCGGCCTTGGCGGCGGGCACGCAGACCACGCCGTCATCGTCGGCCACGACCACATCGCCGGGCGTGACCCACATGCCTGCGCAGACCACGGGGATGTTGACCGAGCCCAGCGTGGCCTTGATCGTGCCCTTGGAGGAGATGGCGCGGCTCCACACGGGGAAGTTCATTTCCTGCAGCGTCTTCACGTCGCGCACGCCGGCGTCGATGATCAGCGCACGCGCGCCGCGCGCCTGGAAGCTGGTGGCCAGCAGGTCGCCGAAGTAGCCGTCCGTGCATTCCGAGGTCACGGCCGCGACCACGATGTCGCCGGGCTGGATCTGCTCTGCGGCCACATGCATCATCCAGTTGTCGCCGGGCTGCAGCAGCACGGTGACGGCCGTGCCCGAGACCTGCTGGCCCGCGTAGATGGGACGCATATAGGGCTTGAGCAGGCCCACGCGGCCCATGGCCTCGTGGACGGTGGCCGAGCCCAGGGCGGCCAGGCCGTCGGCGGCCGCGCGGTCGGCGCGCTGGATGTTGCGGTAAACCACACCGAGTTCGTACATGGTGTTCTCCTTGATCTGTGGTGGCGGCCTGCTTACAGGCCCTTTTGCTTGAGGGCGGCGTCCAGGCGCGGGAACACGCGGCGCGCGTTGCCTTCGTAGACCTGGTAGCGCTCCTCTTCGGTGAGGTTGGCCGTGGCCTCGATGTAGCGCTTGGTGTCGTCGTAGTAGTGGCCCGTGGTCGGGTCGATGCCGCGCACGGCGCCGATCATCTCGCTGGCGAACAGGATGTTCTTGACCGGGATCACCTTGGTCAGCAGATCGATGCCCGGCTGGTGGTAGACGCAGGTGTCGAAGAAGATGTTGTTGAGCAGGTGCTCGTCCAGCAGCGGCTTCTTGAGTTCCTGCGCCAGGCCGCGGAAACGGCCCCAGTGGTAGGGCACGGCGCCGCCGCCATGGGGGATCAGGAACTTGAGCGTGGGGAAGTCCTTGAACAGGTCGCTGGTCAGGCACTGCATGAAGGCCGTGGTGTCGGCATTCAGGTAGTGGGCGCCCGTGGTGTGGAAGCACGCGTTGCAGCTGGTGGAGACGTGGACCATGGCCGGGATGTCGTACTCCACCATCTTTTCGTAGATGGGGTACCAGGAGCGGTCCGACAGCGGGGGCGACGTCCAGTGGCCGCCTGACGGATCGGGGTTCAGGTTGATGCCCACGTTGCCGTACTGCTCCACGCACTTGACCAGCTCGGGAATGCAGGTCTTGGGGTCCACCCCGGGCGACTGCGGCAGCATGGCGGCCGGGATGAAGTGATCGGGGAACAGCTGGCTGACACGGTAGCACAGCTCGTTGCAGATGGCGGCCCAGGTGCTCGATGTCTCGAAGTCGCCGATGTGGTGCGCCATGAAGCTGGCGCGCGGGCTGAAGATGGTGAGATCGGAGCCGCGCTGCTTCATCAGCTTGAGCTGGTTGGTCTCGATGGTCTCGCGGATCTCGTCGTCGCTGATCTTCAGCTCGCTGGCCCGCGGGGCCTTGGACGGGTCCTTGAGTCCCGCGATCTGCAGGTCGCGCCAGGCGCCCAGGGCCGCGGGCGCGGTGGTGTAGTGGCCGTGTACGTCGATGATCATCGGAGGGTCTCCTGCGTCTTTATGGGGTGGAAATGTGTCAATGAAGGGGCGTGGCAGGCACCGCGCCGCCCTGCGGCTCGGGACTGCTGTACTGCTTGATGATGAGGGCGGCCATGGCGATCACGCCAGGAATGGCCACCACGGCAAAGATCTCGCTGAAGGCCATGTGGCGCGCCGACAGCTCGGCCACCAGGAAGGAGCCCGCGATGCCGCCGAAGCGCCCGATGCCCAGCATCCAGGCCACGCCCGTGGCGCGGCCGCGTGTCGGATAGAAGGCGGCGGCCAGCGCCGGCATGGACGACTGGGCGGTGTTCATGATGGTGCCGGCCAGGAAGACGGCCACCACCAGCCAGCCCAGGTGGCCGGCCGTCTGGCCTATCCACCAGATGGAGGCCGCCGTCAGCGCATAGCCGATGGCGATGATGCGGTTGGCATTGAAGCGGTCCATGAGCCAGCCGAACAGCACGGCGCCCACGCCGCCCAGCGGGAACAGCGCCGCCACCAGGGTGCCGGTCTTGGGGTCCAGGCCCGCTTCCTTGAACAGCACGGGCATCCAGTTCATCAGCGCGTAGAAGATGACCAGGCCCATGAAGTAGGCGATCCACAGCATCACCGAGCCCACGCGGTACTGGCGCGAGAGCACCACGCCCATGCCGCTGCCGGCCTGGGCCTCGGGCCTGGCCTCGGTCAGCACGAAACGCTGCACGCCCTGCACGGCATCACCGGCAATGCGCGCCAGCACCTTGCGGATGCGATCGGCCGGGTAGTTGTTGGCCACCATGTGGCGCACGGATTCAGGCAGCAGCACGACCAGGGCCACCAGCAGCAGCAGCGGCGCGGCACCGCCCAGGATGAGCACGCTGCGCCAGCCGAAATGCGGGATCATCCAGGCCGCCAGAAAGCCGCCGAAGGCCGCGCCCAGCGGAAAGCCGCAGAACATGGCGTTGGTCAGCGTGGCGCGGCGCGAATCAGGACAGTACTCGCTCATCAGCGTGACGGCATTGGGCATGGCGGCGCCCAGGCCCAGGCCGGTGACGAAGCGCAGCACGGCCAGGGTCCAGATGTCGGGGGAAAAGCCGGAAGCCAGGCAGGCCACGGCAAACACCGCGACCGAGCCCACGAGCACGGTCTTGCGGCCCAGGCGGTCGGCCAGCGGGCCCGAGAAGATCGCGCCTGCGGCCAGGCCGAACAGCGCAGCGCTGAGCACGGGCGCCAGCGCGGGCTTGCTCACGCCCCATTCGGTGATCAGCGAGGGCGCGATATAGCCGATGGCCGCCGTATCAAAGCCATCGAGCAGAACGATCAGGAAACACAGCGCAAAGATCACCCACTGGAATCCCGAAAACGGGTGCTCGTTGAGCAGGGTCTGCACATTGACGCCGGTTGCTGCGGCGTCCTTCTGGACGGATGTCATGACTTGTCTCTTCCACTGTCTCTCAGCCTGGCGGATACCGCATCTGCGCGCGCGGCCCGCCCCTTGCACCGCAGGGGCCGGCAAGCCCCTGCGCTGTTTCTTCAGTCCTGCTTGCGGCCGTCCCAGACCGAGCGCGGCACCATGACCTCGCCACGCATCAGCAGGCGCGCCGTGCGCAGCAGGGCCGCCTTGGTCACTACGTCGGGATGGGCCGGGTCGCTGTCCAGCGTGACGCTGAACTCGCCCGTGGGATGCTCCACCGAGACGGTGAGCGGACCCGTGCCCTGCTGCAGCTGTGCCACGCCCTCGCACACGGTGCCCGGCATCTTCACCGCCGTGCCCACGGTGACGGCCGCCAGCACGCCGATGGCGTCATGGCAGACATGGGGGATGAAGCTGCGCGTGGTCAGCGCGCCGCCATGCTGGGGCGGCGCGATCAGGGTCATCTTGGGATAGTTCTTGGCCGAGACATCGCCCAGGCCCATGGTCTGCGAGATCTGCAGGCGCAGCGCCTCGATGCGGCGCTTGAGGTCGGTGTCGGCGTTGAGCTCGGCCACGGTCTCTTGCCCGGTGGCGCCCACATCGGACGCCTTGAAGATCACCAGCGGCATGCCGTTGTCTATGCAGGTGACGTCAAGCGTGAAGTCTTCGAACCCCTCGCCCGTCACCGTGACCGTGTCCCGGGGCTTGCCCGTGGGCAGCAGGCCAGAGCAGACCGAGCCGGCCGTGTCCAGGAAACTGATTTCGATGGGTGCCGAGCTGCCGGGCGCGCCGTCGATGCGGGCCGAGCCTTCGTACTCCACCTGGCCGCCGGGCGTCTGCACCGTGATGTCGGCCGCCATGCCGGTGTTCAGCGTCAGCACGCGGAAGGTGCTGGTCTCGCCACGCGGCTGCACCATGCCGGTCTCCAGCGCAAAGGGAACCACGCCGGCCAGCATGTTGCCGCAGTTGGGTGTGGTGTCCACCGTGTCCTTGTCGGGCTGCAGTTGGGCGAAGAGGAATTCGAGGTCTATGCCCTCCTTGTCGGAGAGGCTGACGATGCCGACCTTGCTGGTCAGCGGATGGGCGCCACCCACGCCGTCAATCTGCCGCTTGTCGGGCGAGCCCATGGCCGCGAGCAGCACGCGGTCGCGCGTGGGCAGGTCGGAGGGAAGATCGCTGGCCCGGAAGAAAGGGCCCTTGGAAGTACCGCCCCGCATCAGCAGGCAGGGAATGGCCGTTTGCATGGCTGTCTCTATCAGTATGGGTATGACAGCTATTGTGAGCATGGCGCGAGCCAGGCACTACTGAGCAAGCCCGCTAGCAGCTATAGCAAACCGGCATAGCTCAACGCCAAGCCTGGGCCGCAGGCTGCGACGCAGGGGCGCCGCAACTGCTTGATACAACTTATTGGGGCGCAGTGACGCTCAATCGCGGTCATGGCCCCGGCCGCGATCATGGCCATGCCCGCGGCCGCGGTGGTCGTCGTGGCGGTCATGCCGATCGTGGCGGTCGTGGCGGTCCCAGCGGCGGTCATCGCGGCGGTGCTCCCATTCGCGGTGGCGGCGCTCCTCGCGCCAGCGAGGATCGTGGCGCGGCGGCCCGGCGCGCCAGTGCGGCGGCGGATTGCGCAGGAAGTACACCGGGCGGCCGCAGGCACCGTAGCGTGCGCAGTGCTTGCCCCAGTGCTTGGCATGGCCGGGCGGCACCCACATGTAGACCGGCGGCGGGGCCATGGGCGCCGGCGCGATGATGACGGGCCGCTGGTACAGCAGCGGCGGAGGCGGGGCATTGCCTATGTCCACGGTGCCGTAGACACCCGGAGCCAGCTGGCCCGAGACCGAGCCGCTGATATAGGTCTGCGCCTGGGCCGCAAGGGCCGAGCAGGCCAGCGCAAGGGCGGCCGCGGCGCGCAAGGTGGATCGCAAGGTAAGCATGGCCATGTTCTTTTGAAGGGGTGAAACAGGAAAGGCCCCGTTTCTACCAAGCGCCTGGGGCCGCATGGGCCGTTGCGCCTGAAAAGGTGTAAGAACCCGTTCAAGCCAGCGCCCGTTCCTGCTCAACGCGCAAGGGCTGCCCGCGGTGTACAGCAAACCGCAATGGTCCGCTTTCTGGCCTGCACGCGTTCAGTCCAGCTTGAGCCGCGAATCCTTCACCACCTTCTGCCATTTGGCGATCTCGGCGCGGCGGAATGTCTCCAGCTCGGCCGGCGTGGAGCCTATGGGCTCGGCACCTATGCCAGCGAGCCGCTCCACGATGGCAGGCTCGCGCAGCACCTTGGCCAGCACCGTGGACAGCCGGTTCACGATGGCGGGCGGCGTGCCGGCCGGCGCAAAGATGGCGTTCCACTCGTAGGTCTCGTAGCCGGGCACGCCCGACTCGGCAATGGTCGGCAGCTCGGGCGCGGCCTTGGAGCGCTCCAGCCCGCCCACGGCCACCGCGCGCAGCTTGCCGGGCTTCACGTGCTGCCAGGCCGAGCCCATGCTGGCAAACATCAGCGGCACCTGGCCCGACATCACGTCCATCATGGCCGGGCCGCCGCCCTTGTAGGCCACATGGTGCAGCTGCGTCCTGGCCAGCAGGTTGAACAGCTCGCCCGCCAGGTGCTGGGCCGAGCCCGGGCCTGCCGACGCAAAGTACAGATGCCCGCCCGCTTCGGAGCGGCCGGCCTGGATCAGGTCCTGCACGCTCTTGATGGGCGACGAAGGCGCCACCACCAGCACATTGGGCACGCGCAGCAGCAGCGAGACCGGCGCGAAGGCCTTGAGCGTATCGAACTGCATGCGCGCATGGATGGCGGGATTCTGCGCGTGGTTGGAGGCATCGAGCATCAGGGTGTAGCCGTCGGGCTGGGCCTTGGCCACCTGGGCGCCTCCGATCATGCCGCCTGCTCCGCCCCGGTTCTCGATCACCACGGGCTGGCCCAGCTCGGCAGACAGACGGGGGCCGATCAGGCGCGCCACCACATCGACGGTGCCGCCCGGCGGATAGGTCACGACCAGGGTGACGGGGCGCTCGGGGTAGTTGGCCGCTGCAGCCGCAGCGGCTGGCGCGGCCATGCCGGCAACGGCCGAGATCAGGCCTGCGGCCGCCCACAGGCCGGCGGTGCGTCTGGACAGGGATTTCATGGTGTGTCTCCTTGGGTTTGAATCGGGCTCGGAAATCGGAACAGCTCGACGGCGCTGCGGCCCAGCACGGCCTGCAGCGAGGCGGCATCGTCCAGCGGGTCCAGCCAGTCGTGCATCCAGCGCACGGCCGCCGGATAGCTGGCCTGGCCCGCGTGCTGGGTGTGCGGCCAGTCGCTGCCCCAGAGCAATCGCTCGGCCGCAAAGGCCTGCAGCAACTGCGCGGTGGCCTGCCGCCCCGAGGCGGCGCAGTCGGCGGCCTGCCAGGTGCGGTAGGGCGCGGACAGCTTGACCCACACACGGCCGCTGTCGGCCTGCTGCAGCAGATAGCCAAAGCCCGGGTCGCGCACGCCCAGGGCCGGGTCAGGGCGCCCGAAGTGGTCAACCACCACGCGGCAGCCGGCGGCCAGCAAGGCGGGCAGCAGGTCCGGCAGGCGCCCGGCCTGCAGGTGCAGCTCCACATGCCAGCCCAGGGCGTTGGCCTGCTCCAGCACGCGGCGCCAGCCGGGCGCATTCAGATCGGGCAAAGGCAAGCCGATCAGGTTCAGGCGCATGCCCACCACGCCGGCATCGGCCAGGGCCTGCAGTTGTTCATCGCCCGTGCTCTCATCCACCACGGCCACGCCGCGCAGGCGCTGCGGCTGGGCGCGCAGCGCCTGGAGCAGGTAGCTGTTGTCCGTGCCCAGAAAGCTGGGCTGCACCAGCACGCCATGGGCCAGGCCGTGCGTGTCCAGATGCTGCAGATAGCTGCCCAGGAGCGCGTCCTCGTCGGGCGCGTAGCGGCGCGCATCCGGCATGGGCAGGCCACGCTCGAAGACATGGGCGTGGGTATCGACGCTGGACGCAATGGCGAACCGGGGCACGGCAGGCACGGGAAGAACTCCTTGTGGGTTGCGCCACGCAAGGCGCGGCGCTGGGGGCATGGGGCCGGATTCTAGGAACGGGGGGTATATATTTCCATTCTTCAAAATGGATTTATTCATACCGGATCAATATGGAAACCCGGCATCTGCGCTACTTTCTCGCGGTGGTGGACCAGGGCAGCGTCAGCCGCGCAGCCGACTGGCTGGGCATTGCCCAGCCCGCGCTGAGCCAGACCCTGGCCCGCATGGAGAAAGACCTGGGCGTGCAGCTGTTCCAGCGCTCGCGCCAGGGCGCCCTGCCCACGCCGGCCGCCCTGGCCATGCTGGATGACGTGCGCACCAGCGTGGCCCGCATAGATGCCGCCGCCAGCCGCGCGCGCGAGATCGCCAGGGGCAGTGCAGGCCAGCTCACCGTGGGCCTGGTGTCTTCGGCGCTGTTCGGCACCCTGCCCCGCGCCCTGCGCGCGCTGCGGCAGCAGGCGCCCGGCGTGCGCGTCATCCTGCGCGAGATGAGCAATGCCGAGCAGGCCGAGGCCCTGCAGACCGGCGCCATCGACATCGGCCTCATGCACACACCCGTGGCCGTGGGCGGGCGCATGCGCGAGCGCCAGCTGCTGCGCGAGCGCCTGGTGGCCGCCGTGCCCGACGAATTCCAGATCGGCGAGGACGGCCAGGTCAGCCTGGCGCAGATCGCCGAGGCCGGGCTGGTCATGTACCCGCAGGCCCAGCTGCCCGTGCTGCATGCCGGCATCCTCGACGCGCTGCGCAAGGCAGGCCACGAAGCCCATGTGGCGCAGGAGGCCAACCGGACTCTCACCGTGCTGGCCTGCGTGGCCGGCGGCTGCGGCGTGGCACTGCTGCCCAGCTGGATACGCTCCATGGACTTTCGCGGCGTGCGATTTTGCGAAGTGCGCGATGGCCGGTCCCTGCCCAGCCTGGACCTCAGCGCCATCTGGCCCGCGCGCTCCACGCCCACGCTGGCCGACCTGTTCGCACACCTGGACCTGGGCAAAGACTGAGTGCGGCCCGCATTGGCGCCGCACCGGTGCAAGAAACGGGATGCGCCCGCGCCTGCGCCGCACTACAAACCGCTTTCCCTCATTCACGGAAAGAAAAGGTGCCAGATGCAGCCATCGTCACAGCAACTCCACGGAAAAGTCGCCCTCATCACGGGCGCCAGCTCAGGCATAGGCCGCGAAGCCGCCAGGCTGTTCGCACGCCACGGCGCCAGGCTGGTGCTCACGGCCCGCCGCAAGCCGGAACTGCAGGCACTGGTGGCGGAGATAGAGCAGGACGGCGGCCAGGCCATCGCGCTGGCCGGCGACGTGCGGGACGAGCCGCTGGCCCGGGCCCTGGTCGAAACCGCCACGGCGCGCTTTGGCGGCCTGGACATCGCCTTCAACAATGCCGGCATGACGGGCGATCCCTGCGCCCTGCCCGACCTGTCGCTGCAGGCCTGGCAGGAGGCCATCGCCACCAATCTCACCAGCGCCTTTCTGGGCGCCAAGCACCAGATACCAGCCCTGCTGGCACGCGGCGGCGGCTCGCTGATCTTCACCTCCACCTTCGTGGGCTACACGGCGGGCCTGCCCGGCATGGGCGCCTATGCCGCCAGCAAGGCCGGCCTCGTCGGCCTCACCCAGGTCATCGCGGCTGAATACGGCCCCCGCGGCCTGCGGGCCAACGCCCTGCTGCCCGGCGGCACCGACACGCCCATGGGCCGCGCCAGCACCCCCACGCCCGAGGCACGCGCCTTTGTCGAAAACCTGCACGCCCTCAAGCGCCTGGCTACACCGGCGGAGATTGCAGCGGCAGCGCTGTTCCTGGCGTCGGATGCATCCAGCTTCGTCACGGGAACGGCCATGGTGGTCGATGGCGGTGTGTCCATCCAACGGACTTGAAGCAGAGCCCCGCCAAAGCCGTCGCGGCAATGGCGGCCCGCTCGGATCTTCCGGTCGCCTGCGGCGGCTTTATCAGGGGAGTTTTGAAAGTGGCATTCCTGCCCCAATAATTCCCCTGGAAACGATGCTTGCGCTTTCGCTGTTCATTCCCGCATCGTGGCCAAGGAGCTGGCTGATGTTTTCTGACCACGCAATTCACGACGAAGCGACTGCTCGGCAAATGGTGCCCGGATGCTGAATCGACATGGGGTGACATGAACCATTACGGGATGGCCGCACCTTTCTTCCAGGGAATGGATGATGGACAAACGAGGTGCATTGAGGCAATCTGCTTGAATCGGTAATACACTGCCCATGCAATCCATTGCATCGCGTCTCCAGCAGTTACCGTCGGATTCAGGACCTGCGCGAAGTCCCGCACAACCCTTGTTTCAAGCATTCTTCAGACAATAGATCAATTACATCCCATTACAGCATTGTGGACGGCTATGGTATTTAACCTTCGCACAAGGTCCATCGAATGCTCACGACATATACTCGCGCAAAACCGCAAGAATGGAATACCTGTTGTCCGTCCGATGTGATTTTTTCTCTTTGAAGAAAAGAATCGTTGCAGGGATTGCATCCCCATGCTTGCAGGAGCTACAGGCAGGCACAGTTCCATTTCGGCTGTGAGCGTTCGTGAACACTGATTAATCGCGTCGAGATTGTTATAGTAAATAACGGAACTACCATGACTAGACACACTCAGCCCATCGTGGAGCGCTTGTTCAGGCCAATGGAACGCTCGACCCGCCAGCGCAGTTCGATACGCACGGTCATGGAAGAGGCTGGGCGCCCCCTGCTCCCCGCTGAAATCCTGGGCGCAGCGCAGCGCGAGGTGCCGGCCATCGGTCTGGCCACGGTGTACCGCAACATCAAGCAATTGATGGAAGCCGGTGAGGTGCAGGCCGTGGACCTGCCCGGCGAGGCCACGCGCTACGAACTCAGCGGCCGCGCCCATCAACACCATTTCCGCTGCATGAGCTGCAACCGCGTGTTCAACGTGCCCGGTTGCCTTGGCGACATGCAGCGCATCGTGCCCGAAGGCTTTGTGGTGGAGCGCCATGAGATGACGATGTACGGCATCTGCAGCGACTGCCACCAGAACGTGCAGTAGCGGCGGGCCCCGGGCCTCAGGCCCAGGCATCGGCAAGCCGACAGCCATGGCGCAGGCCTTCCCTGCGCCATGGCTGTTTCTTTTTCCCCGGTCCGCTGCCTCAGCGCCTGCCCGGCCGCACGCGGCCTGCGGCAACGCCCCCGGCCAGCAAGGCCAGCGCAGCCACCGCCCAGAGCATCGCCACCTGACCCCAGGTCTGCGGCGCATGGCGCGGACTGGCCGTGAAGACCGGCTGCGCTGCAAAGTCCTTCGCGCCGAATGGACGGTCCTCGAACAGATAGGGATAGAAGAAAGTCCGCAGCCGCGCATGGAAGGCGGCAATGTCGTCCTGGTAGGCCAGCTGCGCCAGCAGGTCGGTGCCGGCCTGGCGGTGCAATGCGGCCTGCACGCCCACGCCGGGCAGCAGCCAGCCCAGTCGCCCGGTCCAGGCCTGGCGCGCCTGCAGGCCTTCCCGATAGGCGGCGAACTGGGGGGCGACGCTTTCATCACCGAGCTGCTGGAAGGCGTAGTACCACTTCCAGTGAAAGCCCGCAGGCAGCGGCGCGGTGTTGCGCCATTCGGGGTGGTTGCGGAAGAAGCGCTCCATGGTCTGCTCGCGCGGCAGGTCCCAGGCACCATGCACGGTCTGGCGCTGGGCCAGCATCAGCTCCACGCCCTGGCTCACGGGCACGGCGCGCGACAGCGCGGCATTGGCCAGCGTGGGCAGCACCAGGGTCAGCACGGCCCAGCAGCCCATGAGGGCCATGGCGTTGGCCACCGAACTGCCGCCCAGCGTGGCGACCACCAGGCACAGCCCGCTCCAGAAGGCCACATAGGCCGTGGCGCTCAGCAGCACGGAGGCGATGGCGCCCGCCTGCGCCCCGCTGGCCAATGCCCCTGCCAGGGCCGGCAGCGCCAGGCATGCCAGCAACAGCACCGAACGCAGGCCCGCACGGCGCAGCCACAGCCGGCGCCCGCTGCCGGGCATGGCCTGAAGCGTGCCCAGGCGTCCCGATTCGCGCTCGCCCGAGACCAGGTCGTAGAGCAGTGCAATCAGGAACAGCGGCGCCAGGTAGACCAGCACAAAGGCGAAGTCGAAGCGGCCCGCCAGCGCCAGTTCGGGGTTGAAGCTCTCGCCTTCATGCAGCTGCGCCTGCAGCGCCAGGGCACGCACGCGCAGCACATAGGGCGCGGCATCGCGCAGGCCCAGGGCGAGGAAGGCCGTGGACGACGGTGCATCCCAGGTGCTGTGAAAGCCGTAGTAGGCCACCGAGCCCGCATCGCCGGACTGTGCATGCCGACCTGCCTGGGCCGCCATTTCCTGCTGCTGCATTTGGGCCAGACGGTCCAGGGTCTGGCGCTGCGACGAGATCTCGCGCAGGCCCGACAGCACGGCCAGCGTGGACAGCAACAGCAGCAGGGCCAGGGCGCACAGCGCCAGGCGCGAGCGCGTCAGAAGACGCCATTCATGTCGTAGCCAGCTCATCGCACCACCCTCCCCAGACGTTGCGTGGCCACCAGCAAGGCGGCCGCCAGCGCCGCCAGCCATCCCAGCAGCACGCAGGCTGCGGGTGCCGCGCGGCGCAAGGCCGCCAGCGGCGGATCGGGCTCGTGATGGAAGTCGGAGACGCCGCGCCAGTGCTCGTGGCTGATGCGGTTGTCTCGGCTGGAACGGTCACCCGCGTAGCTGAGCTTGTCCACCTGCAGCTGGTTGAGCGCCTGCACCATGCGGTAGCGATGCTGCTCGGCCTGCTCCAGAAAGCGCCGATAGCCTTGCAGGTCGGTGCCGGCCACGGCCATGGACAGGCGGCGCAGCGCAATCAAGGGGCTGACCAGGGCAAAGCCGTCGGCGCTGCGCAGTTGCCGGGCCTGCAGATCGAAGCTGGCCTCGGCATGGCGCCTGAAGAGCTCGCTGGTCAGCCGCTCGCCCTCCATGCCGACCAGGCCCTTGTAGTTGACGGGCAGATCCTCCACACGCGACACGCCGTACTGCGCAAGCACTTTGGCGCGAAAGGCGGCGAAGTAGGGATCGTCGGGATTGTGGCTGTCGCCCAGCGCCGCCAGCTCGCGCGCCGTGGCGATGTTGGTCTCGAAGCGCGTGGGCAATGCCAGGGCCGCGCCCACCAGCTCCGGCGCCAGCCGGGGCACCAGCACCACTCCAATGGCCCAGGCGGCCAGCAGGGCCAGCAAGGCATCGCGCCCGCGCCGCATGAGGGCCGAGACCGCGGTGATGCCCACGGCCCACAGCAGCAGCCACAGCACATGGCCAGCCGCCAGCGCGGCCACCAGGCTGATGGGCACGGGCGTGGCCACCGCCATCCAGGCCAGGGCCAGCAAGGCGGGCAGCAGCACCAGGGCCGCCACGCCCGTCAGCGCCAGCAGCTTGCCGGCCACGAACTGCCGCATGCCCACGCCCTGGGCCAGCAGCACGCGCAAGGTGCCGGCCTCGCGCTCTCGCGCGATGCAGGCATGGCCCACGAAGATCAGCAGCAGCGGTGCCAGCACCTGCAGCACAAAGGCCGGCGTGAGCTGGCCGAAGCGCAGCAGCAGCGACGACTGGCGCACATCGCCGAAGTTGGCGCTGTTCTGGCGGTGGCCTTCGAGAAACAGCGTGTGGCCGGTGTAGGCGTCTATGCCCGCATCGAAGGCCGCCAGCGGATTGAGCGGGCGGAACACGAAATGGCCGTAGTGCACCATGCGGTGCGGATGGCGGTCGGGCTGGGCCTCGAACTCGTGGTCCACCTGCGACTGGTGGCGTTCGCGCTGGGCCTGGGCCGCGCTGCGCTGGTCCCAGGCGGTGAAGGCGGCAGTAGCACCGAGCAGCAGCCACAGCACCATGCCCAGCACGGCCACGCGGTCGCGCAGCAGCAGGCGCCATTCCTCGCGTGCAATGGTCCAGGCCGTGCTCATGCCGCGGCCCCCTGCACGCCTGCGCCTGCGCCTGCGCCTGCGTCTGCGTGTGCGTGTGCGTGTGCGTGTGCGTTTGCGTCTGCACTCGCACCCGTACCTGTACCCGCGTAGTGGCGGTGCAGTGCCCGCACGTCAAAGCGCTCTTCCCCACGGGCCGCCACCTCCTCCACCAGCCTGCCGCCCGCGATGAAGCCCATGCGGTCGGCCACATCGGTCGCCCCCAGCAGGTCGTGCGTGACCATGAGAATGGCCACGCCCTGGCCGCGCAGCTGCGTGATCAGCCGGCTGAATTCGGCCGTGGCCTGCGGGTCCAGGCCCGAAGTGGGTTCGTCCAGCAGCAGTGCCGGCACCTTGCGTGCCAGCGCCAGCGCAATGGCCACCTTCTGCCGCATGCCCTTGGAAAAGCCCGAGACGCGCCGGTCATGCGCGGCCGCATCCAGCCCTGCAGCGGACAAGGCCTGGCCGATGGCATCCCTGCTGGCGGGCTGGCCCGCCAGGTCCAGCAGATAGGCCACGTTCTCGCGCGCGCTCAGGTGCTCGTACAGCGCCACGTTCTCGGGGATATAGGCGATCAGGCCGCGCGCCTGCGCGGCAGCCGTCACCGGGTCCACGCCCTGCACGCGCACCTGGCCGCTGCGCGGCCGCACAAAGCCCAGGAACAGGCTCAGCGTGGTGGTCTTGCCCGCGCCGTTGGCGCCCAGCAGCGCATAGATCTCGCCGGCATGCACGGCCAGGTCCAGGCCCTGGAGGATGGTGCGCTCGCCATAGTCCACCACGGCGCCCAGTGCTTGGAGCACGGGCGAGGAGGCAGAAGTGGGGTTGGAAGAAACAGGAAGGGATGGATGCATGGCGGGGCTCAGAACTTGGCTTGAAGGCCTACGGTGACGGTGCGGGCGGTGCCCGGCGTCACCCACAGCCGGCTGTACGAGCTGGTGTAGTAGGTCTTGTCAAAGAGGTTGTCCACGTCCAGCGTCAGGCGCAGCGTGGGGCTGATGCGCCAGTAGGCCACCAGCTTGGCGGTGGTGTAGCCGGGCAGATCGAAGGCCGCCTTGCCAGCGTCGGCCTCGGCCTGCGTGCGGGCCTGGCCCAGGCGCTTGCCCACGCGGGTGACGCCGCCGCCAATGCCGTAGCGCTGGCCGTTGGAGAAGGCGTTTTCGTAGACCGCCAGCACGCTGCCGTTGACCTTGGGCACGTTGAGCAGGCGCCCGCCCACTTCCAGCGTGTTGTCGCGCGAGATCTCCACGTCGTTGAGCACCAGGCTCGCATTCAGGCGCCAACGCTGCGTGACCTGGCCGGCAAAGTCGAACTCCAGCCCCCGGCTGCGGATCTCGCCGGCCGAGACCGAGTAGCCGGCGTTGCCCGGGTCGGCCGTCAGCACGTTGCGCTTGCGGATGTCGAACAGCGCGGCCGTGGCGCCCATGCGCCGGTCGGCGCTTTCCCACTTGGCGCCCAGCTCCATGGAGCGGCCGGATTCGGGACTGAAGCCCGCGCCGGCCACATCGACGCCCACGTTGGGCCGGAACGAGCGGCCCACGTTGGCATAGAAGGTCCATTGCGGCAGCGGCAGCCAGCTCAGGCCCAGGCGCGGAGAGGTCGAGGTCGGGTCCTGCTGCGTGGTCGCGCCCGTGCGGCGGTTGTGCAGCGACTGGTCATAGCGGTCCATGCGCAGGCCGGCCACCACGCGCCACTGGGGAGAGAGCTTGATGGCGTCCTGCAGGTAGAAGGCCGTGTTGCGCTGGCGCTCGAAGGTATCGGTATTGGCCGTGGGCACGGGCTGCGTGCCGCCGTAGACGGGGTTGTAGATATTGATGGCATAGGGATTGGCCGCCGTGGGGTTGGCGCGCAGCATCACCGTATCCATGTCGAAGCGAAAGCTCTCCAGGCCCAGCAGCAGCTCGTGTTCGACGGTGCCCGTTTTCACCGTGCCCTGCAGCTCGGCCTGCACGGCGATATCGTCGGACTGGTAGTCGCGGAAACGCCGCTGGCGCGTCAGGTCGCCATTGGCCAGCAGCGCATGGGGTTCGGTGGAAAAGCCGTTGATCGAGGTCTCGCGGTAGGACAGGCCCAGGCGGCTGCGCCACTGCGCGCTCCACTCATGCGAGAGGATGAACTGGTGCGTGCGGTTTTCCACCGTCACATCGCCGTCGCGCGGGTCACCCAGGAAGCGGCTGCGCGAGATGGCGCCCAGGCGGTCGCCCACGGCCACCACGCCACGGTCCAGCGGCGTCTTGTGGCGCAGCAGCTCGCCCGAGTACTCCAGCACCGTATCGCGCCCCAGCTTCCAGGTGAAGGCCGGCGCAATCACCTGGCGGCTGGCGCCCACGAAGTCGCGGAAGCTGTCGCGGTCCTCCACGGCGATGTTGAGCCGGTAGGCAAAGTTCTCGCCAATCGGTCCCGTGCTGTCGAGCGCGCCGCGCCGCAGCCCGTAGCTGCCCGCATAGGCTTCCACGGAATGCGAAGGCGTCCACAGCGGACGCTTGGAGACGACGTTCAGCGTGCCGCCCGGCTCGCTGCTGCCGTAGAGCGCAGCGGCCGTGCCCTTGAGGAACTCGATGCGCTCCACGCCGGCCAGATCACGCGGCGCGTTGAAGCCGCGCCCCGAGGAAAAGCCGTTGAACAAGGTGGCCATGCCCACGTTCTGATCGCCGGGCAGGCCGCGAATGACGATGTTGTCCCACAGGCCGCCAAAGTTGTTCTGGCGCGAGACGCCGCCCACATAGTCCAGCACATCGTCCAGCTTGGTGGCTCCCAGGTCGTCCATGGCCTGGCGCGTGATCACGCGCACCGACTGCGGCAGCTCGCGCAGCGGCAGGTCGGTCTTGGCGCCTGCCGCCTCATCGGTGTGATAGGCGCCCGAGGCCGTGCGGCCCACGACTTCCACGGCAGGCAGCAGGGTCTGCTCCTGGGGCGACGGCGCTGACGGCACGGATGCCGCAGGTTGTTCCGGGCCCTGGGCCAGCACGGGCGTGGAGAAGAAAGCGGCAGCGCTCAGGGCAAGCGGCAGCGGGCGAAGGCCGGGGAGCGGCTTCGCGAGGATGGAGAAGGCAGTCATGATGAAAACGGGCACGGGCGCATGCCGCCGGCATCAGAAGCCGGCGCGCGCAAACACGGACATGCCGCCAGCACCAACGGGTGCCGGCGGCAGAGAAGGAGAAAAGTGCTTGCGGATTCAGCGCGGCGGGTCGCGCGATGCAAAGGCCCAGCGGTTCTGCGAGGGGATGGCGCCGCCCACGGTGCGCGGCGGCACCCTCTCAGGCGGTGCGGCCACGGCCAGCGGCAGGCCGAAGTGCGGCAGCCAGGCCGCCGCATGCGGTGCATGGCCCATGCACCAGACGCAGAGGGCTTCCGCGGCTTCCGCCTTTTCACCGGCCGGCGCCTTGTCCTCGCAGCCGTTCAGGCCGGCAAACGCCTGGCCGGGCGCTGCCGCCGCCTGCCGGATATGCGTTGCGCCGTGCAGGGGCATGCCAATGGCCGTGTTGAAGAACACGGCCAGCAATAGCAGGCGCAAAACAAGCAGACGCATAAGACGGCGATCTTACTATTGACAATTCAATATCGTTAACTGTCCGCCGGCATTTTCAGCACGGGCCCCGGAGACAGCGCGGCAATATGGCACAGGCATGTGACAGCCGACTGGCGATTTCCCGCATTGTGCCTATTGATCTGCGGGCCCCACGCCCCGGAAGAACATGTCGCAGATCTGGTCCGCCACCTTCTCCAGCGAGCCCTTGCGGGGGTTGAACCAGGACTGTATGGAGTTGATGCTGCCCAGGATCATGATGCGCGCCAGGTGGATGTCGGCATCGGCCCGCAGGCGGCCTTCGGCGCGCAGGTCTTCGAGCAGGCCGCTCCAGAATTTCTGGTGGCGCTCGCGGCGCTTGATCTGGCGTTCGCGCACCTTGTCGGGCAGTTGGCCCAGCAGGCGGCCGTGGGCCAGGGCGAAGTCCCCATGCTTGATCAGGCCCGCCATCTGGCCCAGCACGGCTGCGCGGAAACGCTGCTCGGCCGTGGCGTCGGCGCCCAGCGCGGCAAGGCGCTCCTGCTGCTGGCTGATGATGCGGTTGCCGCCCTGCTCCATGACCTCGTCCACCAGCTCCTCCTTGGAGGCGAAGTGGTAGTAGATGCTGGCGGCCTCGATCCCGGACTGCTCGGCAATGTTGCGCATGGTGGTGGCAGAGTAGCCCTGCTCACCGAAGGTGCGGGCGGCCAGCTTGAGAAGGGTCTCGCGGGTCTCGTTGCCGTCGTGGGCGCTGGTCTGCCTTCTTGCCATGTCTGCCAGGGTGTGGATCGTTGTAGTGCGGCGATGCTAACAGGCTGTTGGTGGCACGCCAATCAAGCGTTCGGTACGCGCCCGCTGCCTGGCGGGCATGGCCGGGCCGCGAAACTGCGCCTGAAGAATCAGCCCCAAAGGCATTCTCGGGACTGCAATGGCCTGGCAATCAACGGCTCATGAATTTACGCGATATCGGCGGAAGATATTTCAAACCACGGCCAGGAATTCAATCCTCGCAATACAAAAAATCTATCCAGCCAATCGACAAGACAAATGAAACAACGCGTGTTAATCGCAAGATTAAATAGCAGAATCGAATCACATGTAATTTATTTTATAAATCGATAAATAAAATCGATTGATGAAACAAAATCAGCACCCGCAACCGGTTCTGAAATGGGAACTTGTACGATCACCTCGTCGCGGCTGCCCAGGAAAAGCATGCCAGCACGCCCTCTCCAGAGGAGGAAGCGCCAACCACAATGCTCTGCAAATGTAACAAAGACGCAACAGCTTTTGTAAACTGGCGGTTATCAAGATGCTGCTGGATATAATGCGGATCGCCTCGGAATATGCCCAGGCATGAGAAGAAGCTGTCTACACCCCATAGAACGCTCACATCATCAGTATTTATACTTACGGTGATATCTTCATCCCCCACTGCACATGCACCAACCTTGACCATTGCGTAAAGAGTTCCGGGTCGTTGTTCTTGCTGCGCAGTTTTCGACAAATAGCCGCACTTAGAAATTCTTCTATCAAGATGACTACATACCAAGAGCTGATTGCCCAGAAAAAACTGCTCGACCAGCAAATCGACGAGGCCCGCAAGCTGGAGTCCAAAGCGGCTCTGGCATCGGTGCAGGAACTGGTCCGGGAGTTTGGCTTCACGGCACAGCAGGTCTTCCCCTGGAAGCCCGATGGCAAGAAGAGCGCCCCCGCCAAGTACCAGGACCCCGAGTCCGGCAAGACCTGGACCGGCCGCGGCAAGCCGCCGAACTGGATCCTGGGCAAGGACCGCACCCTGTTCGAAATCAAGTGAGTCCCTGCCGCGCGTGGGCCCGCCCGCACGGCGGCGCACATGCGCGGGCACATGCTCAGAGGTGCGTCATGCAGGCACCACCGCCGTGACCTCGATCTCCACCTTGGCCCGGTCTTCCACCAGATCCGCCACCTCCACCGCCGTCATGGCGGGGAAATGCCGCCCGATCAGTTCGCGGTAGTGCTTTCCAATGGCCGGATAGGCCGCCACGTATTCCTGCTTGTCGGTCACATACCAGGTCATGCGCACGATGTGCTCGGGCCTGGCGCCGCCTTCGGCGAGGATGGCGACGATATTGGCCAGCGCCTGCCGCACCTGTCCGGCAAAGTCGTCCGTCTCGAATTGCTGCTGGCCGTTCCAGCCAATCTGCCCGCCGACAAACACCAGCCGGGAGCCGACCGTCATTTCGGTGAGGATGCCATTGGCATAGCCTCGTGGCGCCAGCCAGTCCGGGGGTTGCAGAGTCTTCATTGCTTCATCCTGTTCTCGTTGAATCCGTAAAACCGTCCTGCGGCACCAGATAGGCCTGCAGGCGCTCGCGCAGGTCGGCCGGCAGTGGCGTGGCCTTCATGCTGCGCAAATCCATGGTGACGATGGTCATGCGCGCAGACAGCCGTCGCTGGCCGTCCGGCCCCTCGAAACGCACATCGAACTGGAACGATGCCCCGCCGATGCGGCGCACCTCCAATACCTGGCGCAGCGTGTCGTGCCAGCGGCTGGGCGCCGTGAAATCGCATTGCACCGACACCGTGGGCGTGCCCACCTGGCGCTGTACATGCAGGGTGTGGAATGGCAGGCCCATTCCCCTGTCGAACCATTCCTCCACCAGGTCGTTGACCATTTCGAAATAGCGCGGGTAAAAGACGATGCCGGCCGGATCGCAATGGCGAAACAGCACCTGCACCTGGCTGACGAAGGCGGAGGCCATGGCGCGCGCTCACGGCATCTTGCGCAGCACGAAGCGCTGCAGCTTGCCGGTCTCGGTGCGCGGCAGGGCCGGCACGAAGACAATGGCGCGCGGGTACTTGTAGGGCGCAATGCTGGCCTTGACGAAGGCCTGCAGCGTGGCCGCCATGTCGTCGCCGGCCGCAAAGCCGGGCTTGAGCACCACAAAGGCCTTGACCACCTGGCCGCGCTCGTCGTCGGGTGCGCCGATCACGCCGCATTCGGCCACGGCCTCGTGGCGCAGCAGTGCGTCCTCCACCTCGGGGCCGGCGATGTTGTAGCCGGCCGAGATGATCATGTCGTCATTGCGCGCCTGGTAGAACAGATAGCCGTCGGCGTCGCGCACAAAGGTGTCGCCGGGCAGGTTCCAGCCGTTTTGCACAAAGCGCTTCTGGCGCTCGTCGGCAAGATACCGGCAGCCGGTCGGCCCCTTGATGGCCAGGCGGCCGGGCGTGCCGTCGGGCACGGGCTGCATGTCGTCATCCACCACCTGGGCCACATAGCCGGGCACGACCTTGCCGATGGCGCCCGCGCGCACCTCCTCGGGCGGGCTGGAGACAAAGACGTGGATCAGTTCGGTGCCGCCGATGCCGTCGATCATCTCGATGCCCGTGGCCTGCTTCCACAGCTGGCGCGTGGCGTCCGGCAGGGCCTCGCCGGCCGAGACGCTTTTCCTGAGTGACGACAGGTCGAAGCGCGCTGCCTGCGCCGCCATCTGCCGGTAGAAGGTGGGCGCGGTGAAGACGATGGTGGCGCGGAAATCCTGCACCAGCTGCAGCAGCCCTTCGGGCGTGAGCTTTTCGGCCAGCACGGTGCTGGCGCCCACGCGCAGCGGAAAGCACAGCAGCCCGCCCAGGCCAAAGGTGAAGGCCAGCGGCGGCGTGCCGCAGAAGATGTCGTCCGGGCCGGGCCGTATCACGTGACGCGGGAACAGGTCGCACATGGCCAGCACGTCGCGGTGGAAATGCATGCAGCCCTTGGGCGCGCCCGTGGTGCCGCTGGTGAAGGCGATCAGGCAGACATCGTCTGCCGCCGTGTCGCAGCAGGCAAAGGTGTCGGGCTTGGCTGCGGCCAGGGCGTCCAGCGCGTCGGCTGCGCCATCGTTGAAATACAGCACGCGCGAGAGGTCCGGGCAATGGTGTTCATGGCCGGGCTGCAGGCACAGCTGCACCTCGTCCTTGAGGCGCACATCGCACAGCACGGCCTGCACCCGGGCCTTGGCGATGATCTGCTGCAGCTCCTTGGCACGCAGCAGCGGCATGGTGGGCACCGTCACCAGCCCGGCCTTGATGGCGGCCAGCCAGGAAGCGGCCATCATGGCGTTGTTGGGGCCGCGCAGCAGCAGCCGGTTGCCGGGCACCAGCTGCAGGTCTTCCACCAGCACATGGGCGATGCGGTTGGTCAGCGCCTGCAGTTCGGCATAGGTCATGGCGGCCTGGTCCGCGCCCTGCCTCCAGCGCAGGGCCACGCGGTCGCCATGGCCGCGCGCCACCATGGCATCGACCAGTTCGGCCGCGCAGTTCAGGCGTTCGGGATAGGCCACGTCCGGGCCGTCGAGCAGGAACTCGGGCCATTGGTCGGGCGGCGGCAGGTTGTCCCGGGCGAAAGTATCGATGTGGGCGGAGGCTTGCATGCGATGTTCCCTGGCTTTGCGTTGAATGGGCAGCCTGCCGCTCAGGCCTTGAGCAGCTCGCGCGCGATGATGAGTTTCTGCACCTCGGTCGCGCCCTCGTAGATGCGCAGCGCGCGGATCTCGCGGTACAGCGTCTCCACCGGCATGCCCGAGACCACGCCCGCCCCGCCGAACATCTGCAGCGCGCGGTCGATCACGGCCTGGGCCGATTCAGTGGCCGTCATCTTGGCCATGGCCGCCTCGCGCGTGGTGCGCGTCTTCTTCACATCCCGCATCCAGGCGGCCCGGTAGGTCAGCAGGGCCGATGCGTCGATGGCCGTGTCCATGTCGCCCAGCGCGGCCTGGGTCAGTTGCAGGTCGCCCAGGGTCTGGCCGAACATGCGGCGTGACTTGGCGCGTGCCAGGCCTTCGTCCAGCGCGCGGCGCGCAAAGCCCAGTGCGGCGGCGGCCACCGAGGCGCGGAAGATGTCCAGCGTCATCATGGCCAGCTTGAAGCCCTGCCCCGGCTCGCCCAGGCGCTGCGACACGGGTATGCGGCAGTTGTCGAAACGGATGGTGGCCAGCGGGTGCGGCGCGATCAGCTCGATGCGCTCGCCAATGGAGAAACCCGGCGTGTCCGCATCGACCACGAAGGCGCTGATGCCGCGCGCCCCCGGCGCCTCGCCCGTGCGGGCGAACACGCAGTAGAAGTCGGCAATGCCGCCGTTGGAGATCCAGGTCTTGGCACCGTTGAGCACATAGTGGTCGCCTTCGAGCCGCGCCTCGCAGGCCATGGCGGCCACGTCGGAGCCGGCATCGGGCTCGGACAGCGCAAAGGCCGCAATGGCCTCGCCACGCGCCACGCGCGGCAGGTAGCGCTGGCGCAGCGCTTCCGACCCCATGAGCGATATCGCACCGCTGCCCAGGCCCTGCATGGCAAAGGCGAAGTCGGCCAGGCCTTCATGGCGGGCCAGGGTCTCGCGCAGGATGCAGACCGCGCGCGAGTCCACCTCGGGCAAGGCCCCGCCCCAGGCGCCGCCGGGGCCGGACGGCACGGCATAGCGCAGCCAGCCGGCCTGGCCCAGGGCCTTCACCAGTTGGCGGCAGGCTGCATCGGCATCGTGGTGGTCCACATCGCCCAGGGATTGGGCGCACCAGGCATCGGCCTCATGCGCCAGCGTGCGGTGGGCGTCGTCGAAGAAAGGCCAGTCCAGCCAGGAGGAATCACGCATTTTCAGTTTCCTTCGAAGACGGGCTTTTGCTTGGCCACGAAGGCCTCGTAGGCGCGGTGGAAGTCGCGCGTCTGCATGCAGATGGCCTGGGCCTCGGCTTCGGCCTCGATGGCCTCGTCCACGCCCATGTTCCATTCCTGGTGCAGCAGCTTCTTGGTCACGCCATGGGCAAAGGTGGGGCCGGCGGCCAGCTGGGCGGCCAGCGCATGGGCGGCTTCGCCGATCTGTTCGGCGCCATGCAGGGCATTGAAGAAGCCCCAGGCAGCGCCCTCCTCGGCCGTCATGGCGCGGCCCGTGTACAGCAGCTCGGAGGCGCGGCCCTGGCCGATCATGCGCGGCAGCAGCGTGCAGGCGCCCATGTCGGCACCGGCCAGGCCTACGCGGGTGAAGAGAAACGCCGTGCGCGCCGCGGGCGTGCCCAGGCGCATGTCGGCCGCCATCGCGACCATGGCGCCCGCGCCCGCGCAGATGCCGTCCACGGCCGCCACGATGGGCTGCGGGCAGGCGCGCATGGCCTTGATCAGGTCGCCCGTCATGCGCGTGAAGTCCAGCAGCTCGGGCATGCTCATCTTGGTGAGCGGGCCGATGATCTCGTGCACATCGCCGCCCGAGCAGAAATTGCCGCCCGCGCCCGTGACCACCACGGCCTTGATGTCGGTGGCATAGACCAGGGCGCGGAACAGGTCTCGCAGCTCGGCATAGGAGCCGAAGGTCAGCGGGTTCTTGCGCTCGGGCCGGTTCAGGGTGATGGTGCCGATCTTGCCGTCGGCCGATACCTGCCACACAAAGGTCCTGGCCTCGTAGCCGGCCAGGGGGCGCTTGTGGTGCTTCATGCTGTGTTCTTCGGGCTGGGTGCTCATGGTGTCTCCATCAAGAATTCAGAAAACGGGGGTGGACCGGGTTCAGCCGGTCATCACCTCGCCGCCATCGACGGCAATGGACTGGCCGTTGACCGAGGCGGACGCCGGCAGGGCCAGCCAGGCCACGGTCTCGGCCACTTCCTCGGGCTGGACCAGGCGGCCCTGCGGGTTGCGTTCGGCCAGCCTGGCGCGGGCCTCATCCGCAGTCATGCCGGTCTTGTCCACGATGTTGGCCACGGCGCCGCGCACGATGTCGGTCTCGGTATAGCCGGGGCAGACCGCGTTCACCGTGACGCCCTTGCCCGCCGTCTCCAGCGCCAGCGAGCGCGTGAGGCCGATCACGCCATGCTTGGCCGCGCAATAGGCGCTGACATAGGCATAGCCGATCAGCCCTGCCGTGCTGGCAACATTGATGATGCGGCCCCAGCGCGCAGCCAGCATGCCCGGCAGCGCGGCCTGCATGCAGTGGAAGGTGCCCGTGAGGTTGACGGCCAGCATCGCCTGCCACAGTGCGGCATCGGTGCGCTCGAACTTCTGGCTGCTGGCCTGGCCCGCGTTGTTGACCAGCACCTGCACGGGGCCGAAGGCCGCCTCGGCCTGCGCGAAGGCCTGGCGCACCGAGACCTCGTCGGCAATATCCGCCTGCACGGACTGCACCATCTGTGCTGCCGGTGCCGTGCCGCCCAGCTCGCGCACGGCAGCATCCAGCGCCGCACCATCGCGTCCCAGCAGCGTGACCCGCGCGCCGCGCGCCAGCAGCGCCCGCGCGCAGGCCAGGCCTATGCCGCGCGCCCCGCCCGTCACCAGGGCGTGGCGCCCTTCAAGAAGATTCAAAGATATGGTCATTTCAATCACCCGTGGCGATGCGAGCCACCCGCAACCTATGAAACCGGCGCGCCACACAGCGAGGGACGCCGAGGAAGGGCCGCCCCGCACCGACGGTGTCGTCCCCCTCCCGCGAAGCGAGAGAGGGGGAAGGCGCGAAGCGACTCAGGGGGTGTAGTTTCATTTCGCGTCCAACTGCGCCATGGCGGCGGCGCGTTCGAAGTTGGTTTCCAACTGGCGCTTGCCGGGCTGGTACTGCGGCGGCCAGTCCACATCGTGGGCGCCCAGGCGTGCGGCCTCGCGCAGCGTCCAGGCGGCATCGGCCAGGTGCGGACGCGCCAGCGCGCACAGGTCGGCCCGGCCCGAGGCGATGATGGCGTTGGCATGGTCGGCCTCGAAGATGGCGCCCACGGCAATGGTCGGTATGCCGGCCTCGTTGCGCACGCGGTCGGCAAACGGCGTCTGGTACATGCGGCCGTACACCGGCTTCTGGTCGGGGCTGACCTGGCCCGAGGAGCAGTCGATCATGTCGGCGCCCGCCGCCTTGAAGCGGCGTGCGATCTCCACCGCATCGTCGGGCGTGATGCCGCCCTCCACCCAGTCATGGGCCGAGATGCGCACCGACATGGGCCGGTCCTGCGGCCAGGCTGCACGCACCGCCTCGAACACCTCCAGCGGAAAGCGCAAGCGGTTGTCCAGGCTGCCGCCATATTCGTCGTCGCGCCGGTTGGTCAGCGGCGAGATGAAGCTGGACAGCAGATAGCCGTGGGCGCAGTGCAGCTCCAGCCAGTCAAATCCCGCTGCCGCGGCGCGCCGCGTGGCGGCCACGAAGTCCTCGCGCACGCGGTCCATGTCGGCGCGGGTCATGGCGCGGGGCACTTGCGAGAGCCCCTCCAAGTACGGCAGTGCCGACGCCGACAGCAGCGGCCAGTTGCCCTGCTCCAGCGGATGGTCGATCTGCTGCCAGCCCAGTTGGGTGGAACCCTTGCGGCCCGCATGCCCCAGCTGCATACCAATGTGCGCCCCGCCCTGCGCGTGCACAAAATCAACGATGCGCCCAAAGGCCTGCGCCTGCTCGTCGTTCCACAGCCCGGGGCAGCCGGGCGTGATGCGCGCGTCGGGCGAGGTGCAGGTCATCTCCACCATCACCAGGCCCGCGCCGCCCATGGCGCGCCCGCCCAGGTGCACCAGGTGGAAGTCGCCAGGCACGCCGTCGGTGCAGGAATACATGGCCATGGGCGAGACCACGATGCGGTTCTTCAGCCGCAGGCCGCGCGCCTGGTAGGGCGTGAGCATGGGCATGGGCGGGCGGCGGCCTTCGGGCACGGTCTCGCCCGCATGCTCGGCAATCCAGCGCTCGAAGCCCTGCAGCCAGGCGGCATCGCGCAGGCGCAGGTTCTCGTGCGAGATGCGCTGCGAGCGCGTCAGCAGCGAATAGGCGAACTGCTCCGGCTCCAGGCCCGCATAGCGCTCCACGTTCTCGAACCATTCCGTGGAATTGCGCGCCGCGTTCTGGATCTTGAGCACCTCCACGCTGCGCACCTCTTCGTAGTGGCGCAGGCCGGCCTCGATGCCCCCCGCAGACCGCAGGCTGCGCGCCAGCTCGATCGCATCCTCCAGCGCCAGCTTGGTGCCCGAGCCAATCGAGAAATGCGCCGTGTGCGCCGCATCGCCCATCAGCACCACGGGCACGCTGCGCGGGCCGCGCAGCGTGTCCAGCGCATTCCAGTGCACCCAGGTATTGCAGATCACGCGCGGAAAGCGGATCCAGATGGCCGAGCCGCGCAGGTGCGTGGCATTGCTGACCAGGGCATGGCCGTCCAGCCAGGGGGCGAACAGTTTTTCGCAATAGGCAATGCCCTCTTGCTGGCTCATCTGCTCTATGCCGGCGGCCTGCCAGGTCTCCTCGGGCGTCTCCACGATGAAGGTGGACATGCCGTCTTCATAGCGGTAGGCATGGGCCTGGAACCAGCCGTGCTCGGTCTGCACGAAGGCGAAGGTGAAGGCATCGAACACCTTGGTCGTGCCCAGCCACACGAAGCGGCAGCGGCGCTGGTCGATATCGGGCCGAAAGGTATCGGCATAGCGCGTGCGCACCTGGCTGTTGATGCCGTCCGAGGCGATGACCAGGTCGGCATCGTACTCGCGCGCCATCGCCTGGTCGTCCTGCACGAAGTTCTCGAACACCAGCTTCACGCCCACGTCCTCGCAGCGCGCCTGCAGGATGTTGAGCAGCTTCTTGCGGCCTATGCCGATGAAGCCATGGCCGCTGCTGCGCAGGCTCCGTCCCTTGAAGTGGATGTCGATATCGTCCCAGTGGTTGAAGGCGTCACCAATCGTGCGGGCCGACACCGGATCGGCCTCGCGCAGGTTGTCCATGGTGGCGTCCGAGAACACCACGCCCCAGCCAAAGGTGTCGTAGGGCCGGTTGCGCTCCACCACCGTGACCTCGTTGGCGGGGTCCTGCAGCTTCATCAGCAGGCCGAAGTACAGGCCGGCGGGACCTCCACCGATACAGACGATCTTCATACCGCAAACCCTTTTCTCGCAGGGCGACGGCACAGGACGCCCCAGGTTCAGAATCCAGGCCCAACAACTTTAAGCCTGAATAGTTTAGGTTTGAAATATATAGACGAAACGCCGGCACGAACCTAGGGAGAACACGCATGAGCCCCTCGACAGCCGCTACGATGCCGGATCGCCAGGAGGATCTCCCTTGGAAAAATACCGGTTCAATGTCTTCGGCCGCATCATCGCCATCGAACGCGCACAGGCCCAGTGGCGCTGCTTCAACGTCGGCGCCGACGGCAAGCGCGCGCCCGCCCTGCTGGCCATTCCCTGCGATGTCACCCACGCCGAACTGGCGCAGTACCTCTACGACATCTACCACGAGAGCGCAGCCGCATCGGACCAGGACATCTTCGAGATCACCCCCGGCACCACCATCCCCTCACCCAGGAGTTCCTCTTGACCCAGCAAACCGAAGTCCGCGAACTGAAGCCGGGCCTCACCCCCTTCCCCGCCGCCGCCGACATCTTCGTGGCCGACCAGCCCTGGCTGGCCGAGCACCTGCTGCCGCTGATCTCCATCGACCTGGGCCTGGTGCGGCCCGAACTGGCCGGCACCGTGGTCCACATGCTGTGCCCCGTCGAGCCCTTCGAGGGCTGCATAGGCGATGAGACCGAAGCCCACCACAACGCCTTCACCGCCCCCAACTGGTTTGCGCTGGAACTGACGCCCGACAACCGCTACCGCTTCCTGGGCAACGAAGGCTTCTTCCAGCGCGCGCCGCAGCATGGCGGCCAGTTCACCAAGGACGCCTACGCCTGCGAGCACACCGACGAAATGCTGGCCAGCCACGCCAAGGCCAGTGCCTACTACGCCAAGCATGGCCGACTGGCCAGCTACTCGCGCTACGGCAAGGGCGAGCCCATGGAGCAGGACTACCTGGACAGCCTGGGCGGCGGCATCTGGTACGGCAACTGGACCAGCCACCCGCCCATTCCCCCGGCCTTCCAGCTGGACGAAGCGGAAAACGCCGGCATGGGCGATGAACTGGAAGACGACGGCATCCGCATCACCCGCAACGGCAAGCCCTTCTTCCACGTGGCCAACGTGGCCGGCTACAACTGGTGCGCCACGGGCGCGGACAGCATCCTGCTGTTCTACGAGCCGGAAAGCCGCACGGCGCTGTTCACCTTCGACTGGACCTGAGCCGGCCGAGCAGCGCCGCTCAGACGCGGCCCTGCTCGGGCGTGACGATCAGATGCGCCAGCAGCGGCCGGATGCGATCGTCCTGGTAGTAGCCGCCGTACTCCGTGTAGCGCAGAAAGGCGGCATTGCAATGGTGGCAGCGCCAGAGCGTGCAGCGGTTGTACGGGTGCCAGCCCAGGGCGATGGGAGCATCCGGCGACCACTGGTTCGTGCCCTGTGGGTGGTATTCATCAAGCAATTCCCGTGTCTCCGGCGTGCCCAGCGCACCAACCTGCTGCAGATGCGAAGTCTTGTCCGCACCCGACAAGGACTCCCAGCCCGGTTTCCACAGCACAGCGCAGTCCGCGCATCGCTGCTGCTCTGCCGCCGCTGCGGCGAAGGCTCTCAATTCGGGTTCGGCAAGGGGGGTTGAAGTTGTCATGGAACGGTGCCTTGGTTTCCATGGATTGTCCGGCAGGTTTGGGGGCGGGCTACCAGTGGAAAACATCTTGTTGTTCCACGAACCTGGCAACGCTACGGTACTCTTCACCACCGACTGGACATCACGATCAGCCATGGTCTTGCCCCGGCCAGTCGGCTGGCAGGCATGCCCGTGTCAATCCAGCAGCTCGGGGCAGCCAGCGGCGTTGCTCTCCTCCAGACAATCGAACGCCCTTTCGGCACAGGCCACCACCCTCGTCCATTCGGCAACTTGCATGTAGAAGCCGTCCGGCATGTCCGTGCCGTACGCCTCAAAGATGGCATTGATGGCATCCACCAACTGCCCCATCAGCGCTGCCTCCTGCTCATCGAGAAGAATCTCACCGATCGCCATACGAGCATCACTGCCAAGATCCGTATCGTCAAAAATGAAATGTATGGCCAAATCAAGATGGTCGTATTGAATGTCTGCAGGAAAGTCCTGATTCACCCAGGCTCATTTGATACTTCAAATCCTTGAGTTTCCTCAAATATCCGAGCAATTCCATCCTCATTTCAGGATATTTCAAGCGAGGCATTTCAATATCTTCCTATCCTGTTACCCGCCGATTGTGAGTAGCCCTGGAGCGTGTTATGCACTTTATAAAATCAATAAGATTTTATCTCCTTTATTAACCAGATTAATAATTAAATTAATGACAGCATTAAGATGAAAGGAACTTATAATACCCCGTTGGTAGCACCTTCACGATCTCCCCTGTAGATTCCAAATAAATCAAGGCAGATTTAATCGCATCGTCTGCATCTTGGTTTTTGAAATTAAATTTAATCGATTCGAAATAGAAGAATAATCTATTTGCGCTAAAAAAATCTCCATTCGACAGGAAATAATCATTTATATCAATAACCGTACCTTCATGAGAGAATTCATAACCACACCCATGCTTTTTAAATTCCCATTTATTCATTTCCTCATCAAAAACAAATCCGCTACGAGGAAGAAATTCTATATTTGACAGCTTCACAAGATCACTATGGGTTCTCATGAAAGAAAGATGTAGAATCTCCTGTTTTTCTACATATTTTTTTATGCCAAAAGCGATATTTTTGATAAGGGAATAATCTACCATAATCAATACCTTGTTCTATTTGAACGAGCAGCGGCGGCGTCTTGAGCCTGCCCCGGCAGCCGCATCGCCTGGTGGATGCCTTGCGGGTTGTATTCCTGCAGCACATTGCCCCAAGGGTCCAGCTTTACGGCCCAGGTCACCTGGCCGGTCTGGTCGGTCAGGGCCATGGGTGTGCCCAGGCGGTCGCAGCAGTAGTGATAGATGGCGATGCGCTATTGCTGTTCTCTTTTTTCTCTGCAGTTGCATCTACATATATTGCATGAATGTGCGTGGCACATTGGAACTGCTAGCCCCAGCAGGGCCAAGGTGTCTGCAGCTACGATTCTGGGTGTAGTGCAGGCATATTTTGCTACTACTTGAATAAAAATATCATTGCACGCTTATTGATATTTTGAATTCTTCGCGGTTTTTTTAAGCATTATTAAATAATGCAAAATATAAACAAAATACACCAGAGAAGAAATACGGAATTAAATAGAATAAAAAGAAAATGAAATAACCTCTAGTATTTTTTCTTCTTAGTTCCCTTGAGCCTGCGCCAAATATATAAAATCCACAAAAAATGTAAAACAAGAAACTAAATAATAAACTTACACTATTCTCGAATAAATTAATAACTAGAATTAAATTCATCAGAATAGATGCAAGTCCAGCGTATATATCTGAATATTTTTCAAAATGCACTAAAGATGATTTATGATCTATTTTCATAGATTTCTATTTCTTGCAAATGGACGACCCGGAGTTCATCATGCTTTGCGCAGCATTCGCTCCTTGCAATACATCCAGAGCAGTGTTTTGCCGGGGAGTGAACATACTGCTGACAGGCTGTTTCCATGGTGGGTCCACATCCATGCCCCATTTTATTGATAGTTTTATTTTATTATTAACTGGAATCTTTCCAACAGCCAAATCCAAGCTTAAATCCATCACATCTGCAACCCCTCTGCCTGCATCATTGCATCCAGCAGCACAAACGAGTGCACGAGGCAATGAAGATTGATCGCTCGGTATATCGTAGCTTGGGTCATCGCTCAAGGCTCTTGTAAATCCATACCAGCTTGCACCAAAACCATATACAGATTTTGAAAGCACGGCAGATCCAGCCACTTTTGTTACCAGGGTCGGCTCTGGTGCCGCCAGCAAGGCGCCGCCAACGATTGCACCGCCCGCGTTCCCTAAAACTCCTAACCCATTATTCACTGCATCAGCCCACCACACTAATCCCAGTGGATCAATCCATTGCAATGGATCTGGCGCATACACTGATATGTTCGTTCCTCCATTCAAACCAATAGGATCCTGATTGATATAGGCCCCAGCTCCGGATCGTAATACCGATGCCGGTTGTAATGCAGCCCCGTTTCCCTGTCATGGTGCTGCCCCGGCAGCCGGATCGTCTGGTGGATTCCCTGCGGGTTGTACTTCTGCAGCACATTGCCCCAGGGGTCCAGCTTTGCAGCCCAGGCCACCCGGCTGGTCTGGTCCGTCGGCTGCTGAGCTGAGTGGTCTTCAATCTTTGGTCTTTACTGTGCTCATGTGGCCAGCAGTCATGCAGGTACTGATTTCTGTGGGAAATCCACAAGACGCTCTAGATAGCCGGATTCGGTACCTGTGCTTTTTTTATCTCATCCACCTTGCCATAATTGCCTTAATTTTTCCTCACGCGTAAGTACTTTGAGCTTATCGCATTAGTCATAATTTTTTCCATCAAGTTTATTGTGCTCGTCTGGCGCTTCGCCATCAAGACGAAAAATTCATAACATGCGTTAATCGCATGAAACATCTTTGTCGCTTATTCTTATGGCTCCCTCTTTAGCCGGTAGAATGCCTTCATCAGTCTGAGCCGAATATCTCCAGAATATTATTATTGGATTTTTCTTCAAAAGAAAGCAATCATTGTTTATTAATTTATTTATGTTTATCTCGCCGGATAATTCTCCCCCGGCAGGTATTATTTTTAAATCTGAATTGCTTCCAATTGGGAGAAATAAGCCAATTGGTTTAAGCTCTTCTGAATCTGAGTAGGCGCTAAGATTTATCCCACGAATAAGGAGAGATGATGGAAGGGAGTCTTTTCTTAATTTAATATCCTTTGATGAGTTGTTTACAATATTTGTTTTTATTGAGTTTTTTTCCACTTTCAAGGTCAAAGAATATTCAATGATATTTTTATATTCCTTGGGCTCTCCATGAGATTCATGGGGAAGGAATATCAATATTATCATCTTGAACAAACACGTTGCAAGTCTATATTTAATTCGGGTAGGTGCCATGATGGACTTTCAGTAGTTCTTTCTTGGTAGTTCGTATCTCTGCTTCGATTCCGTATGAAGTGCATCCAACGGGAGGGTCCTTTAAAGCATTTTCTAGAATGGCTATTTCCAGTTCATGTGCTTTTCTTTCTGAGGCAAGACGGACTTGCTTATTACTTGTCCCAATTTGAGATATCCCTTTGTTTCCTTTGCATATATCTTTATTTGAATTTAATATGTCTTCTTTGTGAGAATTTTCGTGCGCAACGGTAGTGCCGAGAGCATTCTGACACTTTCCTACATTATTTGAGTTTATTTTCACTTCCTCATTATCACAATACACTGTGTTGAAATTGAGTGGATTCTCTGGATCTGGAGAATCTCTGGGATAAGTGATGTCCGACCTGACCCAATCGAGGCCCAATGGATCATAGCTTCTTATAGGATCATTGGCCCCGTAGCTAAAGACGTTGAATCCCCCCATCAACCCAATCGGATCCTGATTCACATAACTCCCCACCACCGGATCGTAATACCGATGCCGGTTGTAATACAGCCCCGTTTCCCTGTCATGGTGCTGCCCCGGCAGCCGGATCGCCTGGTGGATGCCCTGCGGGTTGTA